>ONQV01000096.1 GCA_900320065.1 uncultured Eubacteriales bacterium | reverse complement strand
ATAAAACGGTAGTCTTTCCGCAACCCGACGGTCCTATTATGGACATAAAATCGCCCTTATTACAGTAAAACGACAGGTCTTTTATTGCGGTTATCTCGTCTTTCGGCGTTTGATAGTTAAGCGAAACGTTATTTATTTCCAAAAGTTTTTCCATTTTTCATCCTACCGTAAAAATTATGTTTTTATGAAAAGATTTCTTTAACGAACGTATTGTTTACAAGTTTATCGAAAGGCACGCTTTCTTTAAGTTCGCCCGCATTTATCATAATTTTCTGTAATCTCTCAAAACTCTTTTCGGTTGCCGTCATATCCTTTTGCCAAGCGTCGATTTTTTTATAACTCTTTACGGACGCTTCGAGTGCGGTGATGGTTGTGGAAGGGAATTGTTTGACTATCGCTTCCGCAACTTCTTTTTCCGTATGAGTGTTAAGGAATTCAAACGCTTTTTTCAGCGCGCGTAAGAAACCTTTTACCGTGTCCTGATTAGACGAAATATAACTGTCGAGCGCTATAAACGAAGTGTAGGGTATCTCTCCGCTCTGTTCGCCGACGCTTCCGACAATGTGCCAAGTGCCCGCGCTTTCGTATTCCGAAGCGGTCGGTTCGAATACCGTGCAATAATCTGCGGTTCCGCCTATAAACGCGCTCGTCATAAGGTTGAACTGTACGTCGAAGTTGAGCGTTACGTCCGTGCCGTTATAAAGACCGAGTTCGTTAAGCATATACTCGAAAGTCATAGCCGGAACGCCGCCTTTTCTACCCGCAAGAATTTCCTTGCCCCGCAAATCTTCCCATTTGAAATCGGGTTCGGCGTTTCTCGAAACAAGGAACGAACCGTCTCTTTTTGTCAATTGTCCGAAAACCTTCGGAGCATCCTTTTTGCCCTGATTATAAACGTAAACGACCGTTTCGGGACCCATAAGAGCGATATCCGCCGTGCCCGATAAAAGCGCGGTCATTGATTTATCCGCTCCGCCGCCGTTGGTTAAATTTACCTTTATTTTTTCTTCTTCAAAATAACCGTTTTCAATCGCTATATAAAGCGGCGCGTAAAAAACCGAGTGCGTAACTTCGTTGAGTTCGATGGTTTTTACGTCCGACGAATTGCCGCAGCCCGCGAAAGGACATAAAGCGATTATTCCTGCCAAAATTGTTAGTAGAATTTTTTTCATCAAAATTATCTCCTGAAATTTTTATAGTGTATTATATGAAACCGCAATAAAATGTGATACGATTTAACTTTTAATTGACAACCGCTTTTTAATAATGTATAATATAAACCGTTATGCAAAAGGAGAAAAATGTCATGGAAATGGCAAAAACCTACAATCCGTCGGAATTTGAAAAAGAAATCTATGAAAGATGGGAAAAAGAAGGCTGTTTTAAGGCGAAAATAGACGCCGACAAACTGCCTTTTACCATCGTTATCCCGCCGCCCAACATAACGGGGCAACTACATATGGGGCACGCTTTGGATGAAACGCTTCAAGATACTCTCATCAGATTCAAAAGGATGCAGGGATATAGTGCGTTGTGGCTTCCCGGGACGGATCACGCGTCTATCGCGACCGAAGTAAAAATCGTTGAACAGATGGCGAAAGAAGGACTTACCAAAAAAGACGTGGGAAGAGACGGTTTTTTGGAGCGCGCTTGGGCGTGGAAGGAAAAATACGGCGGGAGAATTATCGAACAGTTAAAACTGCTCGGTTCTTCGTGCGACTGGTCGCGGCTTTCGTTTACTATGGACGAAAGATGTTCCCGCGCGGTTAAGGAAGTATTCGTAAACCTTTACGAAAAGGGGCTTATTTACAGGGGCGATAGGATAATAAACTGGTGTCCCGACTGTAAGACCGCACTTTCCGACGCCGAAGTCGAATACGTCGAAGAAAACAGCAGCCTTTGGTATATAAGATATAAAATCAAGGATTCCGACGAGTACGTAACGGTGGCGACTTCTCGTCCCGAAACCATGTTCGGCGACACTGCGGTGGCGGTCAATCCGAAAGATAAACGCTACAAGGGTATGGAAGGCAAAACGCTTATTCTGCCCATAGTCAATAAGGAAATTCCGCTAATTTACGACGATTACGTCGAACTCGAATTCGGTACGGGCGCGGTTAAAATTACGCCCGCACACGACCCGAACGACTTTGAAGTAGGACTTCGTCATAATCTTCCCGTTGTAAAAGTTTTGAACGACGACGGAACTATGAACGGAAACGCGGGAGCGTATAACGGTATGTCCGCAATGGACTGTCGCGGAAAAGTAGTTGAAGAATTAAAAGCCATCGGTGCGCTTGTAAAAATCGAACCGCTTACGCATAACGTCGGGCATTGTTACAGATGCCATCATACCGTCGAACCTATCGTTTCCAAGCAGTGGTTCGTAAAAATGGAGCCGCTTGCTAAACCCGCTATTGACGTGGTAAGAAAAAAGAGCGTTAAGTTTACGCCCGAAAGATTTTCCAAAATATATTTCAACTGGATGGAAAACGTCAAAGACTGGTGCATATCCCGCCAACTCTGGTGGGGGCATAGGATTCCCGCTTATTACTGTGATGACTGCGGCGAAATGACGATATCAAAAAGCGACGTCAAGGCTTGTCCGAAATGTGGCGGTACGCATATTCGTCAGGACGAAGACGTGCTCGATACGTGGTTTTCTTCGGCGCTGTGGCCGTTCTCTACGCTCGGATACCCCGAAATGACCGAAGATTTAAAATATTTCTATCCTACCGACGTGCTCGTAACGGGTTACGATATAATTTTCTTCTGGGTCGCTCGTATGATTTTTTCGGGGCTCGAACATATGCAACGCATACCGTTCAAAAA
>ONQV01000072.1 GCA_900320065.1 uncultured Eubacteriales bacterium | reverse complement strand
CTGCATTATTGGGTGGACGAACATACCGCCGTGGAGAGTTACGAAAAAACGACGGGTAAACTCGTAATGAAAGAGCACTCGCGGTACGGCATTTACGGCGAAAAGACCGAGGCTGTTTATTATCTTACCAACGTGAAAAAGGCTTTCGGGCAAAAGGGACGGTGGTATTCGGACGAAAAAGAGGGGAGGGCTTATTATATGCCCGTTGACGGCGAAAGCGCCGACGCGTCGTTTTACGTTCCGCACCTTCACAGGCTTATCGGCATAAAAGGCACGCCCGAAAATAAAGTGAAAAACCTTACGTTCAAGAATATTACTTTCGCATACACGCGCGGCGACAGACAGATTTTCCGCGACGACGGACTGCCCGTCGCGTCCGACGGACAGGCGGCGGCGAGCGCGGGCGGCGCTATTGAAATGGAGTACGCGGAAAACTGTTTTATAACGGGCTGTAAATTCACGCGTTACGGGCTCTACGGGGTATGCGTTTCGGAAGGTTGCGCGAATATCCGTATATCTAAAAGCACGTTTACCGACGGCGGCGCGGGCGGAATAAAAGTAAGCGGGGCGGATTTTTCGGGCAAAGAAGAAGCAAGAACGCACTCGGTAAAAATTTCTGAATGCGAAATTACGGGTTGCGGCAAAAGATATATGGCTGCGTGCGGGATACTGATAGGGCACGCCTACGATAATCAAATAACGCACAACGAAATACACGATTTATACTATTCGGGAATTTCGGTCGGCTGGGTATGGGGATATAAGGAAAGCGTAACGAAAAACAATTATATCGCCTATAATAAAATTTACGATATCGGAAAAGGGGTTCTGTCCGATATGGGCGGAGTGTATCTTCTTGGCGAGCAACAGGGAACGAAAGTTTATAACAACCTTATATATAACGTGAAGGCGCGCGAATACGGCGGTTGGGCGATATATACCGACGAAGGCTGTTCGTACGTAACTGTACAAAACAACGTCTGTTACGATTGTTCCGAAAACTGTTTTCATCAGCATTACGGTAAAATGAACGTCGTTAAAAACAATCTGTTTGCGAGAGCGGGCGCGGAACTTTGCAGAATAACGCGCGGGGAAATGCACCTTTCCGCCGTGTTTGAAAACAACGCGTTGGTGGCGGACGGCTCGGCGGTTTACGGACTGCCCGACGAAGAGTTTATTAAACGCGGAGCGGTGCAAACCAGAAGCAACGCGGTATGCGGTAAAAGGAGCAAAGACGTAACGGTGATTTCCGGTGATAAAAAGTTTAGTTTTTCGGGCGCGCAAGAACTCGGCTTGGAACGGGACAGCGTTTTAGCCGCGGCAAAATTCGAGATTTTTTACAACGGAGAAGCGGAAGTTTCGGGCGACGGGATTTTGAAATCGGGATACGTTCCGATAAAACTTAAATCGGTCGGAATAAGGAAGTAAAAGCAAAAAGCGAATACCCATAAATTCTCCTTTATATATTTTACGCCGCGGGCAAAATTTGCCCGCGGCGTAAAACCCGTTATATGTTTTTGTTGTTGTCGGATTTCGGCTTTTTATTTCGCGGTAAATTTATCAAAACGTAAATTCCTAGAAGGAGTATCACCGTACCCAAAAGAATTCCGAACATTGCCAAAACGCTTACGTCATTTCCGAAAAAGGAAAGGTTTAGATCGTTGAACTTTTTTATTTCGCTTACCGCTTCCGTCGGCATACCTGCGTCGGCAAGTGCGGAGAGCGCGCCGCGCATAGTATGATTTTTGATCAAGGACGTTCCGTAGGTGCTCGGTAAAAACGTAAGAACGTATTGAAGACCTTTACCGAAAGTTGCAACGGGCATATATGCGCCGCTTATAAAACCGTAAACCGAACTGACGATTGTCCCCACCGCGGAGAGTTGCCCTTGCGTTTCCAAAAAACCGTTCACGATACTTGAAAGCAGTGTACCGAAAAGCGTTAGAACGACGACGTCAACGAGTATAAGCAATACGTCCGCCGCCGAAAAATACCAGCCGACGACCGCCGTGTAAACAAAGCATATTGCGCAAGCGAAAAAACAGACGGTAAGCGTGGTGATAAACGTGGCGGCAAAATAAGAAAGCGCAAGAGTATGCTTGTTAAGCGGGGATATAAGCAGGTCTTTTCTTACTCCCGTAATTTTATCCTGAACCATAAGCATATTTGAACAAAACGCCACCGTTACGCAGGAAACGGCAAGGATGGACGCAAACAATTGTCCGCTTACGAGCCCCGCGATTATTCGCGCAGGGATATTTACGTCTTCGGGAACGGATTGAACGTAACTGTCTTTGAATATATTTCCCAAAAAAGTGCCGTAAAGCACGAGAAGGATAAGGGGAGTTATCAAAGAAGTGAAAAACAAGCCTTTGTCTTTGAAAAATAATTTTACGTTTCTTTTGACCAACTTGAAAAATTGCGTCATTTGTTCACCTCTTCGAGTTTTTTGCCGGTTACGGATAAGAACACGTCGTCTATTCTGCCTTTCGTTATTTCGTAATCCTTGAAAACGTCGGGATATCTTAAAATCAGTTTTGTCGCTTCTTCCGTGTTTTTTACTTCGATTTTAAAGCCTTCGGGCAGAATATCGTATTTAACGCCCATATTTTTAATTAAATTCTCATCAACGCCGTAAAGTCTTATAAAGTCGCCCGTGTATTTGTTTTTAAGGCTTAAAGGCGTGCCTTGCGCGACGATTTTTCCACAGTCCAAAATAACGATATTATTAGCGTCTGCGGCTTCTTCCATATAATGCGTGGTCAAAAACACGGTCGTGTTAAAAGTTTTCCGAAGGTAGTCGAGAGTTTTCCATACGTAACTTCTTGTTTGCGGGTCAAGTCCCGTCGTCGGTTCGTCCAAAATCAAGATTTTAGGATTATGGATTATCGCTCTTGCAATATCGGCGCGTCTGCGCTGCCCGCCCGATAACTTTTCAACGGGTTTGTTTTTGAATTCTTTGACGTGTAAAAGATGGTCCACTTCGTCAAACCGTTTTTCAAACTTTTCGCCGAATATGCCGTAAAGAGCCGCGCGGCTTTCGAGATTGTCTTTAACGGATAACTTTTTATCTAACGCCGATTCTTGAAACACTACGCCCAGTTTTGACTTATAGTCGTTCGTCTTATCGGTTACGCTTATTCCGTCGACGAGAACTTCGCCGTCGTCTTTTTCGTAAACGCCGCATATAATATTTATAGTGGTGGATTTGCCTGCGCCGTTTAATCCGAGAAAGGCAAACAATTCGCCTTCTTCAACGGAAAAAGAAACGTCGTCCACCGCTTTGACTTCGCCGAAGCGCTTTTTAAGATTTTTGATTTCGATAACTTTTTTCATTTTCGCACCATTTTATCACGCCTCGCAAAAATTTGCGCGGCGTGATACGGATTTGTTTTATTTTATAATTTCGACGGGTCGATTATTTCCGCAAGGAAGGGAAATTCGCGGTACTTTTCCGCATAGTCTAAGCCGTAGCCTATAACGAACCCGCAGGGGATATCGAATCCCACGTAATCGACCTTTATATCCACTTCGCGCCGTTCCTTTTTATCAAGGAAAGCGCAGATTTTTACCGACGCGGGGTTACGCTTTTTCAAAAGTTCTATAAAGTACGCGAGCGTTTTGCCGCTGTCGACTATATCTTCGACGAGAATTACGTCCCGCCCTTCTATCTTCGCCGTTATGTCGTAGATGAGTTCCATCTGTCCGCTGGTCGTCCCGTTTCTGTAACTCGAAAGCCTTGCGAAGTCCAGCATCAGCGGGAGTTTTATGTTTTTCGTTAAATCCGCAAAGAAATAGACCGCGCCTTTAAGCATACATATCACGACGGGTTTTTTGTCGCGGTAGTCGCGGGTGATCTCTTCGCCGAGTTCTTTTACGCGTTTTTCAATGGTTTCCTGACTCAATAATATTCTGTAATTATCCATACCTTGTCCTTTGTGTTATGAAAATTGTACAATATTTTCAGTATTCTTGTCAACTCTTACTTTGTCCGAAACGGCAACGCCGTTTATAATAAGCACGTCGCTTTTATCCGCAACGAGCAAAATTCCGTCCCTGTCTTTAAGCGGGATTTTCTTATCGGTGAAATAGTCCGAAAGACTTTTCGTTCCGCCGCCGAATTTGGTAAAGCGGTCGCCCTTTTTGCGGAAGCGGATTTCCGCGCCGTCCGGAATTTTGTCAAGGTCGGCGTAAAACCCTTTTTTAAGTTCTTCGTCAGATATTTTGCCGCACGGCAAAACGCTTATCGTCCGCCCGTTCAGCGCGTGCAGTCCCGTTGTAAAAGGAACGGCGACGGTTTCGTCTTCGCAGGCACGGTCTTTAAATATCGTTATTCTATTGTACTCTTTCGCCGCTTTTATGCCGAGCGGCAGGGAAACGGTTTTGCCGTTTTCCTTTTCCGTAAGCGCGCATACGTCGTCGACGTGTGTCTTTTCGTAATCGCGGACGAGCCCGAGATTTTTAAGCGCGATAATCACCGCCCGCGCCATAACCGCCTTCGGCGTATCGGTCGGAATATAAAAACTACCGTCGCGACTTGTCAGCGTTTCTTTTGCAAGAGTGTCCAAAAATTCGCTTTCTTCTTTAAGCGTTTCCGAAAGCCTTAAAACGCTTTTTTCCGCTTCGGGGAAAACTTCCTTGATTTTCGGTATCACGTTATGCCGCAAAAAAT
>ONQV01000092.1 GCA_900320065.1 uncultured Eubacteriales bacterium | reverse complement strand
AAAATAGATAAATTAATTCAAAAGATATTATCTCTGAAAAAATCTACTATTGAAGCAGTAAAGAAATATGCAGTCTTTTTGATAAAGTCATGGCCTTTCTTTTCTTCTGTTTCTTTTGCCTGTTCTTCTTCTGTTTCTGTTTTTACTTTTTCTGTATATTTCCAGATCCGGGCCTGAAACGCTGCTTTTTCACCTTTTTTTACTCTGTAACCGGCGTTTTTCCATACGTCGAAAGTATGTACAGCAGGCATTTTTCCGGTCTGTAAATATTCCAGTAACTGAACGGGTTTTATAATTCCAGCTTCAACGCCTGCCGCCATGATTGCGCTTGAATTGTGTTTATCATTAGCAAGGCTCATAAGTAACGCTGGCAAGTATGCCGTGATGTTTTCTTCTGTCAATGTGTTGACATTGACATCTTTTTGTTCTTCTTTCATGGCTTTATCTTCTTTTTCTGCCTGTTCTGCTTTTTTCATTGTTTTGATTTCCTTTCTTAATGTGTTGTTTGAAAATTAACTGTGTTCTGTGTACTTCCTTTAACTGTGTTCAGTGTACCTCATAAAAACACACTTTTGTTAACAAAATCGCCCAAAAAAATATTATTTTCGACCATTTACACCTGTTTTTTGTATTTTTGGTATACCAGAATCGACACAACAAAAAGAAAAATATCTGAATAATGGGATTTGAATTAATAAGAATTAAACCGAAAACAAAAAATGATTTTATAAATATTGCAATGTGTGCCGGACTGCTTTTTTAGATAATTGTTTTTTTATCGATCTAGACAAAAAATAAAACCGGATCCGGTTAGACTGCGTGAGTAGCTGCATGAGTACCGCTTAACAAGTGCCTATTTTCTTTCGGGTTCAATGCACGTCGACTGAATCGAACGACCGACCGATCGACGACAGACTAACATCCGATACCCTACCCGGACTGGGGTAAGTCCGGACTAACTTTTGGCGGGGGGTGCCTATTTCACCAAATTTTCCCCAAAAAGTCGATTTTTTCGGAAAATAAAACACTATATATTGCGTTTATCAACTAAATAAACCTACAATATATAGTGTTTTGGCGGAGAGAAGAGGATTCGAACCTCCGATACCTTTCGGTATACTCGCTTTCCAAGCGGGCACGTTAGACCACTCTGACATCTCTCCGTATTTTCAACTTATTAAATTTTTTCGTTATTAAATAGACCGTGGGGAATGGTACTGCCATACCCCGCAGGCGGGGCCCCTGTCAGAACTTTGCCCGTCAAAGCCTGTCCGTCATATGGCGAAAGACCACTCTGACATCTCTCCGTATTTGCAAACGATTAAGTTAGTTTTTAAATTATGGACGTATATACAAAGCCTAACAAATATTTTAATATACTTTTAAAAAAAATGCAAACGAATAAGCGCTTTTAACAAAAAAATAATATTTTAAAAATTTTCGATTTTTGTTTACAACAAGCATAAATATAATGTATAATAATGATAATAATAAAATTTTCATTTGGGAGGTGTCGTTATGGCTCAAAAGAAAGACTATTTCGGATTGGATTGGATCGTAAGTTTGATTCTCGCGATTATTCCTTTTACCGCTTGGATCTGTGGTATCATCACCAGATTTCAGGAAGGTAAAATCGTTGCGGGCATTATCCGTATTTTCGGCGGATGGCTTATCTGGGTTCTCGACTTGATCTTCATGATTATGAATAAGTCGATCTTCCGTATTCTTGACATCTGATTAACGAAAAACAATTAAAAAAGCACCCTTTCGCAACAAAACCGCGAAAGGGTGCTTTTTTTGTCTTACCACAACATCTTGTGGTAAGACAAAAAATTTTTTACAAAATATTGTGAAAACTATTGACTTTGATTGTGCGTTATGGTATAGTAAAAACACTACCGCTTTTAACGATAAAAACACAGGAAGAAGGAGAGAAAAATGTTTCAGGTAAAAAAGAGAGACGGCAAATTAGTTGAATTCGATATGAGTAAAATATCTACGGCGATTTCCAAGGCGTTCAACGCAAATCAGGTAAATTATACCGCGGATATATTGAATATGCTCACCCTTCGCGTTACCGCGAATTTTTCCGAAAAAATAAAGGACAACGTTATTTCCGTCGAAGATATTCAGGACAGCGTCGAAGTCGTTTTAATTCAGGCGGGCTACGTCGGGGTTGCCAAAAGTTATATTCTTTACCGCAAACAGCGCGAAAAGGTCCGTAATATCGCTCATACCGTAGTCGACTATAAAAAGGTAGTCGACGATTACCTGAAAGTCGCCGACTGGCGCGTTAAGGAAAATTCCACCGTTACCTATTCGGTGGGCGGACTTATTCTCTCCAACTCCGGTGCGGTTACCGCTAACTACTGGCTCTCCGAAGTCTACGACGAAGAAATTGCCGAAGCGCACCGTAACGCCGATCTTCATATTCACGACCTTTCCATGCTCACCGGCTATTGCGCGGGCTGGTCGTTAAGACAACTTATCAAGGAAGGTTTGGGCGGTGTTCCGGGGAAAATAACTTCGTCGCCCGCGGCTCACCTTTCCACGCTTTGCAACCAGATGGTCAACTTTTTGGGCATCATGCAGAACGAGTGGGCAGGTGCGCAAGCGTTTTCTTCGTTCGATACGTATCTTGCGCCTTTCGTTAAAGCGGATAATCTTACGTACAAAGAAGTCAAACAATGCATACAGTCCTTTATCTACGGCGTAAACACGCCTTCGAGATGGGGCACGCAGTCGCCGTTTACCAACGTTACGCTCGACTGGACCGTGCCGAACGACCTTGCGGAAATGAACGCGATCGTCGGCGGCAAGGAAATGCCGTTTAAGTATAAAGACTGTAAGAAAGAAATGGATATGGTCAACAAAGCCTTCATAGAAATAATGATAGAAGGCGACGCTAACGGCAGGGGATTCCAGTATCCGATACCGACCTATTCCATTACCCGCGATTTCGACTGGTCGGAAAC
>ONQV01000089.1 GCA_900320065.1 uncultured Eubacteriales bacterium | reverse complement strand
TTAAGTTAAAATAAAAGTTTTAACGGGGCGGCAATTTGCCGCCCCGATCACTTTATAATGTTATTTACTTGACTTTAATCTATTATGCTCGCGACAAAGCATTTGACAGTTTTCAAGTGTAGTCTTGCCGCCTTCTACCCAAGGCGTTATGTGGTCGCCTTCCATTTCTTCATATTCGTAATGCGTTTTTTCACGGTGCTCTTTTACACAATGCGGGCAAATTCCTTTTTGTGTTTCGTACTTTTGACGTTTAATATCGTCGTCAAACTGTCGTAAATTTAGATATTTTAATTTGCGGGATAAAACATACATATATATTCCCTTTTTGTTTTCAACTTCACTATCAAGCATAAGACGCGATATTTCTTCTTCTAATTTATTAGCATCAAGCGATAACGAAGAAAACTCGTTATACATTAGTCCCCAATCCAGCCCGCACATTTCACGACGATAATTTTTAAATTTAACTTTCACCCAATCAATAACGTTCTTAAAATAAAACCATAATTCGTCCGCATTTTCGTCGTGCTGGTGTTCGGACATATAATCTTCGATACGCTTATTATCTCTTGCGGAAATCCATTTTAACGCAAGTTCCAATAATCCCTGTCTATTTACTTCTGCTTTATAATACCCTTTCGCCATAAGACTTGCCACGCAGTTGGATTTACTAAAATACGCTTTTGCACTTGTAAGCCAAGTTCCCGTATAGTTAGCGTTCCGTAATTCCTGTTCGGTAAGTTTTAAGCCAGCAATATTTATAACCCTAAACCACGCAAGCCTTTCTTCGTCATTACCTTCGCAAAAATAGACAAGCAATTTATAATCTAAAATCCTATCTTGTTCAGTTTTGGTAAGGTTGCCGAATTTACGGCTATTTAATGAAAAATCGTTGTTTACATATTGACAAAAACTGACAGTCCGTTGTTGCCCGTCAAGGACTTCAAAAGTTCCGTCTTCGTTTTTAACCCAATACATAACATTAAGCGGAAAGCCTTTATTTATAGTATCGATAACCGCATTGCGCTCTTTTTCACCATAGATAAATTCACGTTGATATTTAGGACGAATATTTAATTTCCCGTCATAACCGACAACGCCGTTTTCCGCATTATCAACGTAATTTTTAACTACATCTCTTATAAGTATTTCATAAAGTTTAATTTTCATTTTTTCTTCTCCTGATTATTACTCTTGCGTAAATACTCGAATACAATTCACCCGTTTCAACATCACGAAAAGCGGGCGGTTTTTTATCGACGGTTGGATTGTATTTTTTATATAAAGTACCTTTTGCATTAAACGTATATTTACCCGTAGGCTTGCCTTTGTCTAATATTTCCATTTTTTTATTAGACGTAAAATCTATGCTACCAACAATACCTAACGCAACAATCTCAAATTGTTTAGGATTATATTTATCCGCGTAAGTACTTTATGGGGTACACAGTAATTACGCGGAGCGTATTTTGTTGTTTTTTTATAAAACCGATTCGATATCGACTTTGTAAACGAGCTGTATCAGCCGCGGCGCACCGTTCGGTGGCTCTTTCTCGCCGATGATGATTTTGTCGAACAATTCCAGCATCATCTCGCGCGTTATTACCGTTACGTCAAGATACTTCTTAATGCGGCTCATAAATTCGTCGATATTTTCCCGCATGTCTTTTGCGTTTCTCAGTTCCGCTTCGAGCATGGAAACTTCCTTTCGCAAATTCTCCTGCTCGGCAAGGTAGCGGTCGATAAATTTCAGACAAAGTTCTTCGGGCATCTTCCCTAAAAGTTTATCTTCGTATGCCTTGCTCATCAGATCGTCCAGCGCGGCGATTCTCGCTCTTTTCATCTTTATTGCCTTTGCCGTTTCTTTATCCGACTGTTCGGCAAGCATCGCGTTCCGTCTGATAAATCTTTTACGAATACCCTCTTCGTCCTCGGCTACGATTTTCGCTTTCGCTCGTATATCGTCGAGTATGATTTTATGAATCACGTCCCCGTTGATATAATGCTTCGTGCATTTATCCGCGCCGTAACGATTCCGCAATCCGCATTCATAAGTAACGATAGGTTTTTTATGTCTGCCGCCTGTCGTTCTATGGTATTCCATCGTTGCGCCGCACGTTGAACATCGCATAATTCCCGAAAGCGCGGGCGTTACCCGCTCTTTCGTTATCTTACCCGTACTCGCCGTCGCTTCGAGTTCTTTTACCTTATTCCACAGTTCGCGGCTTATAACCGGCTCGTGATTATTCGGAATAATGACTTGCTCTTCCTTAGGAACTTTTACGACCTTCTTATTTTTGTAAGAAATATGCTTCACTCTCTGCTGAACCAGATCTCCGACGTAAAGTTGCTGCGCCAATATACCTCTGACAGCCGCGGGCGACCAATAATTATGACCCTCGCCCGTAACCTTTTTCCCGAACTTGCGCTCGGCATACACGGCAGGAGATGAAATCCCGTCCGCCTGCAAATCCAGAGCAATCCGATACGCACTTTCGCCTTTGGCTCGCCGTTCAAAAATTCGTCTTACAACCTGCGCCGCTTCTTCGTCTATAATCGGCGTATGGTTTTTATCGTCTTTTCTCACATAACCGTAAGGCGCTTTCGAAGCAAGATATTTCCCTGCTTGCGCGCAGGAATATTTTACCGCACGGATTTTTTTACTCGTATTCGCCGAGTGCCACTCGTTAAAAACGTTCATGATCGGCATCATATCCATTGCCGACGTATCTTTGCTCGCAGTGTCGATTCTGTCCTCTATCGCGATAAATCGTATTCCGAACGACGGAAACACGTAATCGATATACTGTCCGACAAGAATATAATTTCTGCCGAAACGAGACAAATCTTTTACTACAATCGTATTGATTTCTCCCGCTTTCGCGTCGTCGAGTAAGCGTTTCACTCCGGGACGATCGAAATTCGTACCCGAATAGCCGTCGTCGACGTATACGTCTTTTATCTCCCAGCCTTTTTCTTTCACATACTTCGTTACAAGGATTTTTTGATTCTCGATAGAAAGCGATTCTCCTGCGCGTTCGTCGTCGCGGCTTAATCTCAAATAAATGCCTGCTATGTAATTTTTATACTGCTTAGGTTCCATGTTTTACCTCCCGAACCGAAGCGATTTTTTCACCTCTTTTAA
>ONQV01000086.1 GCA_900320065.1 uncultured Eubacteriales bacterium | reverse complement strand
CAGGTGCGGACGGGGTTAAGGTATCCGCGGTAAAAACGGACGCGTATCCGTTTATAGAAAGAATTTCCGCGGTTATGGAAAATATCGGCGTAAAGCGCGGTTTCGATACGAACTTAAATAAAACGGCGATAAAACGCATAGTTTCGGCAATATCCGAACTCGCCACCGTAAAAAGCGAAAGGTCGGCGGCAAACGTTTCGGACGAACGGGCGGAAGCGCTGTCGAAAGACCTTACCGTTTCCGCGCTTAATAAGATAATCAAAAAACGCGGTTACGATTTGGGTGCGGACGACCTTAAAAAAGTGTATTCGGAGTTTGTCAGGCTTTCCGAAAAGAAAGACGTAAACACCAAAGAACTCGACGCGATAATCGCGGCGAACGCTTTGCAAGTTCCCGAAACGTATTCGCTTGTCAATTTCTCCGTACATACGAGCAATATTTTAACTTCGACGTCGAGTATCACGCTGTTAAAGGACGGCAGGGAATACAGCGGACTTTCCTACGGTAACGGGCCGGTGGACGCGTCTTTCCTTGCGATCGAAGCGATAACGGGCAGACATATAGAACTCGACGATTTCGACCTTTCGGCGATAACCGAAGGCAAGGAAGCGATGGGGCAGGCGATAGTAAAACTGCGCTATAACGGCGTGATATATTCGGGTAGGGGAATTTCAACCGATATTATCGGCGCTTCGATACGCGCGTATCTCGGCGCGATAAATAAAATAGTATACGAGGAGAGTAAAAGATGAATTTGTCCTTTTCCACAAACGGGTGGAAACTCTCTTTTGACGAACTTTTGAAACTTCTGTCCGAAAATAAAATTTTCGGGTTGGAACTTCACGACGTTTCTTCACCCTTATTCGGCGCGGAAAAACCTTTCGCGGAAAGCAACGTCGCAAGAACCAAAAAGAAGTTGTTTGAATACGGCGTAACCGTTTCGTGTATAGACGCGGTAGGCAATCTTGCCGACGGCAACAACGATAAAAATGCGGGAGAAATTCTTTCGCTTGTTTCCTTTGCAAAGAATATTGGCTGTAAATATATAAGACTGCACGCGTATTCAAAGGGCGGCGATCTTAACGCGGAAAGCGCGGCGGCGGTACACGTTATAAACAGCGTTCTTCCCGCGGCGGAAAAATCGGGCGTAACTTTGCTTGTCGAAACGATGGGAATATACGCCGACACTTCGCGGCTTGCCGATATGCTGTCGGAATTTGCCTGCGACAATCTTTCCGCGCTGTGGGACGTGCATCACACCTGCGCGCTTGCGGGTGAAAGTCCGGATAAAACGGTCAAAAATCTCGGCAAACATATAAAACACATACATATAAAGGACAGCGTGAAAACCGCGGGGGGCGTAAGTTACCGTCTGCTCGGCGAAGGCGAATTGCCGCTTAAAGACGTGTTTGCGACCTTGCGTTCGGTAAACTACGAAGGCTTTATTTCGCTCGAACTCTATCCCGACGCTTTGGAAGGGCTTGGCGACGCGGAAATAGTGTTGCCGCAGTTTGCGGGTTATATGTCGGGGTTTGAACCCGTGCCTTCGTGGCGTAGCGGACTTTACGACAACAAGGCGGGTACGGGCAAATATATCTGGGAAAAGGAAACGCTTATCGACTGTACTTTTCCGCAGGTTCTCGACCGCGTCGTAAAGGAATTTCCCGATCAGATAGCGTTTAAATACACTACTCTCGATTATACGAGAACTTATTCGGAATTTCGCGACGAAGTGGACGTTGTGGCGCGCGCGCTTATGTCCGTGGGAGTCAAAAAGGGCGACCACGTCGCAATGTGGGCGACCAACGTTCCCGAATGGTATCTTACTTTCTGGGCTACGATAAAGATAGGCGCGGTACTCGTTACCGTGAACACGGCGTATAAGATACACGAAGCGGAATATCTTTTAAAACAATCGGACACTCATACGCTCGTGCTTATAAAAGGTTATAGGGATTCCGATTACGCAGGGATAATAAACGAACTTTGCCCCGAACTCAAAACGCTCAAAAAAGGCGAACCGTTGCACTCCAAGCGTCTGCCGTTTTTGCGCAACGTTATAACAGTGGGTTTCGAGCAAGCGGGCTCGCTTACCTACGCGGAGTTTATGGATAGGGCAAAGACCGTATCGAAGGAAGAACTCGCGGTGCTTGCGAATTCCGTGGACGTGCACGACGTATGCAATATGCAATATACTTCGGGCACGACGGGATTCCCGAAAGGCGTTATGCTTACGCACTACAACGTGGTAAACAACGGCAAGTGCATAGGCGACAGGATGGATTTATCTACCGCCGACCGTATGATGATACAAGTGCCTATGTTCCACTGTTTCGGAATGGTGCTTGCGATGACGGCGTCTATGACGCACGGCGTTACGATCTGTCCGTTGCCGTACTATTCGCCGAAGCCTGCTCTTCAATGTATAAATCAGGAACGGATCACCTGTTTCCACGGCGTTCCGACGATGTTTATAGGGCTTTTGTCCCACCCCGATTTCGCTAAGACCGATTTTTCGTATATGCGCACGGGGATAATGGCGGGCAGCCCTTGTCCCGTCGCCGTTATGCAGGAAGTCGTGGATAAAATGAATATGAAAGAAATCACTATCGTGTACGGGCAGACGGAAGCGTCCCCCGGGTGCACGATGTCGTCGACGGACGATAGCCTTGACGTCAGAGTGAACACCGTCGGCAGAAATCTTCCGAATATAGAGTGTAGGATAGTCGATCCCGAAACGAACGAAGAATTGCCTTATAATACCGTAGGGGAATTCGTGGCGCGTGGCTATAATCTTATGAAAGGTTATTATAAAATGCCGATAGAAACGGCGCAGGCGATAGACGCCGCAGGTTGGTTGCATACGGGAGATTTAGCGCTAAAAACGCCCGAAGGCAATTACAGGATAACGGGCAGACTCAAAGATATGATAATCCGCGGCGGCGAAAATCTTTATCCCAAGGAAATAGAAGACTTTTTATATACCCACCCGAAAGTAAGCGACGTGCAGGTAGTCGGCGTTCCCGACGAAAAGTACGGCGAAGAAGCGTACGCTTTCGTTATAGTAAAGGAAGGGGAAACGCTTACGGAAAAAGAACTCCGCGATTTTTGCGTAGCGAATATCGCAAAGCACAAAGTACCGAGATATTTCGACTTTGTGGACACTTTCCCGATGAATGCGGCGGGCAAGATATTAAAGTACAAAATGCGCGAAGACGCGGCAAATAAAATAAAAAACGTTAAATAATAAAGGAGCAGTGTTATGGAAATCAAAATCGAAAAATCGAAAGTATTAAAAGACAAACCGGATTTTAGTAAACTCGGCTTCGGCAAATATTTTACCGATCACATGTT
>ONQV01000082.1:606-4368 GCA_900320065.1 uncultured Eubacteriales bacterium | reverse complement strand
AACTTCTGAATCATTTCGATATCCACACGCCGATGACGGCGTATCATGAATTTAACCGTTTCGATAAGGCGGACGAGCTTGTTGAAAAAATGCTAAACGGCGCGAAGGTCGCCTGCATTACGGACGCGGGGACGCCAGGCATTTCCGACCCGGGCGAGGTGCTCGTGCAGAAGGCCGTGGAGGCCGGGATCGAAGTTTTTTCGGTGCCGGGCGCCTGCGCGGCAGTCAGTGCACTGGTGATCTCCGGGCTTTCGACCCGCCGCTTGCCATCCACTCGTCGAGCGCTTCGGTCTTCGCGCAGATAACCAAGGATTCCGCTTTTTCGGTTTTGGCGTATTCGATAACTTGTCTGGCAAGTGGAATACTCTCGGGCTTTTTGCCCATATCCTTTTCGCCGATATTAGCGGTATATATAACGGGTTTTGCCGTAATCAAAAACAAGCCGTTTAAGTATTCCTTTTCTTCATCGGTGCAGGGGAGCGTGCGCGCGGGCTTTAACGAGTTTAAATGGTCGTAAAGCCTTTGTAAAAATTCCGCTTCGGTTTTATATTTTTTATCGCCCGTTTTTATAAGCGAATTTGCCTTGTCGAGTTTTTTAGATACCGATTCGGTATCGGCGAAAATAAGTTCAAGGTTTATCGTTTCTATATCCCGCAGGGGGTCGACGGAGTTTTCCACGTGGGTAACGTTTTCGTCTTCGAAACAGCGGACGACGTGAATAATAGCGTCCGTTTCGCGGATATTCGCTAAAAACTTGTTGCCGAGTCCTTCGCCTTTGCTTGCACCTTTAACGAGTCCCGCGATATCGACGAATTCCACGACGGCGGGGGTGATTTTTTTGGTATTGTACATTTTGCCGAGAACGTTTAGTCTTTCGTCGGGCACGGCGACGATGCCGACGTTCGGTTCTATGGTACAGAAGGGGTAATTAGCGCATTCCGCGCCCGCTTTGGTAATTGCGTTAAAGAGTGTCGATTTGCCGACGTTCGGAAGTCCGACTACGCCTAATTTCATAATTTTTTCTCCAAAAACAAGGTTCGTTTATTTTTATATATCAATTATAATTCAATTTGCCGAAAAAAACAAGTTTTTAATTTGCTTTTTATCGCCCGTTTATGTTAAAATATTTTAGGTACGGAGTAATTTATGGATTGCAAACGATATATAGCGGAAAAATTGAATATAGACGGCTTTGACGCGGGAACAGTCGCGGGATATATAGAAACGCCGCCGGACACCACGCTCGGCGATTACGCCTTGCCGTGTTTTTTCCTTGCAAAAATATTGCGTAATTCCCCAGTAAAGATTGCCGAAAACCTGAAATCCGTTTTCGTTACCGACGAAGTGATTACCGAGTGCAACGCCGTCGGGGGATACCTTAATTTTAAGATAAACCGCAGGGGCTTTGCGAAAAACTTACTTTCCGAAATTGCCGAAAAGGGCGCGCGTTACGGTTCGGCGGACTTCGGCGCTGGCAAAACGATTTGTATCGACTATTCGTCGATAAATATAGCGAAGCCTTTTCATATCGGGCATTTAAGTACTACGGTTATCGGCAGCGCGCTTTGCAAGATTTTCCGTTTTCTCGGATATAAAGTCGTTGGCATCAACCATCTCGGCGATTACGGCACGCAGTTCGGAAAACTTATAGTCGCGTATAAACTTTGGAGCGATAGGGAAAAAGTTATTAAGGGAAGGCTGAAAGAACTGACCCGCATTTACGTTAAATTCCACGAAGAAGCGAAGTCGAATCCCGCTTTGGAAGACGACGCGCGCCGTTATTTCCACCTTATCGAGCAAGGGGATAAAGAGAGTAACGAACTTTTCGACCTATTCAAAAAGATAACGCTGGAAGAAGTCGATAAAATCTATAAAATGCTTAACGTTACTTTTGATTCTTACGCGGGCGAAAGTTTTTACAACGACAAAATGGCGCCCGTTGTCGAAGAGTTGAAAGAAAAAAATCTTCTGACCGTATCGGACGGTGCGTCTATCGTCGATTTAGAAGAATACGGTATGCCGCCCTGTCTTATCTTAAAGTCGGACGGAAGTTCCCTGTACGCAACGCGTGATATCGCCGCGGCTATCTACCGCAAAAACACTTACGATTTCGATAAGTGTCTTTACGTCGTCGCATACCAGCAGAATTTGCACTTTAAGCAGTTTTTCAAGGTCATAGAACTTATGGGAAAACCTTGGGCGAAAGACCTTATACACGTTGCGTACGGTATGGTGAGTTTGGAAAGCGGCTCTATGAGCACGCGTGAAGGCAAGGTCGTCCTGCTTGAAGACGTTATAAATAAAACCGTCGAAAAGGCGTATAAGGTCATTGAAGAGAAAAACCCCGCGCTTAAAGATAAAGACAAAGTGGCGCGCGCCGTCGGCACGGGCGCGGTAATATTCGGTGCGCTTTCAAACAATAAGATAAAAGACATAGTGTTCAGTTACGACAGGGTGCTGTCCTTTGAAGGCGAAACCTGCCCGTACGTTCAGTACACGATAACGCGCTGTTTCAGCGTGCTTAAAAAGGCGGGCGCAACGGGTAAGGTGCAAGAGTTTACCGTTCCCGAAATGTGCGAATCGGAATACGCCGTAATTTCCGAACTCGGAAAGTTTCCGAACGTTGTGAAATCCGCGGCGGAAAAATACGAACCGTCGTTCGTTACGAGATACGCGATTGACCTTGCGCAAGCGTTCAGCAAATTTTATATAGACTGCAAAATCGCGTGCGAAGACGAAAATCTGCGCAATTTCCGTTTGGCGATAACGGACGCGGTAAAGACCGTTCTCATTAACGCTTTAACTCTTTTAGGTATCGACTATGTGGAGGAAATGTAAATGGACAAGGCGGTGCTTTTCGACCTTGACGGTACGCTGTTAGATACCCTTGACGACATAGCCGACAGCATAAACGGTATGCTTAACGAATACGGCTATAAGCCTATCGACAGAGAAAGGGTGCGCGCCATAATCGGTAGCGGAGCTAAAAAACTTATCGCCGACGCGCTGCCCGAAAAACTTTCCGACGAAGAATTTATGAAAAGGCTCGAAACCTATAACCGCATTTACAACGCTTCGGGTAGTCCTAAAACCAAACTTTTCGGCGGGATAAAGGAAGTCGTTTCGGAACTTAAAAAACGCGGATATAAACTCGCCGTGCTTTCCAACAAGCCCCAACACTCGACCGATAAAGTTGCGGAAAAGTATTTACAGGGGCTCGGTTTCGATTTTATCGGCGGGCAGAGCGAAAAGATAAAGTGTAAGCCCGACCCTTCGGGTGTACTTTTCGTCTTAAACGAACTCGGCGTAAAGCCCGAAAACGCATATCTCGTCGGCGACGGCGAAACGGACGTTTTAGCGGCAATAAACGCTAAGGTCAAGGGTGTATGCGCGCTTTGGGGCAATCGCACGAAAGCGCAACTTCAAGCGGTAGGCGGCACTCTTTTTGCCGAAACACCCGCAGATGTTCTGAAAATAATTCTTTGATTTTATTTAAAAATTTTCCTATATTATTCTGATTATTCATACGGAGAACAAACATTTGAATAGAATATTTAAAGCGGCGATAATCGGCGGCGGCAGCGCGGGATTACTCTGTGCCGCGGAACTCTTGTCCGGCGAAAACCGTTTAAAAGGCGAAGACGTCGTTATTTTGGAACGGAGCGACAGAGTCGGCAAAAAACTTATCGCCACCGGTAACGGACAGGGCAATCTCACCAACGCTTTTATTTCCGCCGAAAACTATTCGGGCGATCCCGCTTT
>ONQV01000082.1:0-589 GCA_900320065.1 uncultured Eubacteriales bacterium | reverse complement strand
AGGGCTTTTATCGGGCAGTCAAAACTTATCAATCTAACCGAATATCTGAAAAATCTCGGTATAATCACCGAAAAGGACGAAAGCGGCAGAATTTATCCCGTATCCCGTCAGGCAAATTCCGTTCTCGATATTTTAAGGGCGTATCTTTCGGGCACTAATTGTACCGTAATAACGGGTTTTAAGGCGAATAAGATCACCGAAACGAACGGTGTTTTTACGGTTTCTGCGGAAAACGGCGAAAAAATAAAAGCCGAAAACGTCGTGCTTGCCGCGGGCGGTAAGGCGGCAAAACAGTTCGGAACGGACGGACAAGGCTACTCGCTCGCCACGGCTTTCGGACATAAACTCTCGCCGCTCTTCCCGTCCCTTGTGCAGTTAAAGACCGAAAAAGCGCCGATAAAAGGCTTAAAAGGCATAAAATCCAACGCGACCGTCGCGCTTTTCGACGGAAATGCGTTTATAAAACAGGCTTCGGGTGATTTGCTGTTTACCGATTACGGTGTGTCGGGGAATACCGTATTTAAAATTTCGGACAAGACGGTAACTCTTAAGAATCCCGTGATTAAAATCGATTTTTTGCCGCAATTTA
>ONQV01000080.1 GCA_900320065.1 uncultured Eubacteriales bacterium | reverse complement strand
TAAAAACGCTTGCAAACTAATAGATAATTATAATATAATGTTAAAGCGTTTTTTATTAAAATATTTTTTGGAGGCTTATCGAAGCGGTCATAACGAGGCGGTCTTGAAAACCGTTTGGGTGCAAGCCCACGGGGGTTCGAATCCCTCAGCCTCCGCCACAGCAAAAAACACGACACCGGCTTACGCCCTGCTCGTGTTTTTTTATATGCTTCGGCTTCTGGTAACGAAATGTGGACGCGATTGACGTTTACGCGTAGCAATCGCTATTCCGTCGCTGCGCTCCTTGCGAATCCCTCAGCCTCCGCCATAAAAAAGCAACGCCATCGGGCGTTGCTTTTTTATGGTAAAAATCGGTTTTATAACACGAAAAGTTTTTGCCACTCGGCAAAAAGCGCGGCGTCGGTTTTAAATTTGCTTCTGTTCGCACTCGAAGTGGAAGGCAGATTAACGACTTTAACGCCGATATCCGCAAAATAATCTCCGAATTTTTTGTTAAACGCAATAAACGCCTTTTTCGACGTAATATATATCGTTTTTATATCCGTTCCGCGGATAAGGGAAGGAATATCGTTAAATTCGGCGTTTTTTATATTGCCGTCCATCGAACCCTTTATATCGCATACGGAAAACACGTCGAAAAGCGCGATACGGCGGGCAAGTAATGCCGCTGTTTTTTCTTCCTTCGTCATAGTCGTAAAGTCCGCGCCGAACAGAGCGGAGAGTATTTTCCAAAACCTGTTCGTCGGATTGCCGTAGTAAAAATCCACTTTGCGCGAAATAACGCTCGGCATAGAACCGAGAATAAGAACGCGGCAATCGTCGTCGATAACGGGGTTAAAGCATTTTACCTGCATAAAGTTATTATACCACAAACGTTGACAAAAGCGGATAAATAAAGTAAAATAAAATGAGAATATTCAAGGAGATAGGAAAATGTTACCTGATCCGATATTGCGGTTTACTCTTTTCGGCAACGAACTCAAAATATATATGTACGGCGTGTGTATTGCGGTCGGAATACTCGTTTGTTTAGGCATTTTTTATCTTTACACCAAAAAGAAGAATATGCCGAGCAAAGTTCAGGACTTTATCTTCGTGATAGCGATAATCTCGATAGCCCTGGGTTTTCTCGCGGCGAAACTGTATCAGGCGGTTTACGAGTGGATAGAAACGGGCAAATTTGATTTCGCGCATTCCGGAATAACGGCAATGGGCGGATTCGTCGGGGGTGCAGCGGTATTTCTTATCGCATACTTTGTCGGCGGCAAATTCGTCTTTAAGGGCGAGGAAGAAGGTTTACATAAGAGAGAATTCAACAAAATTCTTCTGTGCGCGCCTTGCTGTATAACGATAGCGCACGCTTTCGGGCGTATAGGATGTCTTTGCGCGGGCTGTTGTCACGGGGCGTTCGTTTCTCACGAAGCGGGACACGGCGGGCTTTATATGCATTCCGACGGGATTTGGGGTTATTACGTTCCCACGCAACTTTACGAGTCGATTTTTCTGTTCGCGCTGTTTGCCGTGCTTTCGTATCTTTACTTTAACAGATATAATATAACTATGCAGGTGTATCTTATTGCGTACGGAGTATGGCGTATAATAATAGAATTTTTCAGAACCGACGCGCGCGGCGCGGTGATTTTAGGATTGTATCCGTCGCAATGGCAGTCTATAATCTTTATCGCGGGCGGAATCGCTATGCTTTTAATATACGTATTTAAAAAGATACCGCTACGACTTCCGAAAGAATAGGGAAAATAAAAACGATAAAAAAGCCTTCGGCGTTCGCCGAAGGCTTAAATTTTAAATTTATAAACTTGTGCCGAAAATTATTCCGCTTTCGGTTCTTCGGTCTTTTTAGCGCGGGGCTTTCTTACCGTCTTTTTAACGGGTTCTTCAGCCGGCGTTTCGGTTACCGTTTCAGTGGTAGCGGGGGCTTCTTCCTTTTCGACCTTCGCCGTTTTCTTTTTAGCGGGGACGGGCGCTTCTACCGCGGGAGCGGCAGCGTCTATCTTTTTAGCGAGCCTTGATTTTTTGTTCGCCGCGTTGTTAGCGTGGATAATATTCTTGCTTGCGGCGGAATCTATCAAAGCGAACGCGTGGGGAAGAAGAGCCTTTGCTTCTTCAAACTTATTTTCCTTGATAAGCGCTTCTATTTTTTTGATTTCCGTTCTTACTTCGGAACGGATATTTTTATTCTGTTCGGTTTTTTTCTGATTGACTAAAACTCTCTTTTTCGCTGACTTGATGTTGGGCATTTTATATGCACTCCTTAATAAACTGAATTTAACGAATAACATTTTAACACAAAAATAAAGTAAATGCAACTACATTTAACCCACATTTTCCGTTTTGTCGTTAAAATTAACTATTTTTGACTGCCAAAACATATTTATAAACTATGAATAGCGGTTATATAGCGATTTTGGATAGCGGGATAGGTGGTTTTGCCGTTCTTGCGGAAGCGGCAAGGCTTTTAAAGGAAGAGCGGTTTTTGTATTTCGGCGACAATAAGAACGCGCCCTACGGCAGTAAAACGAAAGGGGAACTGTATTCGCTTTTAAGGAAAAATCTCGACGCCGTTTTTAAATATAACGTTAAAGCGGTGATAGTCGGGTGCAACACGCTGTCGGTAAGCGTGTTGCCGCTCGTAGCGCCTACGCTTAAAATTCCGATTTTCGGCGTATATCCGCCCGTAGGAGAAAGTTGCGGAACGACTTTTCTGTTCGCAACCCCCGTAACATGTTCGTATTATAAGAACGAAAATTTAACTCTTTTTTCGCTACCCGATTTGGCGGCCGACATAGAAAAAAATAAAACGGATTTAAGCGCGGTAGATATAAAACGGCACTTGGGCAGTACCGCCGAATGTGCCCCCGACGTGCGCCCCGACACCGTGATTTTGGGATGCACTCATTATTTTTTCGTAAAAAATCAATTTAACGACCACTTTTGCCCCCGAAAAATCATTTCGGGGGAGCGGGAAACGGCAAAGGCGCTCGCAAAGACTATCCGCGATAACGGGCTTATCGGAAAAAACAAGGAATTTACTGTCGATTTTATCGGCGAAAATTCCGAAGAAAATTTTGAATTTTACAATTCGGTGGTTAAAGATATGATTTTCGGCGAAGAAAAAAAATAAAAAATTTAAAAAATTTCAAAAAAGTGGTTGACAGTGGTCAAAACTTGTGTTACAATTTCAATATCACAAAAAGGGGGACAAGTCCGTATGGCCGGTAAAAATTATTCGCATCAACTCGACGCGAAGAACAGAATGCGTATTCCGGCTAAACTGCGCGAAGAACTCGGCGAAGGTTATTATATAACCGTCGGGACGGGTAAATGTCTGTACGTTTACACGAAAGAGCAGATGGCGGAAGTAAAGGAATCCCTTAAAAAGGTGAGCGCGTACCGCGACAGAGAGTTGAAGGCGGCGCGTTTTATTCTCTACAATACTTGGGAAGCGGAAGAGGACAAGCAGGGCAGAATCCTTTTACCCGAGAATTTGAGAAAGTACGCGAACATCACCAAAAACGTAACCGTATTCAAAGGTCCTACCTGCGTGGAGATATGGAGTGAAGAGAACTGGAACGAATACTTTAACGACGTAAACTTCGACGACCTTGCGGACGCTTTGGAATCTTTGCAAAATGGCTGAATATAAACACGTTTCGGTGATGCTTAAAGAGTGTATAGACGCTCTTAACGTCAAAAACGGCGGAATATATTTCGACGGCACTCTGGGCGGCGGCGGACACACATACGAGATACTTAAAAAAAGCGCGCCCGATGGAAAAGTGATAGCGACCGACCTTGACGATTACGCGATAGAACGGGCGAAAGAACGTTTAAGCGAGTTCGGCG
>ONQV01000078.1 GCA_900320065.1 uncultured Eubacteriales bacterium | reverse complement strand
CCGTTTCCTTTACGGTCTTACCCAAGATTATCATATTCGCAAGTCCGTCGAGCCCGTTATCACTTGCAAGTTTTGTCGCAGGTATACCAACGGTGATAACATCGTCTCTGGTACCCTGCTTGCTAATCAGCGAACTGTCGTATATGATATAACCTTTCGGTTCGGTTTCGTTATAGTATTTTTCCAGCGAAGGAAGGTTCATCGCTATAAGCACGTCGGGCTTATCGACTATCGGCGAGCCTATCGGGTCGTCGGATATCGTTACGCTGCAATTCGCCGTGCCGCCGCGCATTTCCGGTCCGTAAGACGGAAGCCACGAAACTTCCTTGCCGCACTTTAATCCCGTGTAAGCGAGCGCTTTACCCGCGAACAGTATTCCCTGTCCGCCGAATCCCGCTATAAGAATTTTCGTCGCCATTTACTTTTCCTCCTTGTATTTATCCTTATAAACGCCGAGCGGATAATACGTTTCCATATTCTCGTCCAGCCATTTTATCGCTTCCGTCGGCGATAATCCCCAGTTTGTCGGGCAGGTCGAAAGAACTTCGATAAGCGAAAAGCCCTTGCCTTCTATCTGGTTCTGAAAGGCGTGCTTTATCGCCTTTTTCGCCGCGCGTATGTTCTTTACGTTGTTGACCGCAACCCTTTCAAGGTACGACGCGCCCGTTACCTGCGACAGCATTTCGCACACTTTTACGGGATAGCCAACGACCGTTACGTCTCTTCCGTAAGGCGAAGTCTGCGTTACCTGATTCGGAAGCGTCGTCGGCGCCATCTGTCCGCCCGTCATACCGTATATCGCGTTGTTTACGAATATTACGGTGATATTTTCGTTTCTCGCCGCCGCGTGCACCGTTTCCGCCGTACCGATCGCCGCAAGGTCGCCGTCGCCCTGATAGGTAAACACTACGTTGTCGGGATTAGCGCGTTTTGCACCCGTCGCTACCGCGGGGGCTCTTCCGTGCGCCGCCTGTATCATATCGCAGTTGAAATAATTGTAGGAAAAGACCGAGCATCCTACGCTCGCCACACCTACCGTCTTATCTAAAACGCCTAACTCTTCTAAAGATTCCGCTACGAGTCTATGTATTATTCCGTGCGTACACCCCGGACAGTAATGGAGCGGAGCGTCCGTCAATCCTTTGGTTTTTTCAAAAACTACCATTGTTTCGCTTCTCCTTTTTCGATTTCGTTAATTGCCGAAAGCACTTCGTCGGGGCTCATTATAACGCCGCCCGTTCTGCCGTAGAAATATACGGGCTTTTTGCAATTCGTCGCGAGTTTTACGTCGTCCGCCATCTGCCCCATATTGAGTTCCACGGATAAAAACGCTTTTACCTTATCCGCCGCTTTGTTTAAGACTTCTTTCGGGAAGGGCCACAGAGTTATCGGACGGATCATACCGACTTTAAGCCCTTGCTTCCTCGCCGCAACGACCGCGTTTTTCGATACGCGCGCGGCGATACCGAACGCCACCACGCACATTTCCGCGTCGTCCATCATAAACTCTTCGTACATAACTTCGTTCTTTTCGATTTCCGCGTATCTTTCGTAGCGCGATTTGTTCCACTGTTCGAGTTGCGCGGGAGAAAGCGAAAGAGAATTTATTATATTTCTGCCTTCGTGCTTGCCCGTACCGACCGTAGCCCACGGCTTAGCGTAGGTTTCTATCGCGTTGGCGTCGAGACTTACGGGTTCCATCATTTGTCCCATAGTTCCGTCGGCGAGTATCATTGCGGGAACGCGGTATTTATCGGCAAGGTTAAATCCCTTGAACGCCATATCGAACATCTCTTGTACCGACGCGGGCGCTAAAACGATAAGGTGATAATCTCCGTGCCCGCCGCCTTTCGTCGCTTGGAAATAGTCGGACTGCGAAGGCTGTATGCCGCCGAGTCCGGGGCCGCCCCTTTGCACGTTTACGATAAGCGCGGGCAATTCGCAACCCGCCATATAAGAAATTCCTTCGCTTTTTAAAGAAATTCCGGGGCTACTGCTACTTGTCATCGCTCTTACACCGCAGGACGCCGCGCCGATAACCATATTTATCGCCGCTATCTCCGATTCCGCCTGCAAGAACGTGCCGCCGATCTTCGGCATACGCTTCGCCATATACGCCGCAACTTCCGTCTGGGGCGTGATGGGATAGCCGAAATAATGTCGGCATCCCGCCATTATAGCCGCTTCCGCTAACGCTTCGTTTCCTTTCATCAATACTTTTTCGCTCATTTTTGCACCTACCTTTCCACCGTAATTACCGTATCGGGACACATAAGCGCGCAACTCGCGCAACCTATGCACTTTTCCTGTTCGATAACGCCCGCGGGATGATAACCCTTGGCGTTTATTTTGTCTTTTTCAAGCGCGACTATGCCTTTCGGACAAACCGTAACGCACAGCCCGCAACCTTTGCAACGTTCTTCGTTAAAACTAACCTTTGCCATTTTTTCTCCTTATTTATAGCCAGTCGCCGTATTTTATCGGTTCGACGGGCAATATCTTGTCTATTTTTTCCTTTGCCTTTTCGCAAAGACTTTTCGTTACCGCCGAAAACTTGACGGGAATATTAAGCCTTTCGCCTAACTTTTCGCAAAACCGCTTGCCGTAAAGAATATCGTCTATCGTCGTTTCCGCACCTAAATTCGCGTTGTTCACTATCCCCGTAAACTTTATTCTCGAAACGGTTTCTATTTCGTTCTTGACCGCGACCGCGCCTTCTATATCCCGCGTTTCCGGTCTAAAAGGATTTACCACCAAAAGACACTCGAAATTATTTTCCGCGTTTATCTTTTCGTAAAACCTGCCGAGCGCTAACGCCCCGCGTTCGTCCCCGCCTATATCCAAAACTGCGTAACGCGTTTTATCGTCCACCATTTTATAGGACGCGGCGTTCATTGCGGGAATATCCACGTTGGTTTCGGCATAAGGCGAAACGACGAGTTCCACGCCCGCTTCTTCCAGCGTTTTCGACGCGTCTACCGTCCTGAAATAGGGATTTACGATATCCAAATCGTAAATGCTTACGGGCAATCCTTTTTCGGCGAGAGCCAAAGCGTAATTTACCGCGCAAAAGGTCTTGCCGCTACCGTAATGCCCCATAAACAGAACGACGCGTTTATTCAGCATCAGATTTTCACCTTATAGCACCAGCCGCGTTCGTCCTTTATTCTGCCCCACTGAATACCCGTGAGTTCGTCGTAAAGTTCCTGCGTGAGTTTGCCTATCTTGTTGCCCGAAACTTCGTAGTCTTTTCCTTTATAATAAAGGTGTCCTATGGGCGACACGACCGCCGCCGTGCCCGTACCCCACGCTTCTTCGAGTTTGCCGCTCTCCGCCGCTTCCGCGAGTTCGTCCACCGAAATAAGCCTTTCGGTAACCTTATAGCCCTTTTCTTTAAGAATTTCGATTATGGATTTTCTGGTTATCCCCGGGAGCACCGAACCCGTCAGCGCCGGCGTTATTACTTCGCCGTCAATCTTAAACATAACGTTCATAGAACCGACTTCTTCGATATATTTTCTCTCCACGCCGTCGAGCCAGAGAACCTGCGAGATGCCCTGTTTCTCCGCACGCTTGCCCGCGCGAAGGCTCGCCGCGTAGTTGCCGCCGCACTTCGCGTAGCCCGTGCCGCCGCGAACGGCTCTCACGTCTTCGCTTTCGATACTGATTTTAACGGGGTTAAGCCCTTCCGCGTAATAGTTGCCGACGGGCGAAAGAATTATCACGAATCTCGCGTTATGTACCGCGTGCACGCCCAAAGATTCGTCGTTGCCGTACATAAACGGACGGATATAAAGGGACGTACCCGCTTTATCCGGTATCCACGCGTAGTCGAGATTGATAAGGTCGGTAAGACCTTCTATCCACATATCTTCGGGAATTTCGGGAAGACACAGTCTTTCCGCCGAATTGTTCATACGTTTAAGGTTTTCAAACGGACGGAACATCTGATAGCCGTCTTTCGTCTTATACGCCTTCATACCCTCGAAAATTTCCGCGCCGTAGTGAAAGACGGTGGACGCGGGATGCGTCGGAATATATCCGAACGGCACAATCCTTGCGTCGTGCCAACCGTT
>ONQV01000034.1 GCA_900320065.1 uncultured Eubacteriales bacterium | reverse complement strand
CGCTTAAACCCCGTTCCAAGCGGCTTTGGTATTTAAGAAGAGCGCCGGATTCCAGCGCTAATCCTTTTAATATCTCCGAAACTCCCGAAATCTCTTCGGAAATAAGCGCCCGCCCGCCGGCAAGATTTTGCGCGTTTATAGAGTAGGAACGGTATTCCGCGAGCATTTTATTCAGCCCGAACAGAATATCGTTAGGGTGAATACAGGTTTCCGAGAGTTCTTTCGGAAGGTCTATAAGCGACAGTTTGCCTTTGGCAAAGCCTATATCTATCATGATTTTAAGTCCGCTTTTTATATCGTTTTCCTTTTTGTCGCAACGGGAGTAGAACTTACAGTTTTTGCAAACCGAACAGTAAATTTCCTTTTCTATGGCGGATTTTGCCTTGTCTTCGGTAACGCCTTTCTTCTCGAAAGCGTTAAACGCCGAAGACATCTCGGTAAACACCCCCGCGAGTTCGTAAAGACGGTTAGAAAGCATAAGGCGATTGCGGTTTATGGTCTGCCTTACCAGTTGTCTTTCGCGGAAGGAATAAAGTTTTTCTTTGAGTTTTTTAAACGGCTTATTCGGAATCACCATAAACATAAGCGCGCCGATAACGACGGGAAGGTAATCCATCGTTCCGTAGCCTGCGTACACGTTGAAAACCGAATAAATGAAGAAATCGACCGCGGGCACGGCTACCGCGGCGAGATAACGCGAGAAATTACAAGTTATATCTGCCGAAATCCCGAAACAAAGAGTAATGGCGACGTAAGTTACGTCGTGGTAATATACGGCAAGGCTTATTCCCAAAACCGAAGCGAGAAAAGAGCCCGTTCCGAACCTTAAAAGATAGCAGGCGCAGAGTACGATAAACACGGTAATTCCTTTCCATATATAAGGGGAAAGGGAATTACATACTCCGAGACCTACGGCGACAACCGTAGCGAATACGGCAACGGTTTCTTCGTAAGATAATTTAAATTTCAGTCCTTTTTCGCCGACGGCTTTTCCCGCGAGCGCGCTGAAGAACGCTAGCCCCACGGTAACTAGCGAAACGAGTATTCGTTTTTCCATAAGAATCTGTGAAGAAGTATCGCCTAAAAATATAAACCCTATGAGAGAAAAACAGGCGAGAGAGATAAACCCCGCGTTCTTTTTTGCGGAAAAGCGCAGGTAAAGAAGATTGAGAAGTGTGCAATATACCGCGGAAACGGCGGCTTGCGCCAAAAGCCCGTTCGCGCCGCATACTGCGAACGAGCCTATAAAAAGCGTCGGCACTGCTAAAAAAGAGCCGCCCGTAAAAGCCGCCGCAATCAAAACCGCCGTTGAGTAGGGCAAGACTTCGGATTCGAGATTGTTGAAAAGGACAAAAAGCGTAAAAATACCGACGTAGCGCAGTACGGCGGTGTAATCGAGCGAAAAAAACTTCTTCTTCATACCGTCTCCTTATTTATTGAAATTATAATTATTTTATACGGTGAAATTTTGCGCGATTTTGTCAGATTTAATGAAAAAATAAAAAAAACGAATAGTTGATATAATAAAACTTTGTGTTTTTGCGGTTGATTTTACAGTAAAATAAGCGTAAAATATAAAATGAAAATTAAATAAGGCGGTATAGTTATGATAAAAGTCGGAATAGTCGGATACGGTAATCTCGGGCGCGGTGTTTGCCTTGCGGTAGATAAAGCAAGTGATTTTGAGTGTGTGGGCGTGTTTACGCGCCGTGAACCTTCTTCCGTTAAACCCGTTACGGGCTTTCCCGTTTATTCGGTAAACGATTTGGGAAAATTTAAAGGTAAAATAGACGTGTTGATTCTTTGCGGCGGTTCTGCGACCGACCTTCCCGCAACGACGGCGAACTATATTAAAGATTTTAACACCGTGGATTCTTTCGATACTCACGCTAAAATTCCCGAATATTTTGCTAAACTCGATAAAATCGCCACAGAAAACGGCACTTTGGGTTTAATAAGCGTCGGTTGGGATCCCGGAATTTTTTCTCTTGTCAGACTTTTGTTCGGTTCGGTTCTTCCCGACGGGAAAGATTATACTTTCTGGGGAAAAGGCGTTTCGCAAGGGCATAGCGACGCGATAAGAAGGATAGCGGGGGTGAAAAACGCTATTCAGTACACCGTGCCGAAGGAAGACGCGCTTGAAAAGGTGCGTAGCGGCTTAAATCCCGAACTTTCCGTGCGCGAAAAACACGCGAGAGAGTGTTTCGTCGTGGCCGAAGAAAACGCGGATAAGGCGAGAATCGAAAAAGAAATAAAGGAAATGCCTAATTATTTTGCCGATTACGACACGACCGTGCATTTTATCAGTGAAGAAGAATTAAAGCGCGAACACGCGAAATTAGCGCACGGCGGCGTGGTTATCCGTTCGGGGAAGACAACCGAAGAAAATTCCGAACTGTTGCAGTTATCGCTTAAACTCGATTCCAACCCCGAGTTTACGGGCAGCGTGTTGACGGCTTACGCCCGTGCGATTGCAAGACTTGCCAAAAAGGGTGAAACAGGTGTAAAAACGGTGTTCGATATCCCGCTTAAATATCTTTATCCGCTTGATCCCGACGAAGCGTTCAAATCCTTATTGTGATAGCGGATTGCGGAATAAAAACGAAGTCCGATATGCATACTACTTAAAAAGGTATGCGCGGATATAAACGGCAAAAGTTTAGCCCGAAACGCGTTATATACGCGTTTCGGGCTTTTTTAATAAATTGCCCGCGCTAAAAAAAGATATGGATAAAAACAGTAAAAAGATGATTTCGGGCGCTTTTATTTTGGGACTTGGAACGTTTATCGCAAAACTGCTCGGCGCGGCGTACAGAATACCGCTTACGAAAATAATAGGCGGCACGGGACTCGGACTTTATCAGATGGTATTTCCCGTTTATACGCTTTTGCTCGATTTTTCGGGCGCGGGAGTGCCGAACGCCGTGGCGAAAATAATTTCTTCGTATAAGGGTTTCGATAGGGAAGTTTACGCCCGTAAAATATTGAAAATAAGCCTTATTTTCTTTTCCGTACTCGGCTTGTTTTTTACTCTTTTTACCGCGGCTTTATCAGGCACGATTGCGACCGCACAGGGGAACGCGGACGCGCGTTTTGCTTACGTGTTTTTGTCGCCTTCGGTATTTTTCGTGTGCGCTATTTGCTGTTTCCGCGGATACTTTCAAGGCTTTATGAATATGACGCACACCGCCGTTTCTCAAATTGTGGAGCAGGTTGTAAAACTTATTGCGGGACTGACGATTTCAAGTCTGTTTATGCCTGACATACCGAAGGCTGTCGCGGGGGCGGCACTCGCTATAACGGTATCCGAATTTATCGCGCTGACTGTTCTTGTCGTAACTTACGGCGTAAAGAAGAAAAGGTACGGTTTTACTAAACTTTATATCGACCGAAAGACCTTTTCTTCGTCTATAAAAAACATTTTTTCATACGTTATTCCGATTGCTTTTGCGGGTATGATATTGCCGCTTTCAAAAGTTGCGGACAGTTTTTTGATAGTTAATTTTTTATCTGGCAACACGGCTAATCCCACGGCTGTTTACGGAATATTTTCGGGTGTGGTAACTACCGTTATAGGGCTACCCGTCGCGGTCTGTTACGGCGTTTCGTCGGTCGCCGTGCCGATGGTTGCTTCCGCGAGTGGTGGACAAAAGAATAAAGACGCCGTAAAAACTATACTTTTAACGCTCGTCATATCTATTCCGTGCGCGGTAAGTCTTGCGGTTTTTGCGCCGCTTGTTATCAAAATTTTATTCGGATATTTAAGCGCGGAAGAAAAAAATCTGTCGGTAAATCTTTTAAGACTTACTTCCGTTTGCGTGGTGCTGTTGTCGCTTTTGCAGACTTTAAACGGTGTGCTTATCGGAAAAGGAAGCCCCAAAAAACCTATGATAGGTATGGCGGCAGGGGTTGCCGTCAAAATTTTAATAGAAGTTTTTACCCTTAAAATACCCGAAATAGGCATTTACGGCGCGGGGATAGGCGCAATCGCTTGCTATTTTGTCGCGGATTTGGTAAACTTAACAATGGTTTTTCCTATAAAATTCAAAAGGAAGATAAATGAAAGTTCACGCGTTAAAATCGGGCGATGTGCCGATTTGTAACAACTTGTTTTTAGCGCCGATGGCGGGTTTTACAGATTACCCGTTCAGGAAAACTATACTTCCGCTCGGGGTAGGGTTTTGTTTTACGGAACTTACGAGTGCGAAAGGGCTTTATTACGGCGCGAAAAATAACGAAAGAATATTAAAAACCGACGACTACGAAAGGACCGCGGCGCAGATTTTCGGGAGCGACCCTTATTTTATGCGTTGGGCTGCAGAGAGCGACTATCTTAAAAATTACAAAATAATCGATATAAATATGGGCTGTCCCGTTCCGAAAATAGTGAAAAACGGCGAAGGGAGCGCCCTTCTTTCGGATATAAAACTTGCCGAAAGCATAATAAAAGAGTGCGTTAAGAGCGGAAAAACGATAACCGTTAAAATCCGTTCGGGAATAAAAGCGGGGGACGATATCGCGGCGGAATTTGCCAAAATGGCGGAAAACGCGGGGGCTGCGCTTGTAACCGTGCACGGACGGGTGCGTGAAGCGTATTATTCGGGCGAACCCGATTACAAGGCGATAGAACGCGCGAAAAAAAGCGTTAAGATTCCCGTTATCGCAAACGGCGGAATTTTTACCGTATCTGACGCGGATAAAATGATAGAAAACACGGGCGCGGACGGGATTATGATTGCACGCGGCGCGATAGCCGACCCGTTTATTTTTTCGAAAATATCGGGCGAAGCGGTTTCTGGCGAAATAAAAAACATAAAAGATTTCGCGATAGCGCATCTAAAAGAAGAAGCAAAGTTTTCGGGAAGCAACCGCGCGGCGGTGGAGTTTCGTAAATTTATTGCGTATTATTTTAAATCGGTAGAAAATTCCAAAGCGAAACGCGCGGAAATAATGCAATCGGACAGCGCGGAGCGCACCGAAGAACTGTTAAATAAATATCTTTAACAAAAAAGCCGTTTCCTAAATAGAATATTATTAAAAGTTTTTTCGGGAGCGGCGCTGAAATGGATATATGTTTTGTTACTGCCGATACGCTCGATTACGTCTGGCGGGAGAAAATGTCCGCGGTCGGAAAAAGCGACGTGTTGGTGTTCGGGTTCAACGGTTTGGGGCTCGTCAGTTATAAGAAGGAACTCGGCGGCGAAACGGAATATTTTCAGGATTTGGCAAGGCTGTCGCGTGAACTTTCCCAAGTAGTGATATGCGGTTGCGATACGGATACTTACGGGGTATTCCGCCATTCCGTCGCAATCGCCGATAATGGAAAATTGTTGGGCGTCAGCGATATGGCGCACGCGCTTGACGATAGCGAATTCGTTGCGGGCGGCAATTTCAGGGTTTACGATACCAGCGCGGGGAAAATCGGCATAATAGTCGGCGAAGACTTGTTTTTTCCCGAATCGGGTAGGGTTTTAGCGTTATGCGACGCGGATATTATAATATGCGTAATGAAAAAACTCGAAGGACCTATGCCGCAAGTGATGCTTCGTGCGGGGGCGTTCGCAAACGGCGTATCTATGGTGCTTTGCGCTAAAAATTACGCCGCGGTGGCGGATATCCGCGGGAATATAACCCTTTCCGGCGGCGGAAAGATAATAAAAAGCAAAATAAAAATCGAAAAAGATTTTCATTTGATAAATTTAAGGCAACGCGGGCTTTACCGCGACTTCAACTCGGGGTATTAGGGCTTTCGGGTGAGAAAAAGGAGAAATTGTGGCGCTTAACATCGTTTTGGTAGAGACGGAGATCCCGCAGAACGCGGGAAATATCGCACGGACGGCGGCGGTTACTGGGTGTAGGTTACATATGGTACGACCGCTCGGATTCGAAGTGTCGGACAAGTATTTGAAACGCGCGGGACTTGACTACTGGAATCTCGTCGAAATTTTTTATTACGACAGTATAGAAGAAGTTATGGACAAGTATTACGACGGACATAATTTCTGGTTTTTCTCGACGAAAGCGAAAAATATCCATTCGGAAGTAAAATATAAAGACGGAGATTTTTTGGTTTTCGGCAAGGAAACGAAGGGGCTGCCCGAAGATTTGCTTAAAAAACATTACGGCGAGTGCGTAAGACTTCCGATGCGGGAAGAAACGCGTTCGTTAAATTTGTCTAATTCGGTCTGTGTCGGCGTTTACGAAGCGTTAAGGCAATTAGATTACATAGGATTAAAAACCGAAGGCGAAATTCCAAAACGCTGATGGTTGGTATTCGGTATTAAAACGTTTGACAATCCGCCGTAAAATCCTGTATTATTATAATGATACATTTAATTATTGCGTCGTTATTCCGCGATATTTTTAACTTAAAGGAAGAAATTAATGGGTAATTCGATATACGCTAACGTCTTTTTTATGCTCGGCGGTATTGCCGTAATGATGTTCGGAATGCGCACGATGGGCGCAAATCTCGAACGGATAGCCGGCAACAACATGAAAAAACTGCTCGGTCGGATAACGAACAATAAACTGATGGGCGTAGGGATCGGCGCGGCGGTTACGGCGATAATAAACAGTTCGGCGGCGACGACCGTAATGCTTGTCGGATTTGTGAATATCGGTTTAATCACTCTTACGCAAGCCACGGCTGTCATTATGGGTGCGAATATCGGTACGACCATAACAGCGCAGATACTTTCGCTTTCCGGAACGGAAGGGGTAGACGTCGCGGCTATCGCGGCGCTCGTCGCGGCGGCGGGTATGATAATGGCGCTTTTCTTCAGAAAAGATAAAATAAACAAAATAGGGTTTATTTTACTCGGGCTCGGTTTTATCTTCGTAGGGCTTAGGATAATGAGCGTTTCCGTGGACAATATTATTAAAGACGAGCACCTGCAAGCCTTTTTCAACAATATTTTCACTAGAGATCATTTTCCGCTTTTACTTGTTTTAATAGGTATAGTTCTTACCGCTTTAATACAGAGTTCGGCGGCGGTTACCGGTATACTTATTGCAATATCGATAGGCGGTGAGCTTAATTTACAGACCGCTATTTTCATTATTTTAGGTTCTAACATCGGCACATGCGTTACCGCACTTATTTCGTCTGTGGGCACTAATATCAACGCAAAGCGCACGGCTGTTATTCATCTTTTGTTTAACCTTTTCGGCTGTTTCATCTGTATTGCTCCGCTTTGGATATGGGGCGCGGAATTCCGTTCGTTTATGCAAACCATTTCGGGCGATTCTATAGCAAGACAGATTGCAAATTTTCATACTCTTTTCAATATTATAACGACGCTTATACTTATCCCGTTCACCAACGTTTTAGTAACGCTTGCGACTAAAATAATACCCGAACATAAACGATTGTCGGAGAGTAGGTTTGTATTCAATTATATCGACGAAAGACTTTTGGAAACGCCGCCTATCGCCGTGGGCAATACCAAACTCGAAATAGTTCGTATGGCTGATATCGCGAAAGAAAATATTAACTTGTGCGTGAATATGCTTGTTACGGGCGACGAAAGTCAAATCGAAACAATTAAGGAAAACGAGAAGGTTCTCGATTATCTTAATAAACACATAACGGAATTTTTGACTAAACTTTCGGGTAAAAACCTTTCCTTGCTTGACGAGAAAAAAGTCGGTTCTTATTATCACGTCGTCATAGACCTTGAAAGGGTGGGCGACTATGCGGAAAACATTATGGAATACGCACAGCAATTAAAGGAAGGTTCTTTGTCGCTTTCGGACGAAGCTAAAGAAGAATTAAGGACGCTCATAGGCATGATAAACGAACTGCACGCGCAGTCGCTTGTTGCGTTTGATAAACGGGATTTCGGTATTCTTAATAAAGTTGACGAGATAGAACAAAAAATAGACGTTTATACCGAAGAACTTGAAGTTAAACACGTTGAAAGATTAAAGCAAGGGGTTTGTTCTGCGCAGGCGGGGTCTATATATCTTCAAACGGTGTCCAACCTTGAAAGGGTGGGCGACCATATTACCAACATGGCGTTCAGCATAAGACAGTATCGTCATAAGTAAAAATAATAATTCCGTTTAGAATAATGTTTGACAATGAAGCGGGTTTAATTATATAATGTTACGGAAAATTAATTAAAAATAAATTCGGAGGGTAAGATAAATGAACAAAAAATCCATAAAAGACGTCGAAGTAAGCGGCAAAAAATGCCTTGTAAGGGTAGATTTTAACGTTCCGATGAAAGACGGCGTGATTACAGACGAAAATCGTATCGACGGTGCGCTTCCCACCATAAAATATCTTATGGAAAAGGGCGCGAAGGTCATACTTTGTTCGCATATGGGTAAACCGCACAATATTTTCACCGAAGGTTTCGGGCTCACCAAAAAGGAAAAGAAGGCGGTAGACGCTCTACCCGAAAACGAAAGGGCGGCTGCTAAAGAAGAATATCTTAAAAAAGCGCTTAAAGATAAGCAGAAATTTACTCTCCGTCCCGTTGCGGAAAGACTTTCCGAAAAACTCGGTAAAAAAGTTGTTTTCGCGGAAGACGTCGTCGGCGAATCCGCTTGCGCGGCGGTCGCTAATATGAAAGACGGCGACGTGGTTCTTCTTGAAAACACCCGTTTCGAAGCGGGCGAAGAAGGCAGAAGCGAAGAACTCTGCGAAAAACTTGCGAAATTCTGCGACGTGTACGTGAACGACGCGTTCGGTACGGCGCACCGTTCGCACGCAACCACCGCGGCTATCGTGGAATACGGCTTTGCTAAGACTGCGGTTTGCGGTTTCCTTATCGAAAAAGAACTTTCGGTTATGGCAAACGCGCTCGAAAATCCCGTCAGACCGTTCGTTGCGATTTTAGGCGGCGCGAAAATATCCGATAAACTCAAAGTTATAGACAATCTGCTCAATAAGTGCGATACGCTTATAATCGGCGGCGGTATGGCTTACACTTTCATAAAAGCGAAAGGAATGAGCGTCGGCAATTCGCTTGTGGACGACGAACAGATAGGATATTGTAAGGAAATGATGGAAAAGGCGAAATCGCTTAAAAAACAACTTTATTTGCCTATCGACGTAGTGATAACAAATGAATTCCCGAACCCTATCGACGCGAAAGTCGAAACCGAGATTTGCGATATAGATAAAATTCCCGACGGAAAAGAGGCTCTCGATATCGGACCGAAGACGGCTGCGAAGTATGCCGAGGCGGTAAAGAACGCCAAAACGGTTATCTGGAACGGACCTATGGGCGTTTCGGAAAACCCGTGTTTTGCTAACGGCACTATCGCGGTGGCAAAAGCGCTTGCGGAAACTTCCGCTACGACCATAATCGGCGGCGGAGATTCCGCGGCGGCTATAAAAAATCTTGGTTTTGCGGATAAAATGACGCATATTTCAACCGGCGGCGGCGCTTCGCTCGAACTTTTCGAGGGTAAAAAACTTCCCGGAATCGAGTGCTTGAACGATAAAGACTGAAAATAAATAGTTACAAATTTTTACGGAGATAGAAAATGAGAAAACCGATAATTGCAGGCAACTGGAAAATGAACAAAACCGCGGCGGAAGCGGAAGCGCTTATCGCCGAACTTAAACCGCTTGTGGCAAAATCCAAGCCCGAAGTGGTAATATGCGTTCCGTACACCGACCTTTGGGTGGCTAAAAACGCAATCGCGGGCAGTAAAATAAAGTTAGGTGCGGAAAACGTCGCGTGGGCGGACAGCGGTGCGTTTACGGGCGAAATTTCCGCCGCTATGCTTAAAGAGATAGGCGTGGAATACGTTATAATCGGGCACAGCGAAAGAAGAACTTATTTCGGCGAAACTGACGAAACGGTCAATATGCGCTTAAAGCAGGCGCTTAAAAACGGATTGAAGCCGATAGTCTGCGTGGGCGAAACGCTTACCGAGAGACGCTTACGAACCCGTTTGGGCAATAGGCACGGGCAACACCGCGACTGCGGACGACGCAAACAAAACGATAGGCTATATCAGAAGTCTTATTAAGAAGACTTGGGGCGCGGAAGTTGCGAAAAATCTCCGTATTCAATACGGCGGGAGCATGAAACCGTCGAACGCCAAAGAACTTATGGCGATGAAAAACATCGACGGCGGACTTATAGGCGGCGCGGCGTTAAAAGCGCAGGACTTTGCCGATATAGTAAATTACAAAGATTGATTTATCAAAAAACAAACACGAAAAAGGCACGGAAAAAAAAGTGCCTTTTTTCAAAGGTGATGTTATGGCTAAAAAACCTTACGCAATAATTATAATGGACGGATTCGGACACAATACCGAAAAGAGAGGCAACGCGATAGAAGCGGCGGGGATACCGAATATTAAAAAACTGTTTAGAGAATATCCTTCGACCTTTATAGGCGCAAGCGGTATGGACGTGGGACTTCCCGACGGGCAGATGGGCAATTCCGAAGTGGGACACCTGAATATCGGCGCGGGCAGAATAGTATATCAGGATTTAACGAAGATAACCAAGGCGATACAGGACGGGGACTTTTTTACTAATCCCGCTTTGATAAAGGCGATGGATAACGCCGTGAATA
>ONQV01000002.1 GCA_900320065.1 uncultured Eubacteriales bacterium | reverse complement strand
AGACGGCAACCGTCGTAAATGCTAGCGTGATTTTCCTTATCGCATATAATATAGTCCGTTCTACCCGCGATCGCGGAAATTATGCCGAGATTGCTCTGAAACCCCGTCGAAAAAGTAACGACGTCTTCTTTACATAAAAATTCGGCGAGTTCCTTTTCGAGCGCGACGTGGATATCCAAAGTGCCGTTTAAGAACCTGCTGCCCGAACATCCCGAACCGTATTTTTCGATAGCCTTTATGCCCGCTTCCATAACTTCGGGGTTAGAAGTAAGACCTAAATAGTTGTTAGAACCTATCATTATTACGTCTTTGCCTTCCATAACGACTTCGGGTGCTTGCTTTGATTCCAGTTGATGAAAATAAGGGTAAATGCCCGCTTCTTTTAATTGCTTAACGTAGTCGTATTTTGCACATTTGTTGAATAAATCCATAAATAATTACCCTGAATTACCTTTTGGTTTTTCCATAGCGGATATACGGGTTTTATTCTACCACACTTACCCTTTCTTGTCAATTATTTTAACGGTCAAGAAATTTAACGCTCCTATCGCCCGCGTTCCTGTTAAAATACCCTATAACGCCGCCGTTTGAACCGTTCAGCCGCCTGTAAAGTCTTTCGTTTTCCGCTTTAAGAGCGGCAAGTTGCCTGATAAGTTTAGCGTTTTCCTTTTTATAGCCTGCCGCCAGCCTGTCCGCGAGTTTGTTTATCTCCGCTTTCAGTCTTTTAACGAAAAACTTTTCCGTCGGCAGAATTTGCGCGTCGCTTTCGCGGGCTTTTTGCTTTTCCGAAAATTTTAAGGCGTTACGGTATTTATTCTGATACCTTAAAGCCTTTTTGGCGTCCCCGCCCGCAAGACAGATCGTAGCACGCCTTACCGACACGCCACGCGACTTAAATTCCGCGATTTTCGACACGATACCGTTTTCTTCTTCGGAAAACTTTTCGCTTTTTTCCACTTTTACGGGCTTACCGCCGAGATGTTTTTCGGTAAACTCGGCGTTTTCGTTAGAAAATTTCGCAAGCGCGTAGTAAAGATTTCTGACGCTCCCCGCCGCCTTCCCCGTAATAGCGGCGTAATCTTTAAAGCCTTGCGACAAGGGTTTGCCGCTAAACCCGCCTTTAACGATAAACTCCGCAAGGTCGATAAGGTCTTTTTCTTTATAACCGTAAGGTCTGTTCATAACTTTCTCCTATAATTTCGATTTATACGGTTATTGACATAACGCGAAATTTTTATACATAAAATAAACCGATATGTATTTTTATTTTTTCTGCGGTTTTCCCGCCGTGATAAAGTTTCAGGGCGTCGTTTTCGGAACGGTAGATAATTCCGTAAAATTTTGCAATTTCGATAAGCCTTATCCGCTCGTCGAAATTTGCCCGCTGATGGACGGAAGCGCGCCCGTCGCGTTCTTTTTAAGCGACGATTTCCTAAACGCCCCGCCCGAAAACGTTACGGTAACCGACCTTAAAGGCGGGTATTTCCTTAAATTTTCAAAGCCCGCAAAGACTGACGGGTTCAAGATTTTGGCGCAGGAAAAGTACGGCGATGCAAATATCACCGCGTTTATCGACAACGGCTGTAAAATTTCTTTGGAAACCAAAACCGACTTTTTTGCGGAAACCTTGGACTTTTCACCCCTTTCCGTTACTTTCCGTCGGGGCGAAGGAATAAACGCCGACCTTATTTTCGCGCTTTTCGACTGCGGGGATAAAAAAATTCTCAAAGTTTACGGCGTAAAAGAAACCGCCCTTTTATTTGCCAAAGAAACGGACGAGTTTAATCTTTCGGCGTTAGGCTTTACTACTACCGAACGTATTCGAGATATCGCAAAACACAGGGTAGTATGCGAGTATTCTTTGAGCGGCGGAGAAATAAAAGAACTCTCGCACAAAGTTACGACGGGCGAAAACTTTGACCGCGAAAAACTGAACGAACGACTTATCCCCTACGCTTTCTCGGAAGAGTTTTTATGCGGCGGGGACTATTCTTTCTATCTTGCGGACAACGTAAAGGAAAACGCCGATAAACTCGGCGGGTTTTTCGGGGATTTTATCGGCGTAACGCCGCCGCCGCTTTTCAGAAACTATAAGGAAATAGGCTTGGTGTATAAAACCGCGGAAAGAAAATACTCGGTTGAATATTTTACTTTCGATATTGCCGATAATAAAATTACGAATATCAACAAAATATAACCGCGGGGGCGTAATACACGTCCCCGCGGTTGATAAATCCTATATCGTTTATTTTATTTAACGGATTTTATTTTTGCCGAAACTTCGCCGCCCACTACGTTCGGAATTTTCACCGTCTTTTTGTTAAAGCAAACGAGTTGCTGCCCTTCCGCTTTAAACACTTCTGTTTCGTCGTCGAAGTCCGCTTTTTTAACGGCGTTAAAGGTAAGCCCGTAATTTTTGTCGGGTTTTTCCGTATCGTATTCGCCCGTGTAGTAAATAACGTATTCGGTGTAATAATCTGCGTTAGCAAATATTGCGGTTATCGCTTCTATCGCCTTGGCGTTAGCGGTATTTTCCGTATCGTACTGCGCGAACACGCAGAAATATCCGTCGTAACCGGTTTTTTCAGAAATCGGAATAAACCAAGTCGCCCTGCCGCTGTTGCGCGCGTTGCTACTCGTTTTATAAGTTTCGGTATCGTTCGCGTAATAACTGCGCCAAATACCTATCGAACCCTTTTTATTCACAAGGTTAGAACCCTTCGTGCCGTTAGACTCGAACTCGCCGTAAATTTCGGACGGCAGTTTGCCGTCTATAAGATTTTGCACGACGTTGCCGTTTTCGTCTATTTTAAGGTCGCCTACCATTATAATACCGGCTTCTTCATAGAAAACGGCGTTATCGTAATAACCGTTTTTAACGTGCTCTAATACCTTATCGACGGTTTTCGGCGCGAGATGACGGTAAAGGTCAACGGAAAACTTAACGTCTTTTTCCGCATAAAACGCGTTGTCCGTGTAATTATAGACGTTTAATGAAAGTTCAAGTTTTTTTATGTCTTCGCAAGCGGCAAGCCCGAAAGTTGCGACAGCCATTACCGCGATAGCCATAAAATTGATCGCTATTTTAAAAAGTTTTTTCATAATATCTCCAACTGTACGGTTGATATGGTTTTATTTTACTAATATTTTATAAAAAAGTCAATAGAACGAACGTATTTTGCGAATAAAAAGACTTATTACTGTCGAAAACCAAAATTAAGCGGCGGAGCAATTTTGCTCCGCCGCTTATGTTTTTTGATGTCAGCCTTTTAATTATTCGGCAACAACGGTCGCACCCGCTTCTTTGAAGCGCGCGATCATCTTGTCCGCTTCTTCCTTCGTAGCGTTTTCTTTGATTACGCCCAAGGATTCTACAAGCGCTTTCGCTTCGCCAAGTCCCAAAGTGGTGAATTCTCTTACCGCTTTGATAACTTCGATCTTCTTGTCGCCGATTTCTTTGATGGAAACCTTGAATTCGGTCTTTTCTTCAGCCGCAGGAGCCGCCGCCGCGCCGGCCGCAGGAGCCGCCGCTACCGCTACGGGAGCCGCCGCGCTTACGCCGAATTCTTCTTCCAAAGCCTTAACGAGTTCGTTAAGTTCCAAAACCGTCATACCCTTTACTTCTTCTAAAAGTTTCTGAATGTCTGCCATTTTTAATTTCCTCCGAAATTTTTTTGAAATTATTTTTTTATTTTTATTTGTTTTTTGTTTAAGGACTAACCCTTGTATAAACTACTGCGCTTTCTTTTCCGCAATAGCGTTAAGCGCAATGACCAAGCCGCGGGGAATTGCCGAAAGCACACCCACGAAATTTGATATAGGCGCTTGCAAAGAACCGAGCATTTTTGCAACGAGTTCTTCTTTCGACGGCATCGACGCAAGCGCTTTAACGCCCTTTTCGTCAACTCTGCCGCCTTCCACGTATGCACACTTGACCGAAATTTTATCTTCGTACTTCTTGACCGCGCCCATTACGATTTTCGCCGCCTGAGTTTCGTCAAGTCCGAACGCTACCGTCGTAGGACCGTTTAAGTCCGCGTCAAAATCCGTAATGCCCAGATCGTTAAAAGCGCGACGGACAAGCGTGTTCTTCAAAACTTTGTATTCGACGTTCTTCGCCCTGAATTCTCTTCTGAGTTCGGTATCTTCCGCAACCGACAAGCCTTTGGACGCAACGAAAACGACCGATTTCGAGTTCTGAATTTTCTCTTTGATTTCTTCTACTACCTGTTTTTTCGCTTCTAAATTTGCCGACATCTTATTACCTCCTTTAATGATTTGAAAACGCCCTTCTGCCGAAACGGAAGAAGGGCGTTTGATTTCGCCTTTTAATTTCCGCCTCGGTGGGTTCGCCTGAAAGTCAGACGATTAAAAACCTACTGTCTTGGGCTATTAAATTTTACGAATAGGATTATAGCACTAAAATTAAAGTTTGTCAACTAAATTTTAGCGGCTATTTTTACGCCGGGACCCATGGTGCTGGCGAGAGAAACGCTACGAAGATAAAGGCCTTTCGCCGCCGCGGGTTTAGCCTTGATGATGGCTTCCATAAGAGCGTCGTAGTTTTCCTTGATCTTTTCCGCACCGAAACTCTTTTTACCGATAGCGCAATGGATGATGGCGTTTTTATCGAGTCTGTATTCGACTTTACCTGCTTTGGTATCCTTTATCGCTTTCGCTACGTCCATCGTAACCGTGCCCGACTTCGGGTTAGGCATTAAGCCTTTCGGACCTAAAACCTTACCGATACGACCGACCAAGCCCATCATATCGGGCGTGGTGATGATCACGTCGTAATCGAACCAGTTTTCGGACTGGATTTTCTGTATCATATCTTCCGCGCCGACGTAGTCCGCGCCCGCTTCTTTTGCTTCGTCCGCTTTCGCGCCCTTTGCGAGAACCAAAACTTTTACGGTTTTACCCGTGCCGTTCGGAAGAACGAGAACGCCCCTGACCTGCTGATCCGCTTGTTTCGGATCGACGCCGAGTCTTACGTGTAATTCTATCGTTTCGTCGAATTTCGCTTTCGCCGATTCGAGAACCGCGTTTATACCTTCCGCCGCGTCGTAAAGTTTCGCGGAATCTATCGCTTTAACGCTGTCAATATACTTTTTTCCGTGTTTCATTTTTTTACCTCCTGTGGTACGTGCGAGAAAAATCTCTCCCACAAATTCTTTAATCTACGACTTCGACGCCCATGCTTCTCGCGGTGCCCGCTATCATACTCATAGCGGCTTCCAAATCGTTCGCATTTAAATCGGGCATTTTGAGTTTCGCTATCTTTTCGACCTGCGCCTTCGTGAGTTTCGCAACCTTCGTCTTGTTAGGCGTTGCGGAAGCGGATTCTATACCGCACTCTTTTTTGATGAGAACGGGTGCGGGCGGAGTCTTTAAGATAAACGTGAAAGACCTGTCCTGATAAATGGTCATAACGACAGGAATAATAAGTCCCGCCTGATCTGCCGTTTTAGCGTTGAACTCCTTGGTGAACCCCGGAATATTGATTCCGTGCGGACCGAGAGTAGAACCTACGGGCGGACCGGGGGTTGCCTTGCCTGCCGGTAATTGAAGTTTTACGATTGCTGTAACTTTCTTTGCCATAATAACCTCCTCGGTGGTAATATCGTCGCGGTCATAAAGGATTTAACCGCAACTCCCACTGTTTATACTTATCGGTTTTTGCCGAATTGTATCTTTTTATAACGTAGCCCCTGAGTGCTTTTAATTCTGCGCGGGCTGAACGTTTATTTTTTTCACTTGGAAGAATTCCACTTCCACGTCGGTCGCCCTGCCGAACATAGACACGTTGACCATGACTTTCTGCGCCGCCTGATTTATCGAAACGACTTTGCCCGTAAAGGTTTCAAGCGGTCCGTTCAAAATCTGAACGTCGTCGCCCACGCCGAAGTCGATCTCCACGTTTTTCGGACCTAAGCCCATACGCTTTACTTCTTCTTCGGTAAGCGGCATAGGTCTCCCTTGCGGACCGACGAAGCCCGTTACTCCGCGAGTGTTGGTAACGAGATACCATATCTCGTTGCTGTATATCATTTTAAGGAAAACGTAGCAGGGAAATTTCTTTCTTTCCACGACTTTTTTCTTGCCGTTCGCCTTTTCTTCGAGCGTTTCTTCGGTCGGGATCTGAATATCGAAAATATTTTCCTGCAAGTTGTTGTTTTCAATAAGTTTTTCGAGCGAGTCCTTCACCATCATCTCGTAGCCCGAGTATGTGTGAATAACGTACCACTTTGCGTCTTCTATACTCATCGTAACTCCTTAACCTCTCGGCGACACGAGCGTCAATAACTGTAATAGCCCCGAATCGAACGCGGTTATAACCACGAGAAACGCCAAAACGACGACGAGAACTATGCCCGTCTTTTTAACGACCTTGGGAAAAGTCGGCCAAGTAACCCTTTTGAGTTCGGAGAAAACGTCTTTGATTTTCATACCCATTCTCTTGAAGAAGTTGGGTTTACCGTCCTTCTTTTTGGCTTTTTTGGCTTCCTTTGCCTTAATTTCCTGTTCTCTTTCCTTTTTGGCTTCTTCCGTCGTGGCGGTGAAACCGTCTTGGTTGGATTTAAGTTTTTCCATTTAAAATCCCCTTATTTTTTCGGGTAAGCCCCGAAACCACGCCTAACTCACAGCGAACGATTATTTCGCTTCTTTGTGAACGGTGTGTTTACCGCAGAATTTGCAGTATTTTTTGATTTCGATACGTTCCGCGTCGTTCTTCTTGTTTTTGAACGTGTCGTAATTTCTCTGTTTACATTCCGTACAAGCCAAAGTTATCTTGTTTCTTGCGCCTTTCGCTGCCATAAAGCACCTTCCGAACATGAAAAAATTAACACCCCGAATCCGAGATGCTAATGTATTGTACCAAATGCGTGCGAATTTGTCAAGGTTTTTACGTGTTTTTTTAAAAATTTACCGCTAAATTCGCCGTCTTTTTTCACTTTGCCGATATATTGTGCCGATCGGGTTGCCGCTAACAATATATAGCGTAAAAGCCGCGCTACAAAAACCTTTCGAGTTTGGCGTAGATATCCCCCGAACCCAAAATTCCCGCTATATCTTTCTGACCGAGTTTTTTTATAAGTCTGTCGCCGTCGTAGACGTCGATTTCGTTTAAGGCGTTCGCGTCGGTGATTTTAGTAAGCGTTTTTAAGGTTACGTCCTTCGATACCGCCTGCCGTTTCACGGGAACGCCGCGGCGGAGTTTCCTTTCGTCGAACGCAGAACTTATTTTAACGTATTTATTGTCCTTGCCCCTATCAATCGTCCCGACGAACACGAACGCCGCGAAAATAAGGAGCGAAACGTTGGGCGTATAAAAGACCGTGTATATAAACCCCGCGATAAGCAAAAGCGAAAGCGAGACGCCGACCGCCTTACAGATTTTCGCCGCTTTTTCCGCACCGAGTTTTATAGATAGAAGTGCGGAAAGTATTCTGCCGCCGTCCAAGGGATAGGCGGGGATAAGATTAACGGCGGCAAGAACGAAATTCGCTTCCGCCGCTACGTCCGTAAAAGCGTAGGTTTCGGGAAATATCCACCAGAACGCGACGAACAAAAGTCCGACGGCGAGATTGACGGCGGGACCCGCCGCCGCGATTTTGAGTTCGTCGTAAAATTTAAGCCCTTCGATATTGCCGGAAGCGACCGCGCCGAAGGGCGTTAAAGTTATTTTATTCAGTACGTACCCCGCCCTTCCCGCCGCGACGGAGTGCCCCGTTTCGTGTATCACGGCGGTGAAGGCGTAAATCAAAAAGACGAATATCCGTCCGGTCAGCGCGTAATAAAAACCGACGACGAAAAAAAGCGGGTGAACGGAATATCTTATACCGCCCATAACACGGCGTTGTCTTTAAGGGTGTAATCGGTTATGACCGCGTTTTCCGAGTTAAAGCAAGCGGTAAAGCCGCCGTCCGTAACGTATCCTACGGGAATATTGCCGTAAACCTTATCGCCCGAGCCGAGATAGGCGTAAGAAAGCCCCGAAAGAGTTGAAGAAAATACCGCGCTGTGCGCGATATTAACGGTATAAGTGCCGTTTTCTTCCTTAACAACGGAAGCCACCGTGCCGTCCGCGGGGGCGTAGACAGAACCGCTGCCCGAACAGGTGATAACGCCGTTTTCCATAGCCATCTCGCCGTTAAAGTTTATGACGGGCGCAAACTCGTCGTAAGTTTTTTCGTGCACCGTTTCGGTTACGGTCGGTGAAAACACTTTACGCATAAACACGTTTATAGCGCTGTCGGCGTAAAAGGCGTTGGTTAAGAATATGACCGCGAGCAGCGCGAACACCGCGATAACTTCCGCGGTAACGGCGGTAAACTTAAACAGCGGCTTTTTCGCTTTTTTATGTACGCTTGCGCTTTCATACCCCACGGGCTCTTCCACAGGGATTTCGGCAAGTTCCGCATTGTCCGCGGGGATTTCCGCAACCGCCGCCGCAACTTCCGTCTGCGTTTCTGAAAGGGGTTCGGGAGCGGCGGTCGAATTTACCTTTAAAAGCAATTCTTCTTTAACCGCGTCGGGATTTTTCATCTTCTTTTTCGCTCCGCGCCGAAATTTCTTCGGCTTAAAAGTTACGTTCGCCGTATTCACGGGAATTTCAAGCATAGTCGCATACTGCAATTTTTCGTTCATAACAATTCTCCTTTTGCGTTGTTTACAAATTTTATATGCTGAAATTTCCGCAAATAGAACGCCCCGAAAAAGGAAATCGAGCCTTTTTCGGGGCGAAAATACAAAATCCGATTTTAATCGCCGTTTTTTTATTTTCCTAAAAATTTCCGCATTAAACTAACGCCGCTATCCGCGAATACGCCCGTCTTTGCGGCTTCCGTTTCGCAATACTTTTCCGCGCCGCCGTTTTCCGTTTTAGCGCTGTTATACAATATATAAGGAACGGGATCGGATACATGCGTCATTACGTTTAATGGCGTAGGGTGGTCGGGCAAAATCAGAAGCGAAAAGTCTTCGCCGCGCGCCTTTAACCCTTCGGCAATCGTTTTCACTACCCCGTCGATTTGTTCTATCGAATAAATTTTATGCTCCGCGTCGCCGTGATGTCCGCACTCGTCGGGCGCTTCCATATGGATATACACGAAATCGTCGGTTTTAAGCGCGTCAAGGGCGGCGTTTGCCTTGCCTTGAAAATTCGTGTCGTAATTGCCCGTAGCGCCTTCGACTTCTATTACCCGCATACCCGTAAGTTTGCCTATGCCCTTTAATAGGTCGACCGCCGAAATCATAGCGCCGTTTAGCCCGTATCTTTCCTTAAACGATTGAAGTTTCGGCTTCGTGCCTTCGCCCCAGAACCACAGAGAACTCGCGGGGCGTTTGCCCGCTTTTATTCTCAAAAGGTTTACGGGGTGATTTTTTAAGAGTTCCGCGGAACGCTCCATAAGCGCCAAATACTCTTTGCCCGTTTCGCTTGTCGGCAAATGCCCCTTTACGGGCTTTCCCGTTATGTCGTGCGGGGGCGTAAGGTCGCCCGCGATTTTTCCGTTATCGACGACCAAACAATGGCGGTAACTTACGCCCGAATATAGGCGATATTTTCCGTCGTTCAATTTTTCCGCGAGATAGTTTATTAAAACTTTCGCTTCCGCGGTGGAAATTTCCCCCGCGCTGTAATCTATCATAGTTTTATCGGCGAAGTTTTCTTCGTCGGACAAAGTTACGAGATTTGCGCGCGCCGTAACGTCCGTATCCTTTAACGCTATCCCGATGGACGCCGCTTCCAACGGCGAACGCCCCGTATAGCACTCTTTGGGATCGTACCCCAAAACCGAAAGGTTAGCGACGTCGCTCCCCGGTTTAAGTCCGTCCGCCACGGTCTTGCAAAGCCCGACTTCGGATACTTTGCAAAGCCCGTCGATAAACGGCTTTTTCGCTAAATCGAGCGGAGTTTTGCCGCCTAAAAATTCTTGCGGATAGTCCGCCATACCGTCGCCTAAAATTACCGCGTATTTCATAAATTGCTCCAATCTATCGGCTCGTAGCCGTGTTTAATAAGATATTCGTTAGCCTTAATAAAATGTCCGCACCCGAAAAACCCGTTATACGCCGAAAGGGGGCTCGGATGCGCGCACTCTAAAATCAGATGTTTATTGCCGTCGATAAGCGGCTTTTTAGCGCGGGCGTTAGCGCCCCACAGAAAGAACACCACGTTCTCTTTTCCCGCGGATATTTTCTTTATAACGCCGTCGGTAAACTCTTCCCAGCCCTTGCCCTTATGCGAGTTGGCGGCGTGGGCGCGCACGGTCAAAACGGCGTTCAAAAGTAAAACGCCTTGCTTTGCCCAGCCCGTAAGGTCGCCGCTTTTAAAATCGCCTTTGCCCGTTTCGTCTTCTATCTCCTTAAAGATATTAACCAGCGACGGCGGAAGGGGTACGCCTTTCGGCACGGAAAAGGAAAGCCCCATCGCTTGACCTTCTTCGTGATAAGGGTCTTGACCTATCAGCACGACCTTTATTCCCCTAAACGGCGTAAGTTTCATACTGTTGAAAATGTCGTACATAGAAGGATATACGGTGCGCGTAGAGTATTCGACTTTCAAAAAATCTCTTAATTTAAGATAGGACGGCGAAGAAAACTCTTCTTTTAATATTTCGTCCCACTCTTCGGTGATTTTTACCATAATCTTTTATATTTTAACATTTTAAATTGACAAAAGCAATATAATTATATATAATTGAAAAAGTTTTGAGTTTTTTACTATGAGCGCTTTGGAAATTATAGTAATAGGCGTTGCCCTTGCGATGGACGCGTTCGCGCTGACCGTCGCAAACTGTACGACCTACGAAAAAAACCTGAACCGAAAAAAAGAGTGGTCTATGCCTTGCGCGTTCGCCGCTTTTCAGTTTCTTATGCCGCTTTCGGGGTTCTTTCTCGGCGGGCTTATTTCGGGATTTTTACAATCGTTCGCAAAATTCCTTTCCGCGGGAATATTCTTTATTCTTGCGATAAAAATCGTTTTCGATATAATCGAAGAAAATCGTAATTCCGAAAAAGCCGAACAACGCGATAAAAAAACGCAGAGTTTTACGCTCGGCGTACTCTTTATTCAGGCTGTCGCGACGAGTATAGACGCGTTTGCTGTGGGAATAACTTTCGCCGCGGCAACTTTACCCTTTTCTGTGTTTATCGCCGCGGGAATTATCGGCGCGATAACTTTCGCTATCGTGGCGCTTGCCATATTTATCGGCAAATCTCTCGGAAAGTTGTTGGGAAAATACGCCGTCTGGTGCGGTGCGGCGATACTTTTCGCCTTGGCGGTCAAAAACCTTATAGAAGGTATCGTATAAAATCGGTTTTATATTATACGCGGGGCGATAATTTTATCGCCCCGCGTTCCGTTTTTAAATGATATATTCGCCGCCGCCAGAAATGCCCGTTAAGTCCTTTATCGTTTTACCGTCGAAAAATTCGTTTACGAGCGCGTAAAATTCCCGCCACATAGGCAGCGTTTTGCAACTGCCCGCGCGTTCGCAAATTTCGGCGTTGTCTTCAAGGCAGGCTACCGGCGCTAAACTGCCTTCGGTTACGCGCAATATTTCGCCCACGGTAAGTTCTTCGGGCGATTTTTTCAAGCGGTAACCGCCGCCTTTGCCGTGCACCCCTTCGACTATTCCGCATTTAGCGAGCGTAAGCATTATGCTTTCAAGATATTTCTGCGAAACGTCCTGCCTTTTCACTATATCTTTAAGCGGAATAAACCCGCCGTTATCGTGTTCCGCCATATCGACCAAAACCCGTATCGCGTACCTGCCGCGCGTTGATATTTTCATTTGTTATCACCTTTAATTAAATCCTTTACTACTTCCGCCGCCATTATAAGCCCCGCTACGGACGGCACGAAAGAAATACTTGCGGGAATATCGCGACGCGCCGTGCACTTTCTTACCGTGCCGGCAGGGCAAACGCAATGGTGTTTGCAACTTATTACCGCACCCGTGGGCGGACGTATAGCCTTTTCTTCGGAATATACCGCTTTAAAGCCCTTTATTCCCCTTTTTTTACACTCGGCACGCATAACCCTTGCAAGCGGACAGCCCGAAGTTTTATAAATATCCGCGACTTTAAATGCGGTAGGATCGAGTTTATTGCCCGCCCCCATAGCGGATATAACGGGCACGTTTGCGGACTCGGCGTTTTCCGCTATCAAAAGTTTCGCCGTTACCGTGTCCACCGCGTCTATTATATAGTCGTAATGTGTAAAATCTATCTCGTCCGCAGTTTCGGGCAGATAGAATATTTTATAAGTCGTTACCTTACAATCGGGATTTATATCTTTTATGCGCTCCGCTGCAACGTCTGTTTTATGTTTTCCCACGGTGGAAGACAGCGCGTAGATTTGGCGATTTATATTAGTTATACATATCTTGTCGTCGTCGATAAGGTCTATCGCGCCCACACCCGAACGGGCGAGCGCTTCCGCCGCATAACCGCCGACGCCCCCGACGCCGAAAATCGCTACGCGAGCCGCTTTAAGTCTTTCAAGCGCCTCATTACCTATTAAAAGTTCGGTACGAGAAAATCTGTCCGTCATATTTACCCCTTAATCCGATAGGTAAATAAATTATAATATAAAAGGCTTGCAAATGGCAAGCCTTTTCGCGTCGGATAATCGTTTAATCCGAAAAAAGCGGCGTGGACAAATACCTGTCGCCCGTATCGGGTAAAAGCACTACGATATTTTTGCCCGCGTTTTCCGCGCGGTTTGCAAGTTCAATCGCCGCCGTAAGCGCCGCGCCCGAAGATATTCCGACCAAAACGCCTTCTTTTATGCCGACGAGTTTTCCGAACTTGAACGCGTCTTCGTTAGATACGGGAATAATTTCGTCGTAGATTTTCGTATCGAGAACGTCGGGAACGAATCCCGCGCCTATACCCTGTATCTTGTGCGAACCCGCAACGCCCGTAGATAATACCGCCGAAGTCGCGGGTTCTACCGCCACCACTTTGATTTTCGGGTTTTTACTCTTTAAGTATTTGCCGACGCCCGTTACCGTACCGCCCGTGCCCACGCCCGCCACGAATATATCGACCTTGCCGTCGGTGTCGCCGTAAATTTCGGGGCCCGTCGTATCGAAATGCGCCTTTGGGTTAGCGGGGTTAACAAACTGCCCCGGGATAAACGAATTCGGTATTTCCTTTGCGAGTTCGTCAGCCTTTGCGATAGCGCCTTTCATCCCTTTCGCGCCTTCGGTCAGCACGAGTTCCGCGCCGTAAGCCTTCATAATTTGGCGGCGTTCAACGGACATCGTTTCGGGCATAACGATTATGATGCGGTAACCTTTCGCCGCCGCGATAGACGCTAAGCCTATCCCCGTATTGCCCGAAGTCGGTTCTATTATCACCGAACCCTTTTTAAGTTTGCCCGTCTTTTCGGCGTCTTCTATCATCGCCTTTGCGATTCTGTCCTTTACCGAACCCGCAGGGTTAAAGTATTCGAGTTTTGCGAGAATTTTCGCTTTAAGCCCCAACTCTTTTTCTATGTTCTTGAATTCCACGAGCGGCGTTTTTCCGACGAGTTCCGCCGCCGAGCCGTAAATCTTTGCCATTTTTCCTATCTCCTTTTAATTATATTTTATAATGTTTTATTTTATAGCGTCAAAGCCTGCTTTTAAGTCGGCTATAATGTCGTCGATGTGAATGAGCGATTTTACGTCCGCTACGTTTGCTAAAAGCGAAAAGAGTTTAAGACTTTCCGTAAACTTTTTCGCCTTTTCTTCGCCACCCTTTATATCGAACGTGAATATCGAAGCCGCCCCTTGTGGGAAATACTTGTCGTAAAGCGCCTTTTGCCTGCCCACCGCCAGCGACGGATGGTTTACCTTTTCCACCTGCGGGTGATTTTTCAGAAATTCCACTACTTTAAGTGCGTTTTCGACGTGCCGCTCTAACCGAAGCGACAGCGTTTCCAGCCCTTGCAACAGCAAAAACGAGTTGAACGGCGAAATAGCCGCGCCCTGATCTCTCATTAAAGTCGTGCGAAGTTTAAGAATATACGCAAGGTTGCCGCACGCTTTTGTAAACACTACGCCGTGATAGGACGGATTAGGCTTTGAAAGAACGGGAAATTTATCGTTTTGCGCCCAGTCGAACTTGCCGCCGTCAACGACCACGCCGCCCATCACCGTGCCGTGCCCGCCGATAAACTTCGTCGCCGAGTGCACGACCACGTCCGCACCGCGCTCTATCGGGCGCAAGCAGTAAGGCGTCGCGAAAGTATTGTCCACGATAAGCGGTATCCCGTTTGCGTGCGCGATTTCCGACACCCCTTCTATATCGAGAACGTCGGAATTAGGATTGCCCAACGTTTCCGCAAATATAAGTTTGGTGTTGGGCTTTATCGCTTTCGCAAAGTTTTCGGGATTTGACGGATCGACGAAAGTCGTCGAAAGCCCCTGTTCCTTTAAGGTATGCGCCAAAAGATTAAAAGTCCCGCCGTACACGTCCGACGACGCGACTATATGATCGCCCGCCGTCGCTATATTCTGTATAGCGTAAGTAATCGCCGCAGAACCCGAAGCCGTCGCAAGCGCTCCCACGCCCCCTTCCAACGCCGCGATACGCTTTTCAAACGCGTCGCTCGTCGGATTCATAAGCCGCGTGTAAATGTTGCCGCCTTCGGTTAGCCCGAAACGCGCCGCCGCCTGCGCCGAATCTTTGAACACGTACGACGTCGTTGCGTAAATAGGAACTGCGCGCGCGTCCGTCGCGGGGTCGGGCGTTTCCTGCCCCGCGTGAACCTGTAACGTTTCAAATTTATATTTTACCATAATTATCTCCTTTTTGTAACTGTTTTTTGTTTTTTTATATATTTACCTACGGTTTTAATTCCGAAACGCTTTACACATTCGCCCGAAACGGAAGTTTTTTCGTAAAATCTTTACCCAAATGATAGACATAAACCCTGCTCCCTTGCTCTTTTTTTGCTTAACCCACTTGTCTGGTAGGTTGGTAGTATTATAACAGATAAAAATCCCCGTGTCAACAAAAACACGGGGGTAATTTTAAAAAAGTTTGAAAACGTTTTAATAATTTTCCGCGCTTATCTCGAAATACGCCTGCGGGTGCGCGCATACGGGGCACTCGTCGGGTGCTTTTTCACCGACTACGATATGTCCGCAGTTACGGCACTCCCAAACTTTTACCGAAGATTTTTTGAACACCGCCGCCGTTTCAACGTTTTTAAGAAGCGCGCGATAGCGTTCTTCGTGGCGCTTTTCGATTGCCGCTACGCCGCGGAATTTTGCCGCAAGTTCTGGAAAACCTTCCTTTTCGGCGGTTTCCGCAAACTCTTTATACATATCCGTCCACTCGAAGTTTTCGCCGTTCGCAGCTTGCGCTAAATTTTCCGCCGTGTCGCCGATCCCCGAAAGTTCCTTAAACCAAAGTTTAGCGTGTTCCTTTTCGTTGTCGGCAGTCTTTAAGAATATGTCCGCTATCTGCTCGTAGCCTTCTTTTTTTGCTTTCGACGCAAAATAAGTATATTTGTTTCTCGCCTGCGATTCGCCGCTAAAAGCCGCCTGTAAGTTCTTTTCCGTCTGCGTCCCCGAATATTTACTCATAATATTTTCTCCTTTTCACTTTTCATTTTGTAATATGATAACATATTCCGTGAAAAAAAGAAAGAGATTATCGCTTTTTCCCCCTTTTTTACACCTGTTTTGTGCGATTTTGTTGTTTTATATGCCACAATAATGATAAAAATAAATTTTTTTGAAAAATTTGCGTAAAAAGGTCAAAATAAATTGACTTTATCCGAGAATTTGGATATAATACATAAGCATTTAGTTGCTTTGAGTACGTTTTGGCGGAACGTATATGGCGGCGTAGCTTAGATGGTTAGAGCGGCCGGTTCATACCCGGCAGGTCGGCGGTTCGACTCCACCCGCCGCTACCAAAATCAACTTACGCCGCAATCGGCGAAAAGAGATAAATATTTTCCGCAAAACAAACTGAACGCTAATGAGGCCCCATGGTCAAGCGGTTAAGACACCACCCTTTCACGGTGGTATCATGGGTTCGAATCCCGTTGGGGTCACCACTTTTTTGAAAAAACAGTCCAAAAAGGGCTGTTTTTTCGTGTCTTTGACCATTTTTATACACTGACAAGGGGTGTTTTGCCCACTTTTGCGTAAAAATTTTTTGTTCAATTCTGCGTTTTGGTGTAGTTTTTGGTGCAGTTTTTACTGCACCAAAAATCATTAAAATCGACAGTGGTTTTCTTGGCGTTCTATTTTATTTATTTAATATTTTATTCCTAAATTTATTTTTAAAACCATAAAAAACGGGTACTGTTAAAGCACCCGTTTTTATAAGTTTATTAAGTTTTAATACAGAAATTTTTGCCCTTCTTTTAGCAAATATTCGTCGGAAAGGTCGGTATATGTATTGCCAAGTGCCCCGAGTGAATGCCCTACGAATTCTTTTATAGCATTGTCCGCAACGTTACACTCTTTAAGTCGAGAATAAAACGTTGTCCTTAAATCGTATAAAATGTGATTAGGCAAAATCGAATTAAACTTATCCCTTATGCTGTACGTATTGTAAAATTTCAAAACTGTTTCTTCCGTTATATATGGCGCAAGCATAGGCGTTATAGGTATCTTTTTATATTCTACCTTTTTATTCTTCCTTTTGCTGTTCTTACATACGATAAAATCTCCGTTTATTTCAGCCGTCGAATACTCGTTAGGGCGCATTCCCGTATAAAGAATTACGGCAAACATTAAACCGTACGGCGTGCCTTTGGTATTCTCTAAAAGCAAATTTTCTTCGTCCTTTGTAAGCGCGTGCCCGTGTTCGCTTTCGTGTTTTTGATGGAAAACGAGATCAAGCGGGTTCTTCTTTATAATATCGTGCAATATCGCGCCCTTAAAAATAATTGACATAAGCGAATATATCTCGTCGGCGGTTTTTCCTTTGCCTTCGTTTGTTATCGTTTCAATCAACTCTTGGCACTCATAAGGAGTTATTTTAGATATGGGCTTTTCACCGAAATAAGAAAATAAATACTTTTTACACCTGTTTATATCCGCCTGATACGTTGCTGTCGATATTTTCTTTTTGCGGAACGCTTCAAAATAATATAGAGTAAAAGATTTAAACGCCGATTGAACTTTCGTGCCGCGTGATACTTTTTCAGCGGTTTTAAGTTTTTCCATAAACCTTTCTTTCGCTATTTCCAACGTCTTTCCGCAAACGACGATGTTATATCCGTTTCGGCGGTATCTGATTATATACGAAAAGGCGTTTTTGCTTATTTTACGTTTCATTACCCGCGCCGTTATACCTTCCGTTCTGAATTCCTTCATAAAATCTTTTGGCATGTTTTTTAATTCTTGTTTCGTAAAAGCAAGTAAAGGCTTATCCGGCATAGCAGGCTGTCTCTTCAAGTCTTTCGCGTATTTATTAAAGGCATTAAATAATAACCCCTGAATTATTTCTTCGGAGTTACTTACGCTTGCCATTGCAACAATAGCGGAAGATAGTTTTTTTAAATCGGATTGAATCATTAAAGCCTGTTCTGCCATATTTTTTACTTGTTTTACTTTAACGCTTTCGACTTTTATATAAGCGTGTTATAAAGGTTGTGAAATTTTACTAAAGTGCCTTTTTACGAAGTATTAAATTTTATCATATATCCGTTCTCCTTGGTTTTCTTCAAAGAGACGGATAATCTGGACGCAAGCAATGTCAAGGAAAAAGTAAAACGACGGTTAAAAAGTCGGTTAATACCTTGACGTTTTTATTCTATCACGGTAGCAAGATTATACGTAGTAGTCTATGAGAATACAAATAGTTACCAAAAAGCGGACAAATGGTAGCCGAAAGGTAAACTCAACGTGCCATAGACTTTTTACCGCCTTGACATTGCGAACGGGAAGATTAGACTAACGACGAAGAAAAACAAGACAAGAGAACGGATTTGTTTCATGGTATTTATGCCTATATCTGTTTTTTTATCATTATTCCACTTTAAGCGGAAGACTTTTTCCCGCTTATATTTTTAAATTATAAAAAAACGTGGACAAAGGTCTGTCCACGATAAAAAAGTTCTCTACTTGTATCAAGCCAAGCGCACGCCTAACGGCACTTTTTTATAAAAACGCCTATCTACTTGTTTAAAAGCCAAGCACACGCATAACTGTAAAAGCGTTAAAAAAGACTGTTTTTTATAGTAATATTATTGTATAAAAAACTAACCGAGGTTTGGTAAACTTTTTTTACCATTCCTCGGTTAGTAAAATTTTATGGTGTTTCTATCCTATTAAACTCAAATATTTCTTTTGTAATTTGTGTCGGCGGTCAAAGACGGTAGATACCCCGCAGGATATTGTCCTTGCCGTTTCGGATAAAGATTTACCGCTTATCAAACAATCAAGCACTTTAAGTTCGCTTTCATTAAGTTCGAGTTTCTCTATCGTTTCGTCAACTTTAAGCCACTCGTCTTCAGAATAATCGTAATAATCGTTTATACGTAATTCTGACTTTCTGCATATATCTATGTCCTTGCAGTTATAAGTAAATAAATCCTGCCGTATATGTTTGGATAGAATAAACATACACCCGCCGAGTATTGTCATTTCTTTCAATACCCCGTATTTAGATACTTTCGTTATATCGTTTAATCTTTTACCTAAATGGGAGTATAAAAAGCAGTAAGCGTCCATAACTATATCGTAAGCGGGAGAAAAGATATAGCGGTAATCGTTTTTACAGCGTATATCTCTGAATAAATTATCGTAAAGGTTGAAGAAGAAATCTACACGGGAGAAGCGCATAAAAGCCTTAACGCTGTTTACAGAAAGGTATTCGCTTAACTCTTTAACGTTGTCGATAGTGATAATTTCATCACAAGCATAAGTTTTACATTTGAAATCCATTTTAAATGATCTCCTTAAATTTTTTTGCCCGAAGGCACAAGTAAACGCGCCATAGGGCGAAATGGATTTAAGAAGATTTATGGTTATACTTGGGAGAATCAAGGGAGAAATAAAAAAGTTTTTAGGGTAAAAATAAAAGGCTTACCAAGTAAAGGTAAGCCTAAAAAGTTTTTTATCCTTGATGCTCCCGCTGACCTATGGCAAAGTGAACAGCCGAACGGGCAAAAAATTAAGGTACTTGTATCAAGACAAGCACACGCCCTACACTCAAAATAGCATTTTGTGCGTAAATAAATCTTTTAGAAAACAAAAGATAACGTTAAAAACTCAAAAACTACTTAAAACCACAGATAAAATAATAAATGACGGGAGTGCGGAAAGGTCGCTATAGCGGGTTAGCGGGCGACTTTCCGCCCCCGTCTTCTGTTTTAAGGTATTTACTGCAATTAACTGTTTGAGTATTATAGCAAAAGCGGTCAGGTCGTGGGCGTGTGCTTGGCTTCGGCGGAGCGAAGCGACGCCGACTTGTATATAGCCAAGCACACGCCCACACACTCAAATTATCAGTTTAAATATTATGAAAAATTGTTTTTAATTTATAATTATAAGTGGATATTTATATGTTTTTAGACATAAAAAAGCAAAGCAATAAACCTCGCTTCCAATTTTTATTTATTAAAAATTTATTTACTAACGATATCCATCAAGTGCTGGTATGTATCAACAACATCGTAATGCACTTCGCCGTCGTTTATCATCGCAAATAACCGTTTGGCACAATTAATTTTTGCTTTTTCTGTGCCTTTTAATTGCATACTGTCCATACTGCCTTTTGTTTCTGCAACAAAGTAAATATATTTTACCTTGCCCTCGTAAAAAGCAATTGCCCAGTCAGGTGAATAATCTCCGACGGGCGTCGGGATTTTAAATCCCCTTGGAAGTTTAGCATACACGCATACTTCATCTTTCGCTCTATCCAAATCCATAGCAAAGTTTTTCTCGGTATCGCTATCGTAAACGACGTAAGGTGTAATGTGCCTGTCCGCTCTATACGCCTTGTCAAGCGACAAAAGATTTTTGCTGACTGTAAATATATCGCTCGAATACGGCTCTTCGTCGGTGATATTATACTTAATTTCGTCAACGAACATAGTCGCCTTTTGCTCGTCAATAAAATCAATTACCTTTGTAATAAACTCTTCGGGATTTTTAGCAAACATAGCAAAAATATCCGCACGCAATCCTTTAAGAATTTTAACAACCGTTTTACGGGTAAGTTTAGTTCCTTTGCAAATTTGTCCTATTAAATCGTAAGGTACGGAAGACCCTGCGGTATTTTTAAGAGTAGTGGTTTTTGTTTTTTCTTCGTTAAAATCTAAAATGCTTTCACCCTGTGAACCGATTGTCCGCTTATAAGTAAGTTCCGTAACAAAAAGATTTTCGTTAATGGCGGAAACGGACTTTTCGACAAGTTCGTCGCTATCGAATTCCACGGTATAAGCGTATTTATGATTGATACGCTTCCACAATTCCTGAAACTCTTTTTGACTGAACCTTTCGTTAAGATCATTGTCAGTAATTTTAGGCTTGTTTGCGGAAGTAACCATTTCGTCAAGCACTTTTTCATCAAATATTGCCTGAACAAGTTTATGAATACCGTCAGCAAGCGGTGCAAGTTCTTCGGAAAGCGGCGCTAACTTGCCCGTCTCCGCGTCTTGCCTGTAAGTGTCCGTAACGTTGCCGTCATCGTCGATATAATCGTTTCTGATAAGATAGCGTTCGATTTTAGCCGCTTGCTCTTTGGTAATTTCAGCAAACTCGTCGCCGACTTTAATGAACTTGCCGGCAAAATATTCGCGCGTGGCTTTTGTAGGTCTTTCGTAAAGCGTTTCTTTAATATCACGTTGCAAGTCGCTGACAAAATCCTTATAACTGTCGCTTGCAATAACCGTCAAAACGTTTATATCGTGAACTTTAACCGAAGAAAACGAACTATCTATTCTATCGCCTGCGGAGTTTACGCAAAGGCGCATACCACGCCCTACTTCCTGTCGTTTGTTTATCTCGCTACCCGATTGTTTTAAAGTACAAATCTGGAACACGTTAGGATTGTCCCAACCTTCACGAAGTGCCGAGTGGGAAAAAATAAACCGAGTCGGCTCGTCAAACGACAAAAGCCGTTCTTTGTTCTTTAATATTAAATCGTAAGCGGAAATATCTTCGCACTCGCCCTTGCGGTTTACGGCAGAGTTTACCGCACGCCCCTTTTTGTCTATTGAAAAATACCCTTTATGCGTGTCCTTAACGTTGATTGATTTTAAATATTTTATATACGGCGTTTCTATAAGCGATAAATACTCGTTTAATACGCTTGTGTATTCTTGCTCGAACATTACACCGAAATCGCCTAATAGTTCGTTGCCGTCTTCGTCATATTTGCGGTAATGCGCTACTTCATCTATAAAGAAAAGCGACAAACATTTTATCCCGAGATTGAAAAGTCTTTCTTCCTTTTCAAAGTGTGAAATAATAGTTTCACGAATTTGAATTTGACGCATATCCCTTTCGGAAATATCGTTTTTAACTTCGTCCACGGATAAAACAAGCCCGTTTAAGAAAGTTACCGTATTATCAACGGGGTTAATCTCTTTGATAACGTAGCCTTCTTTATACTCTTCAAGCGGAATATCTGAATTGCCCTTTGATAAATCGTAAAGGCTGTCGTTTACGGAAACGATTTTAGTCGCTCGTATAACGGAATTATCGGCTTTTCTCATATCAAAAGAAAGCCTTGCCATAGGCGGTTTAACGGGATCGACTAAAATTTTAGATAGATAAACAAACCCTTCCGTGCCGTGTAAGTTTTTAAGTTCAAAGCCCTTTACTTCTATCTTTTTAACGAGTTTTTTGTTATAAGCGTCAAGTGCGTCTAAAACGTAAATAAGGTTATGCGTGTCCCTATGCGTTGCCGAATAGTTTAACGAGAACAGCGGATTAAAACGTTTTAACGAAGTTTGCGTAGCGTCGCCGCCTAACTTTTGCGGTTCGTCTAAAATAACGATAGGACGGTTAGCCGCAATAACGTCTATCGGACGGCGAGAACCGAAACTATCCTGCTTGTTGTAAATAATACGCGCCGCTTCGTTATTCGCACCTTCTTTTAAGGATTGAGCAAACGCCTGACTGTTTATTATCATAACGTAAATATCTTTGCTTGCGGAAAAGTTATCGAGTTGATTAAGATTTTTACTGTTATATATAAAGAACCTTGCCTTTTTGCCGTAAGTTTCGAAGAAGTGATCTTCCATTACTTCAAAGGACTTTTTAACGCCTTCACGAATAGCGATTGACGGAACGACAACGATAAACTTGCTCCAACCGTAAACCTTGTTTAACTCGAACATAGTTTTTATGTAGCAATAAGTCTTGCCCGTTCCCGTTTCCATTTCTATATCAAGCGAACAACGGCAATTCTGCCCTAACGGTTTAGAAAGTGCGGAAGATTGCTTTATATTGTTTTCAAGTTGCAAACTACGGATATTTTCAAGTAATTGCGTGTCGGAAAGCCCTATCGACGCATTTTCAAACCCGCTGCCGTCACTACTTAAAATATCGTCTTCTAAAATACCGATTTGTTTGGGTGAAGTTATGTTCCCTAAATCTCTTAAATAGGAAACTTTATCCATATAAGGTTGTCCCTTAAAAACGTTTATAACGGCATTTACCGCATCCGTCTGATATTGTTGAATCTTAAATTTAAATTTCATAAAAAACCTACTCACTAATGCGCTTTATAATCTTTAATCATATATTCTAAAAACATCTTATACTTACCAAATGGGTGTTTATTTGTTTTAATCGACTGTTCATATTCTTTTGCAGTAAGATATATGGGCAATGGGTTAATTCCGTTGGGGAATAAGTTAACAAAGTAGCAACAATATTTATCATCACCTTTTATGTTGGTAAATCTTAGTACATATACAAATCTATTAAGAGAACCATTTCTTATTAAACTGTTATCAATTCCAATATAACACCAATTTATTTCCTTATAATCAAGTGGTAGCCCCAATTCTTCTGTGGCTTTAAAATCATATTTTGTACTAACTAATTCGTTATTGTCGTTTACATAATATACGCTAACGATATTGATGTACATGGGCAATTTCTCATTTAAATTTCTAATTCTAACGCCCATATATCCACATGGTTTTTCAGCCCCAGAACCACCCCATGTTTTATATTTATTGCCTAGTAAATTTAATTCTGTTTCACTATAAGGACGAAGTTTATCGTTCTCGCAAAAACACTTGCAATTCACTTCAGCCATTATTACGTAGGACTCGTCTTCAATCTTCTGTCGTTGCCATGTATTAAAAAAAACCACTATCCCCAAAAATGATGAGCCAAAATAAGTTAATATCCCTGCTATCAAACTTGCCCAACCACTAAATTCTTTTAGCCCTTCCCAATTATTAAACCAATTTGAAAAAATTCCTACAACCAAAAACAAAGCTACTATAAGCATCATAATTAACGCAAAATGCAACCATTTATACTGCTTAAAAAACGCTTTATAGTTGTGTTTTTCTTTTTTATTAGTTATCATATATGCATTCATTTCTTACCAGTCATAAAATAAAACTTTTTTAATGTTTAATTATATTTATTTTACAATACCTTCCTTGTGGTGTTGGGGCTGTAAGTCGCAAAGATTTGGTCAAAGTTCGTGCTCGTAGAGTCGGAAGATAAACCGCTGTCACGGAATACCGCAAATAACGGCTTTTTCTTTGCGATTTCTTTAACTACTTCTTCGGTTATACCGTCGTCAAAACAAGCGATTAAATCGTCGTCGTTTACTATATATACGTGTTTCCCTGCGATTTCCTTTTCTTCTATTTTAGCGGATAATGGTTTACCCAAAGACAGCATTACTTGAAACAATAGATCAAGCGGAGTGCGGTCTTCTTTTATATTGCTCTCTAAACTGTCAAGTAAGTTTTGAGTGTAATCTTGCGGTTTATAATACACGTCTTTCATATTACTGCTGTCAAGTTTAAGCACACGGAAGCCTATATCAAGATTTTGCGCCGTCAATCCGTTTTCTTCTTTTATCTTTTTACCCGCACGGCGGATACGCTCTTTGCCGATTTCGCAGATGTTTTTATAGCCAGCCTTAAATGCTTCGGAATTTTCGTCGCACTTTTCGGGGAGTTGAACCATAATAAATTCACGATTCCCGCCGTCTTCCGCATTTAATTGCATAACGGCATGCGCCGTTGTCGACGAACCAGAGAAAAAGTCAAGAACTATATCATTTTTATCTGAATTTAACTTTAATAACATTTTTATGTAATCAACATTTTTCGGCATTGTAAAAATATTTTTTAAATCAAACCCTTCATAAATAAAGTTTGCGCTTTCGGTTTTTAAATCATAAACAGCAGAAGAACAAATGAGTGTTTTTTGTTGTTTATTTATATTTCTATCTTTTTCATAAATAGTATTAGCGTTAAAAATTAAACTGTTTTCATTATATAAATCTTTTAATTTATCCGCTGTATACGTATTTTCAATTATTTCCCCTTTATCGTTTACAGACATATACAGTTTATAATCCGTTAAACTTTTATCAATACTCTTTTTTATCAATAATGGACAATTTTCTTTGTAGTATACAAAATAAAACTTATCGCTTGACACATCTTTCGCAAGTTTATTCGAGCACTTCCCCACCAAAACTCTTTGTCCTGGAGAATAAAATCCCATTTCATCTCTTAATAGATTCTCTTTTGGAATAATATCATTAAAGCCTTTACCGCTATTATAGTCCTTTACAAAAACTAAACAATTTTCATTGTTAATAGAAAAATACTTTCCATTCTTTCGACCTTTCGGATTATTCTCTATGGCAAGAGTTGCGACAAAATTTTTCTCACCAAAAATTTCATCACAAATTTTTCTTAAATTTTCAACTTCATTATCATCAATAGATATAAAAATAGCACCGTCATCCGACAATAAATCTTTCGCCACTTTTAAGCGCGGGTAAATCATATTAAGCCAATCGGTATGGAAACGCCCGTTGCTCTCTGTATTCTGCACAAGACGATTACCCTGTTCATCGTACTGACCGCTACTTTCAAGATATTCTTCCGATTTTAAAGCAAAGTCGTCGTTATAAACAAAGTCGTTACCCGTGTTATATGGCGGGTCTATGTAAATCATTTTTATTTTGCCGAGATACGTTTCCTGCAAAAGTTTTAATACGTCTAAATTATCGCCTTCAATATAAAGGTTTTCTGTATTATCAAAATCGACGGACTCTTCCTTACATGGGCGGAGCGTTGCTTTTATCGGCGTGTTTGCAAGGAGAATTGACTTTTTCTTATCCGGCCAAGTGAATTGATAGCGCTCTTCCTTATCGTCTATTAGGGTATCGCTCATTTCCTGTTTAAGCACGTCAAAATCAACTTTAAGCGTCGGTTTACCGTCCCTTAACACTTCAGTAACGCAGTTCGGGAAAAGTTCCCTTATTTTCTCGATATTCCCCTGCACGTTATCCTTACTTTCCATTTTCAACTTGTCCATTATCTTGCTCCTTGTTATTTTCTAATTTACTAAAAAAATCTTTATGTTTTTTTGATAGAAAAGAATAAATCTTAGATTCAAAACTTTGCAATTCTTTTATATTTTTACAATCAATTATTCCTTTTCGTAAAACTTGCATTTCTATGATTGCCTGATTCCTTGCACTTCTCACATTTGCTAACAACTTTAATAGTTCTTTGCTTTTTTCTCTATATTCTTTTTTGAAAGATTCAGCTTCCGCTATACCTTTAAGTGTCGGCGCTTTGTCGGGATTAAATTCATTAAGAATAAACTTATATAACACATCTAAATTTTTTTTCAAATCAGGCGAACTTAAAGGACAATAATTAAATCCTAAAATGTGTGCTGAAAAATCCGATATTGTATTTAAACAATCAGTATATTTGCCTAAAATTTCAAAGTCCGTTTCTACATTTTTTCCATCATTTAGAACCATTTTTAAGATTAAATCAGCATAAGAGTCTATATTTATTATTTTAGAACTATGCTCAACAAAAAAATTCTGTTCGGACTTAACATTTTCTAATAATTCGTTCTTCTTTGTAAAAAATGCATATTTACTGCTTTGATTTGCCGCAATTATTCCTACAATAAAAGTCGCAACACCACTAATCCATCCACTTATAACTGTCAAAATATTACTTTTATTTTCATCACATCCATATATTGCATATATAAAATTTGCAATACAGCATATAATACCTACCGTAATTATCCAAAACCACCACTTTGCGTAGAAAGGTTTGTTTGCTTTTTCTTCTGATTTAGCCTTCATTAAGTATATTTAACTCCTTTTTTAATTCTTTTAATCTATCGTTTAACTCAAAACGCTTTTTAGATTGCTTTTCGGTATCGACTTGCTTTTGCAGTTTTTCTATCTCTCTATTCAGTCTTAAAATCTCGTCATAGCGGTTTACAAACTCTACCGTGCTTTCCTTACTCCTTGCCGTTATCGGTATAAGTTCGTCGATAAGAAAAGTATAAATGTCGTCAAGATCTTTTACGGTAAGCGGTAAGGCTTTTTCTTCGCTTATACCAACCCATTCCGTTTGATAATACTTGCCGAGTTTTACGCCCTTTTCGGTCTTTTCTTTATATGCACCGTAAAAGCAGTATTCTTCGCCTACCTGTAAAACAAAAAACGTGTGCAAGTTTATCGCTTTATCAAGTGCGGCTATAAATAGTTTCGGTATATCCTTACTCGGCAGAGTTATGGTAAAAATATAAATCTCTTTTACCGTGCCGCTTTCGGTAAAATTCATTGTATCATTAGACAAAACGTTTGAAAGCGTTACCGACAATATACTTTTAGCGTCTTCTTTTACGGTTTTATCTGCCGTTATCTGTTTATAAAGTTCCCTTAAAGTAAATCTTCTGTTTACCTGTGTTTTTGTACTTAAATTCAGCATTATCTTATTACTACAAACGATATGAGTTCAAAGTCGTCAAGCCCATCAACGTTTTCCTGAAACAGCACTTTACTGCCGACCTTGAAAAGCGATTTTATGTCGTTTTCTTCCTTTACTTCGCAAATACTTAAAATCGCTTCGTCAAGCAATTTATTATACTTGTCCATTTTTGCGCCGTCTTTGGTCTCTTTATTAAATAAGCGGCAAACTTCGGCAAGCGGTTCGGTTCTTCCTTTACAAGTGGCACGCAACACGTCTAAAACATATTTTACTTCCAGATGGTTATACATTACTTCACCGTTCTCTTTTAAATAAACAAGGTAGAACGGGTGCAAGCGGTTTTGCTTATTTATATTTATCCCGTTATTACGATTACAAAGGACGAAAATTACACCCTTTTCTATCCCCTTGCTCTCATCCGACTCTACGACGGCGTGCAGCCCTTTGATTACGCCTTGCGGGTCTCCGTTCGCTTTATGATAAGCATTTAAATCCATCACAAAGTCGTTAAGCCCCAAATCGGTTATAGATATATTGCCGTCAACGTCTTCTAAATCCTGCAATGTGCCTTCCTGCAATTTCTTTAACTGCTCTTTACGGTAATCCATTTCTTCGTTTTCGGAAGATAGAATATTATCGTCCGCTGTCGCCGTAGCGTTTACTATCGTCATTCTTGCGGAAACACGCTTATTAAGGTTAATATACTCGTCAAGGCTTATATCCGGCCAAAAGTTTACAAGTTGTATAACTTGATTTTTACTGCCTATCCTGTCTATTCGTCCGAAACGCTGGACGATACGGACGGGATTCCAATGTATATCGTAGTTTATACATATATCGGAGTCCTGCAAGTTCTGGCCTTCGGATATACAATCCGTTGCGATAAGTAAATCTATTTCGCTTTTTTCCGTCGGATATATAACGTCCTTTTGTTTTGAAACGGGCGAAAAAAGAGTTAAAATTCTATCCGCAGACTGATTACCGCCTACGTTTGTTTTATTCTTATTACCGCCCGTTATCTCGGCAGAATACATGCCGTATTTTTCCTGCACAAAGGGTGCAAGAGTTTGATATAAATAATCCGCCGTATCAGCAAATGCTGAAAACACAAGTATCTTTTTATTGCCGTTATTTATTCCGCTATGTATTTTCTCGTCGATAATATTTTTAAGCACTTGAAGTTTACTATCTTTATCGGGCGTTACGCGTTTCATTTCAACGTATAACTTTTCAAGTATCTCGATATCGTGTTTTATATCACGTTTCCAAGTGTAAATATCAATATCGGAAAGTTCTATATCTATAACTTTACCCGTCGAAACTTTTTGAAACGAATACATCTCGTCTTCGTCCGGATCGTCTATTACAAAACCCGTAATTTCTTTCTTTATAGACGCTTTTTTATTGCCCTTTTCGTAATCTTCGATTACCCCAAGCGTATCACGGTTTGTTTTTAGCAAAGAATCGAGCGTAAGTCTAAAAGAGTGCACGCTACTCTCTAACCGCTTTAACAGATTTATCGTCATTAACTTTTTGATGCCGTTTTCACGGTGCATCTGACGAGTTAAGCCCTGTCCCAACGTATTTGCGTTCGGATCTTCTTTCGATAAGTCTATCCTATACTTTTCTTCATACTTATCTATCTTTGACGGGAACAGCATTGCTAACGGAGCATATACGTTCATTGTCATTGACAATAACTGTTCGTATATATCCTTATACTTCATTACGCTTGCATCGTCAGTAAGTTTCGGATAATATGATTTGGTCGGAAGACGCTTCGGGAACGTCCCGATATCTTTTATATCATAATATTTTTGTATGTGTTTACGGCTTCTCGCTATCGTAACGCTATCAAGAATAATCGAAAAATCTATATCGAGTTTGTCCATTAAGTCTTTGGCGTGGCGTTCTTCTATCGGAAGTTTACTCCAAGCATTAAATACCTTTTGGGCATTTGCAAAAACCACCTGCACGCTCTTCGACGTGTCAAGCGATCTATTCATTTCGCCGTAATCTCCCGCATAAGCCAGCAATAACTGATTTTTTAAATCGTTATAACGGTTATTAACAGGCGTTGCGGAAAGCATAAGCACTTTCGTCTTAACGCCTTCCTGCATTATCTTCTTCATTAAAAAGTCGTAGCGAGTATCTTTGTCTTTATGTGCTGAATTATTGTTGCGGAAGTTATGGCTTTCGTCGATAACAACAAGGTCGTAGTTGCCCCAATTTACCGTCGCTAAATCCATACTTCCGCTCTTGCCCGACGGCCTGCCTAAATCGGTATGGAAAAGCACGTCAAAACGAATACGGTCTTTATAAAACAAGTTCGTAGTTTTATTGCCCTGATACTGCGTCCAGTTCTGCTCTAACCGTTTAGGACAAAGCACCAAAATCGACTTATTCCTTAACGAATAATACTGCATTACCGCAAGCGCGGTAAAAGTCTTACCCAAACCGACGCTATCCGCTAAAATACAGCCGTTATACTTTTCAAGTTTATTGATACAGCCGACAGCACCGTCTTTCTGGAAGTTATAAAGCGTATTCCATATAATGCTGTTTTTAAAGCCCGTCGCTTCGTTGGGCATATAGTCTTCGTCTAAATCTTCCAAAAACTCTTTGAAAATATTGTAGAGTATAATGAAGTAAATAAATTCAGGCGAGTTCTCTTTATAACAACTCGATATGTAATCTACTACCGTATTAGTTATGTCTTCTAACTGGTTATCACTATTCCACAGTCTATCGAACTCGGAAATAAAAAACTTGCTTTGCTCTGAATTGTCGTTTTTCATTATCCCAACAAGTTTACTGTTTTTATTTTCGTACCCCAAGTCTGCCGTCGTAAAACCATCAATAGGCATATAATGGATATACTTATCTCCGTTTTCGACATTGATCATTGATTGCGTTGCAACGGATTCTTTTAATGATTTAATTTTTACTTTATTCCTAATCCACTCTGCGCACTCTCTTGCAATCGCCTTTTGCGTCATTTGATTTTTTAGTCTTATTTCAAATTCCGTTCCGCAAAGTGCAGTTTCCCCAAGTTTAGGGATATAAAATTCTCGCTTTTCTTTTTTGATATTATCGCTTACCTGTGCTGGCAAAAAAGCAGGAGTTGTAAATAAAAATTTAAGTTCTTCTATACTTTCAAGTTCCTGTTTTAAAGCGGAATAAGCATATATCGAAAAACAGGACGCCGCTATTCGTAGTCTTGCGCCACTTTTTATTTCTGCTTTTAAATCATCGCCAAGCAATTTACTTGTATTGTTTATTATCTCTACCATAATTTTTTCTCATCGGCATATACAAAAAATATAACAATTTCTGTGTATTTTTAAACACTTTCAAAGCTTTACAGTTGGTATTGTTCGAAAAACGTTTCCAAATTCTACCTTTATTTTTTAGTCTCGTGCTTTTCTCTTTCTTTTCTAATCTCCTCCAACACTTGATCTGTCAACGAATTGGTAAATGCATTTTTTAAATCTTCAGGTATGTCGTCAAAATTTGGCTTACCATTAATATAAACATCTAACCCCAATGAATTTTTTATGTCTATTTTCTTCATATTTACCCCTTTAACATACAAATTTATATTTTTCCTTATTCATATCTAACGCCAAAATAATCAAGCAGTTTTTTATAAGTATCCTGCCCGTCCAGACAAGTGTCGATAAGAAAACCTTTTTCTTTATCCCACTCTTTTAACCCGCGATAATAAAAAGCCTTTTTATCGTCTTCGATTATAAACGGCACTATATTAAAACGCAGGCACTCCTTAAAACAAATTAGTCTTCCCACTCTGCCGTTACCGTCCTGAAACGGATGTATTTTTTCAAAATTATAATGAAATTCTATAATATCGTTTATAGCAACTTGTTTTTTTTCGTATTCGTTAAGCAAAGATTTTATTGCAGTTGCGACTCTGCTTGGCGGGGTGGTTTCTTTACCGCCTACAATATTCGCTTTCTGCTTATAATCGCCGACGTTAAACCAAGGCAAATATGCGTCTTTCGTGCCCGTTTTTAGGATTTTATGAAGGGTTTTAATTATATCTTCCGTTAGCGGCTCTTCCGCACAATCTATAACGAAATCTATGGCCCTGAAATGATTTGCAGTTTCAATAATGTCGTCCACCGGTACGCCGTCTTCTGCGCCGATTGTGTTGGTTTCAAAAATAAAACGAGTCTGATCTTCCGACAGCTTACTACCTTCTATACGGTTAGAATTATACGTTAAGCGCACTTGAGTTTCGTGATACAATCCACCGCTAATTTTGGCTTCTTTTTCTTCTCTTAAAACCTGTAACACAGCATTGTCGCAAATTTCCCTGAAAATATCTCCTTTTTCGCAACCGAAAAACTCACACAAACGCAAAATAACGTTGTTCGCAAGTTTTTCACCCTTTGAGATTTTTGCAATCGTGCGTGAAGAAATGCCGAGTTTAGTGGTCAACTCGGATTTTTTTAATCCTTTTTGCGCAAGTAATTTTGTAAACCCTTCATAACTAATCATACAAAACTCCTTTATCTTTACTAATTTTATCATATTTGTTGTTAAAAGTAAAGATTTTTAACTTTATTATAAATAAAAAAGTAAAGAATATTTGTTAAAATATCTGATTTTTAGGAAAATGTATATTTCTATGAAAAATTTTATAGGAAAAGTATAAAACACGATAAATTTTTATTCAAAAAGTGCCTGTTAAGCGGACTAATTTGAAAAACTTCAAAAAAAGTCCGCTTTTTAAAAACCGAACACCTTTTTTATTCCTTTTGCACATAATTAACTTGACAAACAAGAATAAGTATTTTATTCGCACAAAAAAATATAAAAATTAGCATAAATGCTTGCAATCTCTATTTATAGATGATATAATTTTTAGGAAAAGTCAATAAAATATCAAATTAAAATATTAGAAAAGTCAATAATTAAATATTTTAATATGTGTTATAAGTCAATGGAGAGTATATGCTATATAGAAAAATAGGTGAAAAAATCGAAAAGTATTTTAAGTCTAATACTAACAAAATACTTATAATCGACGGGGCTCGGCAAATAGGCAAATCGTATATCATCCGGCATTTTGGCACCAAGATGTTTAAGAATTATATAGAACTAAATTTTGTTGAAGATGAAAAAGGCGATAAAATATTTCAAAACGTAAATTCGGTTAAAGATTTTTATTTAGGGTTAAGTATGGTAGCCGGAGATAAAATGCAGAAGAAAGAAAATACGCTTGTGTTTTTAGACGAAATTCAAGAGTATCCGCAGTTTTTAACCCTTCTTAAATTCTTAAAACAAGATGACAGATTCACTTACATTGCAAGCGGTTCTGAACTCGGCGTTACGCTTAAAAAGACTACTTCTATTCCGATGGGTAGTATTGAAAGGGTGCATATGTATCCGCTGGATTTTGAAGAGTTTTTATATGCTAACGGATTTAACAAATTAGCAATAGCGTCTTTAAAAGAGAAGTTCGATAATAAAGAAAGTTTAGATGAAAACACGCATAACAAGGTTTTAGATTTGTTTAAGAAATATTTGTTAGTCGGCGGACTTCCCGATAGCGTTAATTCATTTATAAACGATTATAATATCGTAAACGTCAGAAATATTCAAAGTGAAATTCACGAATATTACGGTGACGACGCCAGTAAATATGATAAAGACCATAAGTTGAAAATAAAAAGAATTTACGATATGATTCCGATGTCGTTAGAGAATAAAAAGAAGCGAATCGTCGTCCAGAGGATTGAAAATATAAACGGAAAAACAATGTCTAATTATCAAGACGAGTTTGATTATTTAATAAGTAGCGGAATAGCATTAGACGTTAAAGCGTTATCTACCCCTACCTTCCCGCTTATCGAATCGAGTGGTAAAAACTTATTAAAACTTTATCTTAATGACGTTGGCATACTGACGAATATTTTATATAAGAACAATATTCGGGCAATATTAAATGATGAAAAAAGTATAAATCTCGGAACTGTTTACGAATCGGTCGTTGCGAGCGAATTAAAAGCGCACGGCTATGACCTTTTCTATTATGATAACAAGGCAAACGGCGAAGTCGATTTCTTAATCGACGATTATGATAATCTTTCTGCCGTCCCGATCGAAGTTAAATCCGGCAAGGATTATACCGTTCATAGTGCTATAAATAAGTTTTTATCTAATAAAGACTACAACGTTAAAAAAGGATACGTACTTTCAAACGAAAGAACAGTATACGAAAAAGACGGCATAATCTATTTGCCGATATATTACGTTATGTTTTTTGTAAACACCTAACGGGTAACTTACGATTTAAAGATGCTATAATCGGAATAAAAATTGGTAAAGTTTTGGTGTCTGAACTTAAAAATCGTTAGATAAATACTAACGATTTTTGTATATGGAAACGGCTTCGAATCCCGTTGGGGTCACCAAATGGGAACCAGTTGAAGGATAATCCTCAACTGGTTTTTTCTTTGTAAATTTATAACGATTTTACAATCCCTATAAATTTCAGAGAAGCATACTTTGATTTTCATAAAGTTTGCCGCCGCGATAAATGAGAGTTTTAACCTCATATTTGCCGAAAGAAAGTTTTAACTCGCCCCCACATACACGACAGACAACCTGCTTCTTAGCATTGTAGCCGTTATAAAGTCTTAACATATAACCGTTATCTTCAATACGACGGAAAGCGGAAAGCGTTATTTCACTATCAGACAAATAGACGGGCTCTTCTATCAACGTCTGCCCGTTGCCATGAGGATACACATTGAGTGTGTAAGGTGTATTTACAAATTCTTCCGCTGCCTGATTAAGCGCATTTTCCTTTCCTATGAAAATTCGGAAAGAATATTCGTGTTTGCCGGTTTCAATATAACGATTAAAACGTTTTTCGTCAATAATTGGGAATTCGTTTACGGGATGCGCACAATAGACCGACCCGTTAAGCACATTTATATAAAGTTTACTGTTTTCGACTGAACATCCGCAACAACCGTTCTTTAATACGGCAAAATAATTTTGTCCGCACTTAACCGCTGCAAATCTATGAGAAGAAATTTCTGTTTCAAAATTATTTATTTGCGTACCGTAAGAAGTCTGACTTATAAATTTCTCAATATTTTTTACGGGAATTTCAAATTTTAACCCCTTCCCCTCATCATTCCAAGTGGCGTTAACTTTTAAGTCTATATAAGAAAAATCCTTATATATCCTGTATTCGACTCTCACCACGGATTTACCGAGAGAATACACACTTTCTACCGCCGTAAAAATATCGCCTTTTTCGGTAATGCGCGCCGCAATCTGAGTGGGCATCACCTTATAATTGTTACCGACTTTCGTCATACCCCAACCCCATGGGTCAGGATTGTCGTCATACATAATCGGCATAAAAGCGTTACCGATTAAATACTCTTCACCATTTTTTACAAAACTCGTTAAGCAACCGGTCGATTTATCGAATTTAGCACGAAAATCATTTCCTTCAAAATCACATATCGGCGTTCTGTCCAAACGGAAACGCTTGCCTACGCGCGCCCTTATGTTAAAACACGTAAGTCCCAACGGTAAAAGTTCCGCTTTAATGGCAAATCGTTTTCTCCTGTCAAAATTGATGTTGGAAGACTCTTTAATAATCTGGAAAGGCACTTCTTTTTCATCTTGATAAACGGTGAATTCGTATCCCTCTTCGCCCTCCCAAAGCGCTTTATTCATAAATATTTCTGTTTCGAATACTCGGTTAGATTTGTAAGGATTGGCATTATAGACGTAAATGGGAAAATCCCCGTCCACCGCCTTTTTTTCATTTTTAATAAGCGCAAAAAACGCCTTGGAAAACTCTTCATCAAGCAATTCTGAGGCATACTCTGCACATTGGATTGAACTTCTCGACCCTTCGTAAATACTTGTTCCGGAAAGCACGTCATGAAACTGAATTTTAGCCATGCATTTTTGAGCATTATCAAAAGCATTGATATTTGGCTCATAAACGCCGTTCATCGCCGCTACTGCACACAGTTTTTCCGTATAGAACAGTTTGTTTTCCAAATCAGCGTATTTTTGTTTAATGTAACTGTCAGATGAATAACATTTTACAAATACAGGTTCAAGGCTTTCATTTCTGGTCTTTACAGGCTCAATTCTGTCGAAGAAATTTTCGAGCGTAGAATGAATTACCGTAAAGTTTTTACCCTCTTCTATTTTGAATTTTTCTATATCTTCCAAATCTTTTCTGGAAGCACCACCTCCGTGATTACCTACTCCCCATAACGCTATCGCGATTTCTTTATCTTTCCACGGCTGCATTTTGCGCTTTATATCGTTGACCGCCTGACCCAGCATAGAACAATAAATACTCTCATCTTCGACGCGTACCGCTTTTATTTCGCTACCGTCAAATCCCTGCCAAATAAACTCCATATCCGGTAAAGTCATCTGATGGTTCATAGGACGGCAAAAAACATAACCGTCATAGCCGCATTTTTTAAGTATCTGTACAAGACCTTGCGTATGTCCGAAAGAGTCGAAATTTAAAGCGACACGCGGCGCAATACCAAATTTTTCCTTAAAATACTTCCTTCCTGTCTCTATCTGACGGACAAACGCCTCGCCAGAAGGAATAGTACAATCGGGCTGGACGTACCAACCACCCATTATATTCCACTTTCCAATTTTAACGAGTTTTTTAATCCTTTCGAAAAGTTGCATGTCATATTTTTCTATGTATTCATAAAGCAACGCTTCGTTATGACAAAAAATATAATCATATTGGTCGGCAAGTTCCGCTGCCGAATAAAAAGTTGCGAGCGCTGCAGACGCGCCTTCATTCCAATCCCATTGCCATACAGGATCAAGATGTGCATTACATATCAAGTGTAGTTCTTTCATAATAATTCTCCAAGTTTTTCGGCTAGCACTAGCATCATTATGCTTGCGATAGCCGAACTATTTTTATAAAGTATTAAAATTCATATGGCAAGTAATTCTTTAAATCCGAACCCAAATCGTGCAGATAAACGTATTTTCTTATAATAATATATTATCAATTTATTTCTTAAAACCTTTTTGGGAAAATTTTGGGGAAAAGAAATCACGAAATCGTAAGGTTTTTATTAATGTTTTTTGCATTAAAATTTAGGTTCGAATCGGATAAATTTATTTTTCATAAATAATTTCTGCGAATATCGCTTGTCCTTAATTTTTTTCTCGGAAAATCCGAATTCCCATTCTCCTTCGAGATTCAGACCGTTAATTCTTTTGTGAAAATAATTTTCGTGCACAAGGTTTTTCATAATATTTCAATCTTCGATTTTGATTTGTATATAGTTCACAATATGAATTTTAAATTGACACTTGTATGAAAAAGCGCTATAATTTGTATATGATAAAAACTACTGAAAAAACCATGACTATCCTTTCGGTGATAGCAGACGCAAGATATCGACCCGTCACACCGAAAAAAATAGCGGAAAAAGCGCAAATAACGGCTTCCGCCTGTTCGCATATATTAAAAACATTACTTGTGAACGGTTACGTTGAAAAAGTATCGCATAACGCGGGATATATTTTGGGACCGCAAACGTATTATCTTACGCGATTCGGGAAATATGAACAAGATCTCATTTCGATCTGTCGCCCCGTAATGAACTATCTCGCGCAAAAAACGGGAGATGCGGTAATACTCGCAACAATAAAAAACTATAAAAAATTTATTATTGAAACTATAGACCCGACCCATAACACTTTCAAAGACTATCAACAGGTCAGGGAAGACTCGATTTACAGAACGGCGACAGGTCGTCTTTTGCTTGCTCATATGGATAGATGGGATCTCGAAGAAATTTACAATCATTACGGCAAGCCCACAAAAGAGGATTTTTGGCCGAGTATAAATTCTTTTAACGATTTCAGAAACGAGATCTCAAAAATAAACGTCAGGCAAATTATAAAAATCGAAAACATCTATAAAGACATTTGCGCAACGGGTTATGCGTTGCCTCTTTATAGAAACAAAAAATGTGTTGCGGCACTGGGGTTATCTTGTATATTCCCTATTGAAAATACCGAAAGTTTTTTACGTGAAGAGCAAGCGTTAAAAAATACGTTCATAAAAGCAGTTCAAGTCATTAACGGTCGGATCAGAGAAAAAAACTGAAATTAGTCGCTTTTTTATTGCCTCTCAAAAAAAACTATTGATAGTTGCTACCCGCATAATTTTATACGGTTTCGTTCAAGGCGTTTTCGGTCGCTTCAATAAGTCCCCGAAGGTATCCTATGGCGTAGAGACGCCCAAGCGCTTCATATCCGGGGAGTTCGTTTTTTTCGCCGTACATGGTCGGAACGTGGTCAACCCTGATATATCCGTCAAATCCGCAGGATACGTATTTTTTTATGCATTTTGCCATATCGATTAAGCCGTTATCGTGAAATGTCTCGTGAAATTCGTAAGGGTTTGCGTCTGATACGTTCCTGAAATGTACGAAAAACGTTTTACCGTTAAACCTGTCGATAACGTTTTCGATATTTTCTCCCATAGCGGCAAAAGTGCCTTGGCAGAGCGTTATACCCAGATTTTTACTCGGAACTGCGTTTATTGCTTTTTCCACCGCGTCCGCACTCGTAAGAATTCTACCGATATGCCTGATTTGCGGCACGGGCGGATCGTCGGGATGAATCGCGAGTTTTACGCCTGCTTTTTCCGCAACGGGAACTATTGCTTTAAGCATATACGTCAGATTTTCCCAAAGTTTTTCACGGGTGACTTCTCCGACTTCCGTAATAACGCTATGGTCTATATCGCTGTGATAATATCCTGTAACTTTCGCTCCGCCGCGTTCCGATACATCGTAGCGCGTTCTCACCCAATTGAAATAAGCGACGAAATTGAAGCACAATACTTCAATTCCGAGTTTACCCATATTTTCTATGAGCGTTATCATATTTCCGATTTCTTCGTCTTTTCCGTCGAGACCGAGTTTTATCTTCTGATTGGGAGGTGCGGGTTCTATTATTTTAAGATCGAAGCCGCGCTTTTCGTATTCCGTTTTCAAGGCTTCGAGTTTATCGTAACTTCTCGCGTATTCTTCCATTTTCCCGTCAGGCAGTCTGCCCACGGCGTATTTTATTCCGAGTTGTCTCGCGTATTCGAATTGATCCGGTCTGTCAAGTCTTAAATAGTCGGTTATTTTCATAAATTATCTTTCCGCCTCAAAAACTATCGGCAGGGTACGTTACTCCTGATAATATTTTTTCACGTCGTTATAAAGATTTTTATAAACTTCGTAATTTCGTTCGTATGCGGGAGCGTCTTCACTCTTCGGCAGATAAGCGTCTTTAACCCTGCACATTTTTTCCGCCGCTTCTTTATATGATGAAAACGTCCCCGTTCCTTTTCCTGCGATCATTGCCGCTCCGAGTGCGCAAGCCTCTTCGCAAAATGACGTTTCGATGGTTACGCCGAGAACCCCCGCTCGTATTTCATTCCATACGTCTACTTTGCTGCCTCCTCCTGAAATTCTCAACGACCGTATATCCGTCCGTCCCGAAAATTCAAGAATGTGTTTTATCGAAAATGCCACGCCTTCCAACACGCTCCGCGCAAAATCGTTTGCAGTGTGCGACGCTTTTATTCCGAAAAAACAACCTTTTGCGGAAGAGTCCCATATCGGTGCTCGCTCACCGCTTATATAAGGCAAAAATACGAGTCCGTCGGCACCTGCGCGGGATTTTGACGCCATTTTCGTCAATTCTTCGAAAGATACGTCGAGTACGGAACGGGCAAACCACAGAAGAGACGCCCCTCCGCTTTGAGTCGGGCCGAAACACACCGCCTTTTCTCCCGTCAGACTTTTGGGGAAAACGTATAAATTTTTAACTGTTTCGGGGAAGTCTACCGTTACGCCCGCCATTTCGCTCGTTCCCGTAGAATTAAACGCTATACCATCGTCTGCCAAAACTCCCGATGAAAGCATAGAGGCGAATCCGTCTCCGGAACCGCAAACCACGGGCGTTCCCGTTTTTAATCCGATATTCGTGAATTCTTCCGAGACGACCGTTCCGCTTATCGTTTCGGGTTTTTCGGCGTTGGGCGCGACCGATTCGTCGAACCCCGTATATTTCATTATGTCTTCGGATATTTCTCCGGTTTCGACGTTTCTGAAAAACCTTCCGCACCAGAGGTCTGTCACAAAATTCCCTGTCAATTTATAAACAAGATAATCTTTCGGTTGCAAAACTTTATAAGTTTTTTCCGCGACTTCCGGTTCTTCCTCGAATATCCTTGCCATTTTTACGGGAGTCATCGCTTCGGAACGCGGCAAATAACACCCCGAAAGGCTTTCAAGCTTTTCGAAAGAGAACTCTTTCGTAAGTCTTTCGTACTGACTTTTTGCCCGCAGATCTTTCCACATTACGGCTTTTCTCAAAGGTTTCCCGTTCTTATCCACGAAAATGTCGGTCGGCGTTTGTCCGCATATACATATCGCCGAGACTTTCGAAAGGATTTCCTTTCCTATCGACTCCATATTTTTTCTGAACGCAGTTAGATACTGCTCCACGTCCTGCTCGGCTGTTTTGTCGGAAGAATAGATTTCGTATCCGCTCACCGCGGTCGCAATCGTATTTCCGTTATCGTCGAATACTGCGGCTTTTTCGGAACTGCTGCCTATATCGATACCTAAAACGTAACTCATATTTTGCTCGTTATATCAAGTATTTTTTTTAATTTCTCTTCGCGTGAACCTTTCAGCATCCAACTTCCGCCGACTCCCGCGACATTTCCGATTTTCAGGAGAACCGAGAAATTATCGGCCGTTATTCCGTTTGTCAAAATGAATTTTACGTCCGGAAACGGTCCCTCAAGAGCCTTTACAGCGTTTCCCCCGCCAAAATGAGCAAACGGAAAATATTTCAGCAAATTAAGTCCTAACGATACGGCACGCATAATCTCCGTAGGAGTTATTGTTCCGGGAATATACGGCACCCCGTTTTCGTCGCAGACTTTTGCCACGCTTTCGGAAAGTCCAGGAGATACGATGAATTTTGCGCCTGCGTTTATCGCGTCTTTGCATTGTTCGGGGGTTATAATCGTTCCAGCGCCGACGGTTACGTCGGTAAACGTTGTCGCTGCGGTTTCTATCGCTTTGTGCGCGTAATCCGTTCTGTACGTTATTTCGACGGTTTTGAGACCGCCTTCAGATAATAGCGAAAGCGTTTCCGCCGTATCTTTTTCGTTGAAAAGAGTTGCCACGGGGACGACTTTTCCGATCTTTATATTCATAACTTTGTCCCTCCGTCTATAAAAATATCTTCACCCGTTATAAATCTTCCAAATTCGCTTGCAAGTGTAAGAACTATTCCCGAAATATCGCGGCTTTCGCCGAAAAAACCGACGGGAATGGCAGAAAGACACTTTTTTTTGTATTCGTCGTCAAAAAGGGCGGCGTCGTTTCTCGGCGTAAGAATTGTTCCGGGAGCGACGTTGTTAACGGTCACTCCGTAAGGAGCGACTTGTTTGGCAACGTTTTTAACCAAATTAACCACCGCATTTTTCGTAGAGGCGTAAATTGCCATATCGGGATGTGGTTTTTTTTGTTGAACACTGCCGATCGTTATGATTCTTCCGAATTTATTTTTTTTCATGCCCGGATAATATGCCTGCATCAACAAAAGCGAACTTTTGTAATTGACGTTGACTTGTCTGTCGAACTCTTCTTCGGTTATTTCAAGCCAATTCTTTCTTATCTGTACGCTTGCGTTGAGAATCAAAACGTCGACTTTTCCCGTTTGCGAAAAAAGAGATTGCGTTTGTGAAACGTCTGAAAGATCGGCTATAACCGACTTATAGGCGTGTATTTTGTTTTTTATTCTTTCCGCTTTCTCTTTGTCGGTCGAGCAGTGGACTATGACTTTCGCTCCGCAGGAAACGAAACTTTCCGCGAGCGCAAGCCCTATGCCTTGCGTGGAACCGGTAATGAAAACCGTCTTCCCCGTGAAATTAAAACTTACCATATTTGTTATAGACTTCAAACGGGTCTTCTCCATCCGCCATAGCCTTTCTACTTCTCTTTTCACTTTCGAACCATTTTTCCGCTATTTCAAGCACTTCGATCGTTTTTGCTTCGGGGACTATCACAACGCCGTCGTTGTCTCCGAATATAAAATCTCCCGGGTCGACTCTTATCATTCCGTCTATTCCGTTTACGAAAATCGGTATCTGATAATCGACTATCATTGAACGAGACAGTCCTTCCACGGGATTTCTGAAACGGCAAAAAGTTGGAAAGCCCATTGAGATAAGGTGATTGCTGTCGCGCGTGGAGCCGTCGATTACCGCTCCCGAACATCCGTGCGCCCGCATGGCGTTTGCGGTTATTTCTCCGAACTGTCCACAATTTTTATTTCCCTGCACGTCCGATAAAAACACGCATCCCTCGGTCATGCTTTTCATGAGTCCGAGCCTTATATTGTGAGTATAAGCGTCTGTATTCGGCGTCGTACATCTTCTTGCCGTAAAAGCGGGTCCCGCCACTTTCATATCTATGGTAAGGGGATATATACCGCTTTCCATAGATCTTCCGGGAAATCCTATAGATTCCATAGCGTCGTAAACGAGTGCAGTATAAAGTTTTAAGTATCTGGCGCGAACGTTTGCCACGTCATAGGGGGATTTGTGAACGCGAAGTTCATAAACGTCTTGAATTTTGTCTTCCATAAATTTTATCTCCTTCGGAGCAACATGCCGCGTTAATATTTTATTTTGAGACATTCTTCTCCATAATTTTAATTCTGTTAAGCGGAAATCCCGATTCTGATGTTTTTACGCCGAAAACAGCGCCTGCAAGCGGGTATTTCCTTAAATCGGTGTTGTATGCGGCGGTTGTAACTATCAGTTCGTCGTAATTCTCATGCGCGAATAAAACGCTCGTAACATTAGGGACGGGAAAATCCAATTGCCTGATAATTTCTCCGTCAAAGCTATTTACTTTTACTACTTTACCGCTTCCGAAAAGAGCGATAAATAAATTTCCGTCTGAATCGATAGCCATACCGTCGGGATTCTCTTTTCCCCAAAAACGAAGTATTTTACGGTTGTATAAATTATATTCTTCGTTATAATCAAAAGCGTAAGTTACGTGTTTATACGTATCATTCAAATAAAATTTTCTTTTATAAACGTTCCAGTCCAATCCGTTTGAATTGCCCATGCTATCGAGCAATATTTCGTATTTGCCGTCAGACCCGACGCGATATAATACACCTTTTGAATCGGGACTGATTGTCCCGACCCATAATTTGCCGTCCGGTCCCACTTTTCCGTCGTTAAATCTTTCACCTTCGGGGACGATCGGATAAAGGAGCATCAGCCCGTCACTATTCGAAAAGAGATAAACGTTTTTTTCCGCAGCGACTGCCAACTCTCCGCCACCCCCTAAAAAAAGGCAACCGGGGCATTCTGCGATAATGCTGCAAGAAGTTTTACCGTCAGTCAGGTTTTTACGGATGATTTTTTTGCCGTATATATCGATCCAGAACAATTCGTTCGTTTCGATCTTCCAGATCGGCGTTTCTCCTATTATCGACAATGCATCCGATATGACGTAATAATTATTATTCGGATTGTTCATATGGTATATATTTTATAACAATCGGGCAAAAAGTCAAGAAAATGCACAATGTGAATTTTGTTGGAAAAACGACGAAAAAGCCCACCCTGAAAATTTCTTTAAGGGTGGGCTTTATAATAAGTCTGACTACTTGTTTTTCCTGTAATTCAGTGGAATGACATTAAAAGTTTTTTTGAAAAGAGTACAAAAATATACTTAATGCCTGCGAGAAATATATTTCTATAAAAGTTTTTTTAATCGAAAAATTTATTTTTCAATTCGTAAAACCGTTCGGAAAATACAGCGACGCTGACTTGTAAAAGACCAAGTATACGCCTAACAGACAAAAATGTGTTCCGTTATATCCCTATTTTTAATTAAAATCGAAACTTAAATAAGTTTTTCCCTTTTTTGGGAATTTCATATTTTTCATTAAGTTCGGGGCCGCACGAGTTAGAACCGATACCGCGCATAAACAGATCTATGCAAACGCAGACAAAATCATTTTTCGGTAATTCGAAATTATGCTTTGTATAATATAATTGTTGCGTCGAATACGGATTCACCGAAAAAGAAAACGGCTTTTCGGCAATTAGGGAAAACAATCCGTCAAGATTCAAATACGTACTATTAAAATGGCTCCCCGATTCCTGCGGTCTGATATAGCGTTTATCATAATTTTTTTGAGAATTACCCTTATAAAAACCGTATTCCGTGGACAAGTTTTTATCCGAATAACTTTCGCCCTCGCCAAAGCCTATATAAGAAAAATTTTCAAAACTTTTATCGACTAAAAACTCTAACCCGAATCTCGGTAAGTTTTTAACGTAATCGGCAATCCGATACTCAATGTCAACCGTTAAAATGTTGCGTTCAACAATATATTTAATTATAAAATCAACAACGGGTAAACGACAGTTCGCGCCCAAATATCCTTTGAAATAAAACTCGTTGCCGTTTTTTAAATATTGCATTATCTCGCTTTTGCAGGCGGTTAAACCGTATTCGTTTTCCCATCTGTTTAACAGCGTTCTGTCGTTATCTATATACCTTATGATGTTAAACGACGCAGGTCTTTTCAATATTTCCTTATTGTCTGCAATTATCGAAGATATGCAACCCGAATTTTCATCAACAGCGATCTCTAAACTTTTTGCTTTCCCTGTAATTTGCGGAATACATATCTCTTTAATATCGTGTTTTAACTTGCCTCCATATACGGCTTTCATCTCCAAAGCGCCGGATTTCAATTTTCTGTCCGGAGTAACTAAACCGTCCACGCAAAAATTGCCGTCGTGTTCTTGTTCTTTAAAGTCGCCGCCGTATAAAAATCCTTTTTTGGTTTTAACGGCGTGATCCGCCCACTCCCATACGAAAGCGCCCATGCATTGTTTTTCTTTGTAAATAATTTCCCAGTATTCCGCAAGATCTCCGCAGGAATTTCCCATTGCGTGAGAATATTCGCAAAGCACAAACGGCCTTTTTTCTTTCGGGTTATTCAGAACGTCTTTTTTTATTTTTTCGATACTCGGATACATCATACTTACCACATCGACGTATTTGCTGAAATAATATTTTCGCTTGGCAAGTTGCAAACCTTCGTAATGAACAGGTCTTGTGTCGTCTCTTTTCCTTATATACTTTGCGCCTTTAAAAAACGATTTCCCGAAACAACTTTCATTTCCCAACGACCAGATTATCACGCAAGGTCTGTTTTTATCTCTTTCGACGAGAGAAACGTGCCTGTCGTAAATTGCTTTTGAAAAGAACTCGTTTTCCGCAAATTGAAACCAAAATTCGATATTGTTTACGCCTTGCGCACTAAACGCGCCGTGCGTTTCGACGTCGGCTTCGTCCATAACATATACCCCGTAATAATCGCATAACAAATAAAACTCGGGCATATTAGGATAATGCGAAGTCCTTACGGCGTTTACGTTAAGCGACTTCATCAAGCGCAAGTCTTTTACGATATTTTCAAGGGAAACCGTGGCACCTGTTTTAGGGTTAAAATCGTGTCTGTTTACACCCTTTAACTTGATGTTCTCACCGTTTATTTTAAACGTTTCCCCGCAGATTCTTATTTCCCTGAAACCTACTTTTTCTATTATTCGTTCACCGAAAGCACAGATTTCCAAAGTATATAAATACGGGTTTTCGGCAGACCATAATTTAACGCCGTTTACAACGATCTCTCTATTTTCATTTGAACGAACTACTAAACTTTTTCGGTTGAATTTAATATTTATATCGACGCTGCTTTCATTAAAAAAAGAAAGTTTGCCGACCGTACCGTCTATTGTGGTTTTTATCGAAAAATCTCTTACGTGTTTTTTCGGTCTGATAAGTATATAAACGCTTCTGAAAATGCCTGAAAATCTGAATTTATCCTGACATTCCAAATATGACGACACGCACCATTTAAGCACTATTATGTCGATAAAGTTTTCGCCGTCTTTTATTAAGTCCGTTATGTCGAATTCGCTTGTGGCGTGCGAAATTTGAGAATAACCTTTATATTTACCGTTTATATAAAGATAAAAAGCGCTGTCCACGCCTTCGAAATTTATGTAATAAATTTCGTTTTCTTTTTTATTGATATAAAAATTACGACGGTAGTGCCAACAAGGATTGCTTTTCGGAACGTTCGGCACGTTTACGGGGAAAGGATATCTGCAATTTATATATTGAATTTTATCGAATCCGTACAACTGTACGCAAGAAGGTACGGGTATTTTACAAGACAATTCTTCATCAATACGAACTGAATCGACGTTCTCGTGCTGACGTATATTCCATACCCCGTCAAGCGATAAAAATCGCGAACTCGAAGTCCTGTCAACAATACCGAACTTATATTTTATCTTGTCAGTTGCAGCGAAAGGTATATAATAACTTCTCTGTTTTTCAACGCCTATCCTATCGAATTTTTTGTAATTTTCCAAAATATCGTTATTCATATCGTTTTATCCCGTATCCGCACAAAATTCGGTTCTTATTTTACCACGCAAAGCGATTTTATTAAGGTTTCGCTTTTTACTTTACCTATTAAACCGTCTTACATATTGAACACTATAACGTTTCCGCTTTTTTCGTTACAGACGATCGTTTTTGCGTTATAAACGTCAAAATCTCTCGAGCTGTTTCCGCGACAATCGCCTTTTTGCAATAATTATATTTTGTCGTCATTTCTTTGACGAATAAGCCATGATAAAGCATCCGTATCTTCATAAACGACGTCCCAAACGTTATGCCCCATATTCGGAATTATATTGAGTTCGACTTTTTTCGCACCGTAATATAACAGTTTTTCGTACATCGCTTGTGCATATACACAAGATACCGCCCAGTCCTCTTTACCGTGATAGATGCGTAAAGGTAAATCTTTAATCGTGTCGCTTCGCCAGTCCATCCCGCCGCCGCATACCGCAACCGCGCCGCTGAACAGATTCGGATAATCCATTAAAACCTGATACATACCGAAACAACCCATCGATACTCCCGTAATACTTACCGCGTTCTCGTCTACGGAATATTTTTTTATAATTTCTTCCAAAAAGTCTTTTAATTTTTCGGGAAAGGACGACCAAGTCCAAGGCTGCTTTACTTGCGGTGAAACAATAATCGCATCGTAGTCATTCAAATCGCAAAGTTTAGGTGGACCGAAACGTTTTAATAAGAATATATCTTCGCTTGTATTAGCCCTTTCGCCCGCGCCGTGCAAATATAAAACCAACGGATATTTTTTTATTCCGTCATAATCATTAGGCAGATAAATTAAATAATCGAAAAATGTTTCGCCGATGACCGCTTTTTGCATAATAACCTTAAATATTTTTCAAATGTTCTTTTAAAGAATTTATTGCGAGTGCAATATCTTTTTCCGGCGTTTCTCCGACTTCTCTTTCAATTGTCAAAAATCCGTCGTACCCTATGTCTTTAAGCGCTTTCAAATAATTGTCCCACGGCACATCGCCTTCGCCCAAAGGAGTTTCCAGATAATGTCCCCTTTCCTGACGCGGAATCCCCAAAACGTCCGGAATATACAGCGCTTCGGAATCGGTGGGCTTAATCCAGTGACCGTCTTTCGCGTGAGTATGAACGATATAATTTTTCAGGTTGTAAACGGCCTGAACGGGGTTTTCTTTTTGAATCATAGCCAAATTCGCAGGATCTAAATTAACACCCGCCCCCTTGCTGTCTATATCGTCTAAAAAACTTTTAAGCCTTAAAGATTTTTCGGGACCGGTTTCGATAGCAAACCGAACTTTTGCATTAGCTGCGTATTCCGCTAAATCTTTATAAACCTTATACATAACTCCGTAATACTTGTTGTTTTTATCTTCGGGAACAACGCCTATGTGAGAAGTAATAACGTGAACTCCGAAATCGTAGGCCAAATCGCAAAGCCTTTTTTGATTATCTATTACGTCTTGCATCTCTTCCGGAAAATAGAACATACGGTGCCCCATATCCCCGCAAAAAGCCGCAATCTCCAACCCGCTATCCCGAATTTTGTTTTGCAACTCGTTTTTTTTGGATACCGACGATTTAAGATAATCGGTCGCATACATTTGAAAACCTTGCGCCCCAAGTTTGCTCGCCGTTTTAAGCGCGTCGTCAAACGGTTTTCTGAAACTTTCGATAAACACTCCTATTTTCATAACATAACTCCTGTTGTTTTATTTTTTCGGGTAATAGTTTTTTGATTTTTATTTAATATCGAAAACGGAACGCAATCTTAACGTTTTCGGGTATCCTTCGATAATTTTAACCATGCGCGTTTCTTTGTTCATATCAAAATAGTTATCGCTTAATATAATATCGCAATCGGGACTCGTTATCTCGACGTATTTCGCATACGCTTGCGAAACAACGGTTATCTCGTTGCCGCTTATAGAATAACTCAATTTCGGATCGATAAAATTAAAATATTTAGGTGCGGTAAAGATGGTAGTACCATAAGATACTGTAACGCCGTCAACCACGAATTCATAGTATAGATAATTATTATTTACGTCTGTCTTGCAAAAATCTATCAAGTCCAACCACAAAGCTGATAATTCCTTAACACAAACGCTTGTTTCGCCGCTATACAGCACGTCGGAACGGTTACCCATCAAACGCCATTTTACAATGCCCTTGACGGATTCTGTCGTTTCGTTTGTAACGTTTAACCTTGCCGTGGTTGAATAATCGTAATAACCCTGTTCCATATTAACGTCGTAGCGAGAAGTGGTTTCACCCGATTCTTCGCACGAAATCATAATGGGATTAAAAAATCTTTTAGCCGCATATTGCAAGGCTTTAAATCTACCGAAATAATCTATACTTGACCAAGACGCAACAGGCCAGATATCGTTAAGTTGCCAAAACAGCGTCCCCATACACCTGCCGCGGTGCCTTCTGTAATGTTCTACACCGTATCTTATCGCTTCCGCCTGTAAAAGTTGCGAAGCGAAAAGCAATGTGTCAAAATCGTTGGGATACAGAAAGGTTTTTGATAAATATCCTATTATCGCGCCGTTAGCGCTGTGATTTCTTTGGTGCATTTCCATTATTCTGCTGAAAATATTCCTGTCTTTCGGCAAAGTAAAACTTTCAACCGTTTTCAAACACGGAAAAGACTGAAATCCGAACTCGCTTAAATATCTGAAATAGGTTTTACGGTATTCGGTAAACGGCTTTCTGCCGTGCCACACTTCCCAAAAATGCGCGTCCCCTACGTTTTCGCTGTTGGGATCGTTAAAGCCCCCGTGAGAAGTGGGCGACGACGGAATATAAGGAATATAAGGCGCTATCTTTTTAAGAATATTCGGAATTCTTTTTTCAAAAAGATCCAGATACGCTTTTTTGAACTTTTCATCAGCGCCCGAATACTGCCACTCGCACTCGTTGTTTCCGCTGATAACGCCTAAACAGGCGTGATGGCGTAGCCTTTTAACGTTGTATTTTATTTCTTCGTCGATATCGGCTGACATCTGCTTGTCGATATTATACAACGAACAGGCGAACATCAAGTCGAGAAAAACTATTAAACCTAATTCGTCGCAGGCATCGAAAAATTCGTCGGAAGGATAAAATCCGCCGCCCCAAACACGAATAGCGTTAAAGTTAGAATTTTTACAATGCGTTAAGAGTTTTTTCGACCTTTCGGCAGTTATCCTTGATAAAATATTATCTTCGGGGATATAATCCGCACCCATTGCAAATATCCTGACGCCGTTTATTTCATGGCAGAAAGATTCGCCCCACTCGTCTTTTTCTCTGACTAACCTTAAAACCCTTAACCCTATTTTTTTCGACACCTTATCGACTATTTTGCCGTTTTCCGAAAGTTCCACGTCGAAAAGGTATAAATTTTGTTTGCCGAAATTATTCGGCCACCAAAGTTCGGGATCAACAATCTCGTTTTCGCAGTTAGGAATAAGAGTAAATTCCTTATTGCTCGGCGAAAGAACGTGAATATTTATTTCGCCGCCGTCGCAAATCACCTTCGGCGTTATGAAAACCTTGCCGTCAATATGCCTTTGCAATATTTCGACATCGTAAATGCTACAACTGTCTTTGACCGACAAATAAACGGGGCGCCAGATTCCGCCGTCGGGAAATTTTCCGCCCCAATCCCAGCCAAACATACAATGTGCCTTTCTTATATAAGAAAATCCCGCCATCGGTTCTTTGATAGACGGTACGTATTTTTTTTTAAATTTTTCCTTGATATATGGATTTACGGGTTTGCAAACAACTTTAACGGTGTTTTTGCCGTCACGCAAAAATCTTTCGACGTCAAACTCGTATTTTACGTGCATATCGTAAGTTTTCGCAACGAAGAAATCGTTGACGAAAACTTCGCATAAAGTATCCAACCCTTCAAAAACCAAATAGGTTTTATTTCCATCGGGACTATAATCGAACTGCCTTTCAAAAGAATATTCGTGTTCGGCAAGTTCAAAAAACAAAAGTTCGTTATCGCGGTAAAACGGATCGAGTACCAACGCATTATCAAGCAAAAACGAATAGATCGATCCGGGTATATTCCCTTTGCAAACGTATCCGTTTCCGCGCATTATCCAAGTTCCGCATAAATCGATGTTTTTCACTTTACAGTTTCCTTTTCAACTCTGCAAATACCGTGATCCTGAGTTTACAAGCACCATAGGGTTTTAATTCCAAATCCACTTCACGACCGACCGTATCGCGATTATTTTCGTTCGGTAAACGCGGCGTAAAAACGAAATTGCCCGTTTTGACCTTATATTTTTTCGTATAAAGATTATAGCAGGAGTGAATTCGGGTTTTGCGCACGTAATCCCAACATTTAAGTCTTTTCGCTTTAACTTTTATAACGGGCAAAGGTTTTCTCAAGTCGAATCCGTCCGCTTTTTCACAAGGCAAAAACGTCGGCATACAATCGGTCAAGGCGTAACGCCACTCTTTATCGGCATAGATAGCGTAAGACGGAAAATCTTTCAAGACGCTTTTCGTAACGTCTTTTTCTCTTTTGCCGAACATCCCGAAACTATAAACCAACGCGCCTTTAACGAAATAAACGCCGTCTGCCGTCCTGACTTTTTCTATTTTGCTTTCAAAAGAAAGTTCTATCACCGAATTCGCATTTATTATCAATTCGTTAAAAACATTTTTATTTATTACGACGGGTTTTCCGTTTAGTTTCAACGAGTAAGATTTTGCCCAAAGCGGAATTCTTACGAAAAAAGAAAATTCCGTTTGGGTTTCGATCTTATAAACGACTTTCTCTTCAAAGGGGTAATTCGTGATCTGCGTTATTTTTACGGTTTTACCGTTTATCTGCGTTTCAAATTCGCTGTCGACAAAAAGCGTTGAATACACTTTATCGTCAAAAGAATAATACGCGTTAAGAACGTAGTTCGGCATAAAACGATTAACGTTCCCCGCGCAACAAGCCGTAAACGGATTAGGTTTATACGCCATCAAGGGATCGCCTTTATGGAAAAAGACGTGCGCCGAACAATCGTCCGCAATAACTTGGTTTGCGCAAGAAAGGTATTGCAAAGCCCTGAAATCTTCGGTTACCGCACCTATTCCCGCATTAAAAACGCATTTCTCGATTTTATCCGAATAAACGGGATCAAGCGTTGCCCTTAACAGATAGTTCAACGCCCAAGTGTAGTCGGATACGTTGCACGTTTCCGACATTTGCATATAATCGTTATCTATCATAAATTCATCGCTGCAACAGCAACCGTTCGGCAAGATGAAGTATTTATTTATTTTATTAAAAGCGTTAACGCTTGAATCCAGAAATCTTTTTTCGCCAGTATATAAATACAGCAACGCCCCTAATTTTGAAAATTCATTATAACTGACGCCGTGTATGTAAGGTTTTTTATCGGATAATGCGAAATCGTCCCGCAAAGGATCGTTTTCGGAACACCTTTCGTTATAATCTTTATATGTTTTAAGCGCTAAACGCAGCAAACCTTCGTTTCGCGTAATGCCGTAAACCAAAAGCATTATTTCCGCGTTCAAAACTTCCCTGCCGTATGAATAATCGTATTCGCTTTCGAGATAATGGCGTGTAATAGCCTTTATAATATTGTCGTCTTTGGAAAAATCGTAATAAGCGATAAGCGCCCTGAAAAAAACGACGTGCGGCCACCTGTTCCAGCGCGCGTCAATGGTTTCGATACAACGTGAATTGTCTTTAAGAAATTTAGGTCCTAAATAGCCGTCTTTATCGGCGTTATTTAAAACGTAATAAATAGTTCGTTTTACTTCTTCGAGTTTATTTTTATCGTCTAAAAGAATTGCGGTACGCGTTAAACCGTCAAACGCATACGCGGTTTGTTCGTAAACCCACCAAGAAGGATTTTCACAATCGGTTTCTACGTCGGGTTTCCCCCAAGACACTTCGTCGAAAGGAAAACCGCACGCCCGAATATTCCCCGTAAGCCCGTGCATTTGAGTATTAAGAAAATTTCTTATCCAACCGTTAGGTTTAATTCGTCTCATAATAAATATTATATAATATTTCAAAAAAAATGTAAACGCTTTTATGGGAAAAAAAAGAACTTATCTTTTTTAAGACAAGTTCTTTCGCGATTATTTCGTCGTTTCTTTTACCTTTGCGGCTTTGCCGGTCCTTTCTCTCAGGTAATATAGTTTTGCTCTTCTTACCTTATAAATTATAAAAAGGTCATTTAATTTCATACAACCGAATGCGAAATGCAAACGGTTGTATGAAAACTAAATATTTATTCAGATTAAATTATTGAATAACAACCCGAAATTTTATGATACGGTTATGGTGTAAGTGCCGCGGTATAACTTGTTGTTAGCGTCAACACCCTTTACAACTACCGTATAAGTGCCCGCGACGGTCGGCGTAAACGCGCCTGCCGTAAGTTCGACGTCGTTGCCGTTATACTTAACTTCACGCGTGATAACCTTGCCGCTCATTACCGTTGCCGCGTCGTCGCTTAAAGTGATCTCGTTACCGACCGTGCCGCTTGTTACGGTTCCGGTTACGGTAGTCGCATAGCAGAAGTATATCGATCTTATATAAGCGTCGTCGATTTTGCCTTGCCAGATTTTAAGACCTTTTCTTGCCGCCATATCGAAATAACTACCGGTCAACAAATTCGAAGTGCACGTGTACTGGTTCCATTTGCCATTATTGCCCGATGTAGCGACTTCCATCATCGTATTTCCTTTAAACGAAGTGAAGAAAATCTTATAGCCGTTAACCGTCTTTGCCTCGACGACAACCGTGTCATACCCCGAATAATAAGACTCATCAAAGCAAGCAGAATATATAGGTTCGGTAATACCCGAAATCACGTTAGCATTAACGCCGTCTTTCTTTATATGGATATGCAGTACGTTATCGCCGTTTTCGTCAATTACCGTTTCGGCAAGATAATTTTCATTTTCTATATCGTAAGTGCTTCTGCTGAAATCATAAAGCATACCCGGATTACCAACGTGAATATCGTATTCGCCGCGGTGCAATCTGCCCGAACTGTCTACGCCCTTAACTACAACGTGATACGTTCCGCCTGCCGTGGGTGTAAACGAAGTGTTACCGGAATTCAACGCAACGTCTAATCCGCTTAAAGTAACCTCTCTCGTGATAGTCATACCCGACATTACCGTCGAAGCATTATCGTCAAATGCCACGGGCGAACCGATTGTAAACACGTTACCAACGTTGCTTGTAACGGTTACGGCTTTTGCAAGATAAACGCTTGAATAATAAACATTGACCGCGCCGCTTCCTGCAATCTGGACACCTTGCATTTTAAGATTGCTTACAATGTTAGAAATATTTGCGGGAACGGTATCCGTTATTTCCACCCACTTGTTCGATGATTTACCTGCGAGAACGGTTACAATGGTTGCTTGACTGTTACGGGATTTGATTGTGGCATTATATCCGTTCTTGGCGGAATCGCCGTGGAATTTAACGCAAATGGTGTCATAATACGTATAATAACTACCCGTAAAAGGCGCATACTTGTAATTATAGAAAAATCCGCGACAACTGCTGTTGGTGTGATCGACGTTTGTGACGCCGTAAACACCCGCATAACTTTCATAATAATTGACTTCCGCAATGCTATTCTCAACTTCCATTCTGTTTCTTGTTCTGTCCGAAAAATTAAGTAACATACCGGGTTCGTCAACTTCGAAGAAATACCTGCCGCGATATAACACGCCGTCTTCGTCAACCGCTGTATAAATAACTTCTAATCTGCCGCTTTCCGTGGGAGTATAAGAGTTTTCCGTAAGGTTTACTTTAACGCCGTTCATTAAAACCGTGCGGGTAAAATCGTACAATTCAACCCCAACCGCATCGAAAGCGGTCGCCGCGTCGTCATTTACGGTATAAGGTATGCCGACGAATACGTTTTCCACGTTAGACGTTACGGTAACTTTGTTGAAAGTAATCAAAGCATCGTACCATACCTCTCTCACGTCAGTATAACCGTATATCTGATGAGTCTTTAAATAGTCGTAATAATTAAGGAAAGTATCGAGATCGATTTCTACTTCTATCCACTTATAGGCGGCGATATCGTTTATAGTGAACGCAGAAGTTATATCTTGCGCACCCGAAGGACTTTCAGCAGTATAACTATTCATTTTAAAAGAATAGTCTTGTTGCATACGCAAAACGAGAGTATCGTGCTTTTCATAATAACTTTGCGAATATAATGGTACCGCATTTGAGACGACAGTCATATTTGAGGGTTTTACTGCGTCCATGTGCAGAACGTCCGTAGCACCCTGATACGAATCGAGATGTTCCCGTATTCTGTAATTTGCACTTGAAGCGAATTCGATATTTTCGTCATAATCGTAATACATACCCGGATTAGCCAACTGTATTCTCGTTATCCCAACGGGTACAATCTTTTGCGCAGAACCGAGTTTAACGGTAAGATTCGCATTACCGACGGCAACACCGGTAACCACGCCGCTGTTATCAACCGTAAAGACGGACGGATCGCTACTCACATAAGTCGGAGTTAAGTACGACGGAGTAATAGTAACGGAAACCTGTTCGTTATCCCCTTTTTCGAGTTCAACGGAAGCGGGCGCCGCAAAAGTACCGCTTTCCATAACCGTATCAATATATCCTTTTATGCCCGTTTCGTCACTGCCGTGATTGATCAAAATGCTGGCGGCTTGCGCAATGGAATAACTCTGTCCCTGCGACGCAACGATTTTATCATCGCCGTCGATAATATACGGAACGACGGTTATACTCGTACCGTAATCGCTTTCGGGAATACCGTTTATAACGATTTGATAGACTATCTGCGTGTCGGATTCTTCCGTGAAAACCCGCGCTGCGACTTTCGTTGCAATACCGCTGCTTACCGACGAAAAATCCAGATCCCCGCCACCGAGATCAGCGGTTTTTGCAACCAGAACACCGTATTCGGGATTAGATAACCCCGCCGTTTCGGCAGCGTCTATGGTAACTACGAAACGAAGTCCCGAAATATCACTACTCTGCGTCGCCAACCTGATCTGGAATTCCTGATTTGCAAACATTGCATCATCCGCTTTTGCCTTTTGAGTGAAAACAACGTTCATTGCGAGAAACGACATAAAACAAGATACGAACAGCGTAAAACTCAAAAGCATTAAAGAAAATTTTTTCTGTTTTCTATCCATTTTTTAACCTCCCAAACCTATCTGGTCAAAATCCAAGACTGTGTCGTCGCCGTCAATGTAGCCGCCGCTGGCGTTCAACACACTTATGTTTCCGATTTCAACGGAAACAAACCATGGTTTAACATACTTTTTTTTCATTTTTACCTCCTATATGATAAAAAAAGTTTTTTTCTTTAACGAGTCTTAATCACCGTCATTTAATAACGTAAGCGTATCTGCCCCTATACAATAACCCGTTTTCATCCGTCGCTGTATAGATAAATTCCAAATGACCTTTTTCGGTTACAGTGAGTCTGTTATCCGTCGGAGAGATTTCTTTATTATTAAGCAATACGGTCAATTTTAACCCGTATAAAGATTTCGTAGAAATTATTTCGTCGATATTATCGCTGATTTCAACTTCCCGATTCAGTGTAATATCCGCAACGTCCGATACCACGTCCAAAGTTTTTACCGCGTAAATCCCGTCAAAATATATCGTCCTTGCTTTGTCAAAATACACGTACGACGTTTTGTTTTGCAGCCTGTCCCAGATACCCATAAAGTCTGCTATCGGAACTTCGTAATCCGTCCATGCGTCGATAACGCCAAGTTCGTCCGCTTTTACCGTAAACCCAAGCAACGGGCTTAACCCCGAACTCGTGCCTATCGAATCCGACCACTCGCCGTTACACGTATCGATAACCACTACTTCCCCTGTCCTATCGCCGTCTGTATAATTGTTCATTATTTTAAAATCGCCGCTTTCGTCGGTATATACCCTGAAAACCATCTTGTCGTGCGCTTCGAAATACGCTTTACCGTTTTGCATATACGACTTTATCGCACTCGCGCCTAAAAGCGCGTTTACTTCCGACGTGTTCGCGCTTATCTTATATACCCCTTGCGCACCGTTAAATTCTTCGAGATATTCTCTGCCCGACCTATCCGACGAATAACTGTTAAATTGCGTCGAAAAATCGTTATACAGCCCCGTGGTTGTTTCTACACGGTAACCGTTACCACCCGATTGCACATTATTTCCGTCAACGGTTTCTTCTGTTTTATTTTGCTCGTTTTCTTGTTCCCGATCGCTTTCGTCCGTCCTAACAATACTTTCATCGGGCAACGAATCGCCTTGATTTCGGGCGACTTCCTTACCGCAAGCGGTAAAAATAAAAACAAACGAAACAATTATACATAATATAGAAATTGTTCTTTTCATTTTTACCTTTTCCGATTTTGAAAAAGAGTTTTCCCTTTTATATCTCGGCAAATTTTTATGCGATCCAGTTCAACACCTTTTAACTGATAAAAATTAAGACCGAAAAATAAAAACCTGTTTTTATTTTAAAACATCAAACAAATGTTGTCAAAAATTTCGCATTGCGAAATTTTTTACTTTTCGGCATTCCGACCATTATAGCTTTTCGGTACTGAAATATTATAAAAGTATCTCTTTGCCCGTTTCGGCGGACTTATAAAAACCTTCGAAAATTTTTATTATATTCATACCTTGTTCGGTAGTATAATCGGGTTTCGCCTTACCGTTTATCGCGTCCGCAAAATTTTTGATCACGCCGCCGTGCCCCGATTTCCTTACGGTTTTGGGATAAACGTCTTCAAGCACGCCGTTCCTTTCTGTCCAGATTACGTTTTTAGCGTCGTCGCTTGAAAACCTGATACCGCTTTTCGTCCCGCGCAATTCAACAAAAAATTCTTCCTTCTCAATATTTGACGCCCAACTGAATTCGAGTTGCAAACACGCCCCGTTTTCAAACCTGACAAAACCCATAGCCAGATCTTCCACGTCAAAAATACCGTCTTCTTTTTTATCGCCGAATTTCGAATTTTCCGAATCGCTTACCGTCGTTTCCGAAAATTTATTGTACGTACAACCGCTTACTGAAACCGCTTTGGGATTTCCCATCAAGTATAACGCCAAATCCAGCATGTGAACGCCGAGATCGACAAGCGGGCCGCCTCCTGATAACGCTTTTGTTGTAAACCAACCGCCTTTACCGGGTATCCCCCTTCTTCTTAAATAGCCGCATTTTCCGCAGTATATTTCGCCGCATCCGCCGCTATCGACGTAATTCTTAAAATATTTCGAGGCAGGCAAATAACGACAATTTCTCATCACCATCATCACTTTCCCGCTTCGTTTTTCCGCGTCAATCATTTTTTTCATTTCCGCTACGGAAACCGCGTCGGGTTTTTCACATAACACGTGTTTACCCTTTTCCAAGGCTAATACCGAAATTACGGAATGATAATAATTAGGAGTACAAATATCTACCGCTTCCACCTCTTCGTCATTAACTAAATCTATATAGTTTTCATATTTTTTAACCGTTCCGGGAATACCTTCGATATTCATCCTTTCTTTAATCACGTCACAAACGGCTACGATTTCAAATTCATCACCGTGTTCCAAAATCTCAGACAAATGCGAACACCGAAAAATCCCCCCGCACCCCACAATGCCGAGTTTGATCTTTTTCATTTTTTACTCCTGTTACAATATTTTGACCGAGAAAACGCGTGGTTTGGATTTACGCTTTCGAAAGCTAATTACCTAAGTTATAATGGAAAGGTAATTCTGGTTTGACATTCTTCTCCTTATGCTTTCACGTCGGTATTGACGTGTCAAAGGTAAATCTACCATTGCCGTCCTGCGCCCCTTCGGGGAAATCGTTGTTTCTCCGTTCAAGATGTCCCACAACCCAAAAGGAAATTTTGAAGTTAGTCACGCTTCTCCGTCTTTACCGCGACTATCTCACTTTATTCTATCATTTTAATCGCAAAACTCTATTTTAGTCTTTTTATCGCTTGTATAACCGCCGCGGCACATTTCTCTTTACCGTATTCGTTTAAGTGAATATAGTCGTCGCATATCATTTCGTTTACTTCCGGCAAAACCACGTTATACAAATCGTTAATCCCGTCGACCTGGTTTCTAAGTGCTTCCAAAAGTTTATCGTTGTATCTCGAAATCACGCCGACAAAATGCCTTGACTCTTTCTTGTATTCTTTTTCTTTCCTTGTCGGCGTTATAGTCGCGAGAATTATTTTTGCGTTAGGGCACTCTTTTCTTAAAACATTCAGGATTCTTTGCATATAGCCTATATATTCGTCAACAGATATAAAAGGCGTATCTTCCCCATTAATGAAAGCCGTATCCCATAACCCGTTATTCCAATGAATAACGTCGATATCTTTCGGAATATATTCGAACCAATATCTTAAACTGTTCAGCGTAAACGCCGAAAATCTGCAATTCTCGTTAGGATAAAAAATTTTATATCCTTCGCCTATTTTTTCCACGACTTTTTCCTGATAGCATTCTCTTATAGAATCGCCAAGCAATAATACTTTTTTCATTTTTTCTCCTTTTTGCGTCAATATTTATTCGCCTTAACGATACGTAAAATCAAGCGAACTCCGAAATTACCCGATTTTCGGGGATCTTCTCGAAAATTCCGTTAATTTATAAAATAAGCGTACCTTCCACGATAAAGCAACCCGTTGTCATCCGTTGCCGTATAAATAAATTCAAGCAATCCCGATTCGTCAGGCGTAAATTTTCCGTCGACCACGGGTATTTCTTTGTTGTTGAGTAACACTTTTAAATTAAGTTCATATAACTCTACCCCCGCATTTGCAACCACGGTAGATATGTTGTCGTCAACAGACACCTGCGACCCCGCATGTATCTCGCCGGAAATATTCGAAACTACGTTCAAGGTCTTTACGGCGTAAATGCTGTCGATATATATCGTTCTTATTTGCGAACAATATACATACGAAGTACGTTTTTGCAATCTGTCCCATATATTCATAAATTCCGACATAGGAACTTCGTAATCGGTCCAGTAACCTACTGCCTTTTCCGTGTCTCTGCTTACCGTAAAGCCTGTTAAATAATTATCGCCGTAATCGTTTTGCAAAATCATATCTTGGGATATATCGGTATAGATGCGGAATACCATCTTATCGTGCGCCAAATAATAATCTTTGTCCCAATATCCTGAAACGGCGTTTGAACTTATTAACACAAACGCGTCGTTTACCGTCGAGTAAAATTTGGAAACGCCCGTTGCGTTTTCAAATTCGCTTAACCATTCGCGACCGGATTTTGTTCCTACGACTTCGCTGTACGAATCACTGAAATCATTATATAAGCCCGTAGTTTCGTCAATCAACGATTCTTTTGCGATCAACGAATAAAATCCGAAATAATTCCGCTCTTCGTCGTCGATCCCCGTATAAATAATTTCCAGACACCCCGTTTTGTCAACCGTGAATTTTCCGTTTACTACCTGTATCTCTTCATTGTCTAACAATACGGTTAATTTAATATATTGTCGTTTATCGTGTATTCTTTATTTACTATTACCGAACTTAAAGATAACGACTCAACGTCGATTATATTCGCCGCAAACACTTTGTCGAAATAAAATTCCCTTGCCGTCGAACAATAAAGATAAGATTGACGGTTTTGCCATCTGTCGTACACCTTCATAACGTTTGTCATATCCGTTTCGTAATAAGTCCAGATATTCGTTTTCGACGTCATAGGGTAAATTGTGCAGTCCGTTACGTTACCTTTCGGGTAATCGTTATATATTACAAACGCCCCGCTTTTATCGCTCATTATGCGGAAAATCATTTTTTCGTGCGCTTGATAATATTTTTTTTCTTCAACGCCCGACATAACTTCGCCCATAGGTGCAAAAGTATCGTTTTGCGTTGCCGTTATATGCCAAACGCTTTGCGCGTTCTGGTATTCTTCAAGATATTCTCTCTCGGATTTCGTGCCGACGAATTTTTGGAAAGACGCGCTTAAATCGTTGTATAATCCGTCGATGCTTTGCAATCCGTCTTTTACGTTCACCGAATAAAATCCGAAATAGTTCAGTTGTTCGTCGTCGCTTCCTGTATAAACGATTTCCAGATACCCCGTTTTGTCAACGGTGAACTTACCGTTTACTACCTGTATCTCTTCATTATCCAACAATACGGTCAATTTAAGATTGCTTATTTCTACCCCCAGCGCCGCTATCGCATCGTTTATATTGTCGTTTATCGTGTATTCTTTATTTACTATTACCGAACTTAAAGATAACGACTCAACGTCGATTATATTCGCCGCAAACACTTTGTCGAAATA
>ONQV01000076.1 GCA_900320065.1 uncultured Eubacteriales bacterium | reverse complement strand
TTGTAAACGACCCCGAAATAATACTTGCCGACGAACCGACGGGCGCGCTCGATACCGAAACGAGCGTTCAGATACTCGACTTGTTAAAGGAAGTCGCGCGCGACCGCCTTGTTATTATGGTAACGCATAACCCCGATTTGGCGGAAAAATATTCGACGAGAATAATAAATCTTTTAGACGGGGAAAAGACGGGCGACACTAATCCCTTTACGGAAGGCGCGGAGCAAGAAAAAACGGAGCAGGAGATTTCGGACGAAACCGTACAACCCGATAAGAAAAAGGCTAAAAAAGAGAAAAAACAGAAAGGCAAAGCGGCGATGAAATTCGCTACGGCGTTCGCGCTGTCTTTTTCTAATTTGCGCACCAAAAAGGGCAGAACGACGCTTACTTCTATCGCGGGCAGCATAGGTATAATCGGCATCGCGCTCGTGCTTGCGGTATCGACGGGTTTTTCGGGGTACATAAACCGTTTGCAGTCAGAAACTCTTTCGACTTATCCTTTGACTATATCCGAAGCGACCATTGATTTAGAAGATTTCCAGAAACTAACGAACCGTGAAGTTACCGACGAAATGCTTGCGCAAAAGATTACCCAAAAGGTTTACACGAAGGCTATGTTCGGCGACCTTACTAATATGTTAAAAAGTAACAACCTTACGGACGAATATATAAAGTACGTTACCGATTACGCCGACGAACAAAACGCAAAGGCGGAAAACACCGAAACGGAATGGGCTTACAGCGTGCAGAACAGTTACGGCTTTGATATAAACAATTATTTGTATTCAGACATAGGAGTTTTCGGCAGTGAATTTACGATGCCCATAGATCAGTTGGTTAAGTATCTTGAAAAAATGTTCGACGACAAACTTGAAAACTCCAACTTTAATATTTCGTCTCAATTTATAAGAACTTATATTCCGACGATTACCGAAATACCCGATAACGAAACGCTTTTACAGTCGCAATACGAACTTGTGGACGAAAACGGCAGATGGCCGGAGAACGAAAACGAACTTTTACTCGTTACGAACAAATACAACGAAATATCCGATATAACTCTTGCGTTGTTAGGTTTCCGTTCGCTTGACGGTATAGATACGGTTAATACTTCCGTTGAATTCGGCGGTGAAAAAACGGTCGATTTTAACGCAGTGAAAGAGAAAGAATTTTATTATCTTAAAAACGATAATAGGTACGTAAAATCTCCCGACGGAAACTGGTACGACAAAACGTTTTTCAAAGGTCAGTTGACCGATCCCGATCTGACGTTAAAAATAACGGGTATAGCGAGACTTAAAGAAGGCGTAAAAAACGGCGTGCTTGATACGGGGATTGCGTACACTTCCGCATTTAAGGAAAGAATTAAAAACGATAATAAACTCGTATACGACGGCGACGGGGGGGTAGACGAGACCCACAGTCCGCAAATTTGCGTCGACGCTTTCAATGCGGATAAAAATCCGATAAAGATATATTCGTGGTATCTGGCAAAAGACGGTGATAACGTGTCGGAAACTAATTCCGATCCCAATATGTATATGGCGTATTCGATAGCGCCGCCCGCAGTAAAGATGTTGTTGAAAGGGTTTACAATGTCCAACGACGGCACCGTAAAAAATCTTGCGGGGGACGATCGCGTAAAGAAAATATCTATTTATTCCGCGGGATATGCGGAGAAAGAAGCGATAAAAGCCCACCTTGACGAGTGGAATAAACAGTGGGATGAAAACGACGAAACGGAAAAACTGAATATCGTGCATTATTCCGATTCGACGGCTATGTTGTTTTCCGCAATGAATTCGATTGTCGACGCGGTTAAGATTGTGCTTGTCGCGTTCACGTCCATATCTCTCGTCGTGTCGAGTATAATGATAGGGATAATTACTTACGTTTCGGTCGTGGAACGCACCAAGGAAATCGGCGTTTTGCGCTCAATCGGTGCGAGAAAGAAAGATATTTCGCGGATATTCAATGCGGAAACTTTCCTTATCGGTCTGTTTGCGGGGCTTTTGGGCGTCGCGGTTTCGTATCTGTTGACAATACCTATTAACCTTATAATAGGTAGTTTTATCGAAAACGCGGGCGCTATCGCCGCTTTAAGAGTGGTAGACGCAGTCATACTCGTCGTAGTGAGTTTCGTGCTTACTCTGATTGCGGGAGTTATCCCCGCGAGAATCGCCGCAAATAAAGATCCCGTCGTGGCGCTTCGTTCCGAATAAAATAAAAACGGATAAAACGAACGCCGCCGTCGCATTTTTGCGACGGCGGTGTTTTTATAAACACAAAGTTTACGCGCCTTCAAACAGGTTCATATTGCGTATTTCGGGATCTTCTATCGTGTCGGCGATAGAGAAAGCGTGCGTGTCGAGATTGTTGCAGGTGGCGGTCGTTATTTTTTGCATCTTGAATTCGTCGGTGATTATCGTCGCAATATCCTGAATTATTTCCCGTTTTTGGATTGCTTCTTTTCGGGAATTGCCAAGTTCGGTCAGCCCCGTAAGCGCGAATTCAAGGTCGGAAAGTTTAGGAAGATCCCGCATACCGCGGTACGCCCACTTATAGAACGGTTCGTATACGTTATTTAAAAGATAAATTACCGAAACCGCGTGTTTTACGAACTCGAACAGGGCAAGGCTCGCCGCGCCCGTTTCGCCGCGCGAAATCAACCGTTCGTAGTTGTAAGTCCCCGACTGCGCCATAAGCGCCGCGTGCGCGGAAATTTTTTTGCGCCTTATGTCTTCGGGATAGCCCTTTTTAAGTTCGTCGCGTATTGCCGAAAACTTACCCAAGTCGTCGCGGTACACTTCGCCGCTGACTGCCGCGCGGAGCGACGAAGAAGGGGTATAAAGCCAGCGACGCGCACTGTCGGGTGCGGAATTCGCCCCCAAAAGCCGCGTATAAAAATCGTCGATAACGATAACCCCGCGCCTGTTTCCGCGCCTGCTTCGGCCAGCGGAGTAGTTCCGATTGCGGTAGCGCGTCCCAGGTTAGTTGTCAGCGGTACTTCTGTAGAGTTCCCTCTGGATCGGGAGGTCATTCTGTTGGGACGCAATTCGCCTGCTGATGGCATTTTCCCTGAAGTAGACTTGACTGAGGTTGACACCGGGTCTTATATATCCCGCCGTCACGGACGCATTACGCGGCAGGCGACCGCTTTCTTATATGAGGATATGGGATCTTCCAACGGTTCGTTTATCAACGGCAATAAACTGGTGCCTAAAACGCAGATTGAACTCCATGACGGCGATACCCTGCGCTTAGGGCGTACGGAGATGTGTTTCCGCATTTAGTCAGCGAGAGTGTTTGGTCAGGCCCGGGGGCTTTTATTCCTGGGCCTGATTTTTAGCATATATTAGCTTGTCGGGGAATTAATATGGCAGAGCAGTCGGATATTCTGGGCACATTGAAAGGCAGTTTGGGTCTGGCCGGAAAACTGGCCGGCAAGGGCTTGAACGAAGTATCTGGTTTGATTAAAGGGGATGATACCGGCCATAAAGGGCAAAGCGGCGTGTATTGGCAGCGAGGTCCTTGGTCGAACGACAGCGATTTGATCCCTGAAATTGATTATATGGAATCCCAGGAACTGGGGCGTTTTAAGGTTAGTATCGTCAAGCGGGTTACCACTTCGAAAGCGGAGCGCGCCTTTACTCAAGCCTGCGGCTGCTGTGTTTCTGCCGATAAGCAGGGGGTCGAGGAGAACGCCAAAGAAGCTGTTGAAAGCGATCCTCAGTACACCGACGGCTATTTTCTGCTCGGCTGTTTTTATTTGGAAAATCATCGCGCCGAGGATGCCGCGGCTAACTTCCAGAAGGCCTTGCTTTGTCAGCAGGGGCTGGGAACGAAGTTTAAAAAGTATCTGCCTTCCTTCCGCATGATCATGCCCTTGACCCCTTCGAGCACTATAGCCTTATATCCCGACCTCCTTGGGGTGAATGTGCTTTTGGCTTTGTCGCAGCGGCAGATGGGGCAGAAGGAAGCCGCTTTGTCTACTATGCAGCAGCTTTTGGGGGTTATGCCCACCGAACCGATGGCTCTGTTTTTTATGGCGATCCTGCGCTTGGAGAACGGTCAGTACAGTCAGGTAGTCGAAGATTTAAGCGACGTGCTTCCCGGTTCGACTCTGCAGATCGCCAATCTGCTTCTGCTGGGATACGCCTGCAGCCGGCTGGGAGAGATTTCCACGGCCCGCGATGTCTATCGCAGCGCTTTGGATAAAAACGATTACGATCCTCTGATGCGTTTGGATTTGCAGTATGCCCTCAATGCCGGCCAGAGCGGAGCCGGTGGAGCAAATGCCGCTGAAATTTACCGGGATTGTCCCTCCTATCAACCGTTTTTTA
>ONQV01000075.1 GCA_900320065.1 uncultured Eubacteriales bacterium | reverse complement strand
TTCGTTGCAATATACGGCGGCTATTTTTACCTTATCGCCTATTTCCGTGTCGCAGAGTTTCACAGTACATTGTATTAAAAAAAAGTCCCCTTTATGTTAAGTTGACTTTTTTTGCGTTTGATATTAAAATATATTAAAAGGAAGGGAAAGTTATGAAAATTCAGGAATCGGGTGAAATGTATCTGGAATCGGTTTTGGTTTTGTCAAAAGAAAAAGGCGCGGTAAGGTCTATTGACGTTGCCGAGTATCTTAAATACTCGAAACCCAGCGTTTCGCGCGCTATGAGTATTTTAAGGGCGGAAAATTATATCCGTTTCGATACCAACGGATATATCGTTTTAACCGAAAAAGGCAGATGTGTTGCGGAAAAGATATACGAACGGCACACGGTTTTAACTTCGCTTTTAACGGAAATAGGCGTTTCCCCCGAAACGGCGACCGACGACGCGTGCCGAATAGAACACGTCATTTCCGACGAAACCTTTAACGCGATAAAAAATAAAATGAAACAGTAATTAATACAACAAGTAGCGCCCCGCTAAAAAGCGGGGCGTCGTAGATTGTAAATATTTTTTTATATTATTCTTGTCGGATACACGTCTATCGTACCGTTAATGTCTTGTATTTCCCAACTTAACACATCTTCCGATTTTATTTCTAATTTACCTGCCCTATTAAGACTATATTTTGTGCCGTCAGCCATAATTACTATAATATCGTAATCGTAATTTTCAAGACTGCCTATCGGATTAATAGTATACGTACAAATATTATCTGTATAATTTTTAGTGGAATTCAAACTGAAATATTTATTGTAGTTATATTTATCAATAATAAAAGAAGAATAGGTCAATGCCTTATTTCCGCTTGTTCCTGCATGAATATACGTTGCCTTAAAATCATCAGATAAATAAATTGACTTTATTTCAAAATTACGAATGACGCTCGTACCGTAATATAAACCATCTGAACTAACATCTGTACTTTTATATGGAATAAAATCTAATATTTTATTTCTATCTTCATAAGGTATTAATTTTTTAAATACAATTTCAACCTTATCTTCTCCGGTATAATTCAAAGATATTGTGCCCGTATTTTTTATAATATCACCATAAGGAGTTATTTGGGAATAAGACTCAGTTGCCCAATCAATTTCCAAATTAAAACCCAAATTCCCCGTATAATAGACATACCCATTATGATATGGGGTGATACTTAAACTCAATACTGTTTTTACATCATATGAAACAATTTTATTGTTGGTATTTTTATTGCTTGTACATTCATCAGTCCATAGCCCATTCACTTTAAAAAATTCAAAAAAATTATTTTCCGTTATTAAAACACTATGCGTTAAATTATTCGAATTTTTATCATATTGCGAATTATCGTCAACAACAACATTTTCCATATTTTGTTTTTCTGTTTTATTATCGCTACCACAACCGCAAAAACACATAATTATAAAATATATTGCTAAAATTAACGACAAAAATTTTTTCATTACAAAACCTCCTTAAAATAAAAAATGTGCCGCTTTTACGAAACGGCACACCGTAAGAACGTACAATTTCGCTTGTTGCGACACAATTTTATTACTCTATCCACCTAAACGATTTTATAATGCGAAAAGCAGTATATCACTACCGAAGTTATACCCGTTCAAATAAATATTAAATTGTGTCGTAAAATAATTTTAGCACATTTTAGCGGAATTTGCAATATTTTATAACGCTTTAAAACACACAGTCCCGAAACGATTGTTTCGGGACTGTGTGTTAATTTTTATTTAATGTTAGTCAACGAGTTCTATAATCGCCATATCTGCGGCGTCGCCCTTGCGGGGTCCTAACTTATATATTCTCGTATATCCGCCGCCCTGCCCTTTTTCTTCTTTACGGGTAGCGTATTTCGGCGCGTATTCGTCGAAAATCTTTTCGATAAGCGGGCTCTTTACCGCGCGGGTTCTCTTCTTAAAGTCCGCTTTGGTTTCTTTATCGCCCTGAATTTCCTGCAAATCGATAACCATCGACATTATCTTTCTTCTTGCGTTGAGTTTCTTCGTGCCGTCCTTTATAAGGGTTTTGGTCGTTTCCTTGCCCTTATCGTCGGCAACTTTAACCTGCGTTTCAACGGTGTCCGCATAGTTATTTACCGCAAGCGTCAAAACTTTTGCACAATACGAAGCGACTTCTTTCGCTCTCGCTTCGGTCGTTTCGATTTTTCCGTACCACAAAAGTGCGGAAGCCTGATTTTTGATAAGCGCCATCCTTTGCGTAGCGTTTAAGCCTAATTTCCTTGCCATTGTTTAGTCCTCCGTGTCCTGTAATTTCAAGCCGTAACTTTCGAGTTTCAATATAACTTCGTCAAGCGATTTTTTGCCGAGATTACGGACTTTAAGCATATCGTCTTCGGTTTTCTTGGTTAAGTCTTCGACCGTGTGAATATTCGCTCTCTTCAAGCAGTTATAAGAACGCACGGACAAATCCATTTCTTCGATAGTCATCTCTAAGATCTTGGTCTTTTTGTCTTCTTCGGGCGGTACTAAAATACCGATATTCCCGACTTCGGATAAGGAAACGAACATTTTGATATGTTCTTCCATTATCTTCGCCGCAAGGCTTACGATATCGCGCCCGCTAAATGCGCCGTTCGTCCACACTTCCAAAGTAAGTTTGTCAAAGTCAACGCTCTGCCCGACACGCGTCGCCGAAACGTCGTAACTCACCTTTTTAACGGGCGTATAGATACTGTCTATCGCGATATTGTCGATAACGTCTACCTTATGCTCGAAAGCGGGTTGATAACCCCTGCCCCTGCCGACGGTAAGTTCCATATCGAGTTTGCCGCCTTCGTCGATAGTACAAATGTACTGGTCGGGGTTTAATATCTCGATTTCCGCGTCGCTCGCGATATCGCCCGCTTTAACTACGCACGGTCCGACCTTTTCGAGTTTGACCGTCTTTTTGTAGTCTTTATCAAGGCAACTTGATTTTATCGCGACGCACTTTAAGTTAAGGATTATTTCGGTTACGTCTTCCTTTATCTTGGGAATAGAAGAAAATTCGTGCTTTATTCCCAACTCTTCCGCGAACTTGATATTCTGGATAGCGACACCGGGGAGTGCGGAAAGCAATATCCTGCGGAGTGCGTTTCCGAGCGTTAAGCCGAAGCCCTTTTCCAAAGGTTCGACGACGATCTTTGCGTAACTTCTTTCTTCGTTTTCTTCCACTGCTATTTTCGGCATTTCAATTTCCATCATAGGAAAATATCCTCCTTAAAAAATAGTTCCGATTTAGGGCTATCGGGAATTCCTGTTTTCGGCGTGGAAAACCTAAACTTCCCCCCGATAAACCCCATCGAATTTTATTCGTTTTGATTTTTTACCGTTTATTACTTAGAATACAACTCGACGATCATATTTTCTTTAATCGTTACGTCGGCTATATCTTCTCTCGTCGGGTTAGCGAGTATTTTGCCCGAAAGCGATTCGGGGTCGAATTCAAGCCACTTGGGCATAGAACCGACTTTCATCGTCTTTATCTCTTCAAAATACTTGTTGCCCTTCTTGTTTTCCTTGACCGCGATAACGTCGCCGACCTTTACGCAGTAAGAAGCGATATTCACCTTCTTGCCGTTGACTGTAAAATGTCCGTGAGTTACGAGTTGACGAGCCTGCGAACGCGAAGAACCTACTCCCATACGGTAAATAACGTTATCGAGCCTTCTTTCTAAAAGCGACAACATATTTTCACCGGTGATGCCTTTCATTCTGTCGGCCTTTTCAAAATAATCTCTGAACTGACCTTCTAAAACGCCGTAAATTCTCTTGCATTTCTGCTTTTCGCGAAGTTGCAAGCCGTATTCGCTTATTTTCTTTCTTGCCATACCGTGCTGACCGGGGGCAACGGGTCTTCTTTCAAAAGCGCAGGTGGGTTTGAAGCATCTTTCGCCTTTCAAAAAGAGTTTCGCGCCTTCGCGTCTGCATAAACGACACTTGGAATCAGTATATTTAGCCATTTATCTTTTCTCCTTTATACTCTGCGTTTTTTGGGCGGTCTGCATCCGTTGTGCGGGATGGGCGAAACGTCCTGAATAAGGCTTACTTCGAGATCGCAATTCGCGAGCGCGCGTATCGCCGATTCTCTGCCCGCGCCGGGGCCTTTTACGTACACTTCTACGGAACGCATACCTTGTTCTCTCGCAGCCTTGCCCGCGTCTTCCGCAGCCATCTGCGCCGCAAACGGCGTGCTCTTACGCGAACCCTTAAAGTTAAGTTTGCCCGCGCTCGACCACGATACGGTGTTGCCCTGCATATCGGTTATAGTAACGAGAGTGTTGTTGAAAGAAGACTGGATATGAACTTGACCTTTATCTACTTTCTTTAATTCTTTACGTTTTTT
>ONQV01000059.1 GCA_900320065.1 uncultured Eubacteriales bacterium | reverse complement strand
CCCAAATATCTGTCGGTAAGCGCCCGTACTACCGTTAAAAACCTGTCGTAAATAAAATAGAAAATAACACTGAAAACCCCTACCGCATATACCGCATAATCGTTAAGCCACGAAAATTTTTCCGGAAGATTCGCAAAATCCAGCCCCATAACGAAAGTATAATATAAAAATATTCCGTAAAATGCCGCGACACACCACAAAAGCCCGATAATATGTAAAATATATTTTTTTAATTTTTTATCTTTTAAAAAGGCGTTTACAATCGGAAATAAACCGAAAAAAGCAAAATACGCGGGAAAAACGAAAGAGTATAAAAAATTAAACCACCCGAATATCAGCCCCAAAGTACCGCCTACTAAATACGTCATAACGCAACCTTTATAAGATTTAACGTATAAAGGCAGTATAACGAATACTGACGACAGTATCAAAGCGAAAACGTCGGCAAACCCCACATAAACACCTAAGGCGAGGCAAATAGAAACAAGCCCCGCCGATATTGCCGAAACAGTTATTACTCTGCTTTTCATTTTATCTGCAACACATATTGCATAAAAGGTTCATACAACACCAAGTCGCGCAAAACGATAAGCAATCGTTTGCGCCGCTTCCCCCCATCTGTCTTTCTTCGCCGGAATAATTATCGCCTTGGGCGTTACCCGATCTGAACTGATTTTCGCTGAAAGAGATCTTTTGTTTGAGTTTAGTATACGCGTCGGAATACTTCTGGTTATGCGGATCCATATTGAGCGCGATTTCTAACTGTTTTTTACTCTCGTTCATCCAGTTCTTTTTATAAAAAACGACCGATTGAAGATAATGCCACTCCGCGTTCCTGTCGGACACGTCGTCAAGACGGCTTTGCGCGTCGTTTAGATTTCCGTTCTTTATAAGATTTTCCACGTCGGAAAAATTAGCGGAAGTACCGTTTTCGTTCACCGTGTTCCCCCTGTTTTGTTTAAGTTCGGCATAAGCGGTTTCAAGTTTCGTCAGATTCCTTGCCGCTTCATTGCCTATTTCACCTTCGTAAAAACGCTCGCGCGAATATTTTTCTTTAAGTTTAACGTACTGTGCGTCTATTTCCGCATCTGTCGCGTTTTCGTTTACACCTAAAATTTTGTAGTATTCTTGCATTTTTTATACTCCATTATACTTTTTGTCCGTTCAAAAATCCCTTTATAAAGAATATTGTCCGTAAGATCGTGATTAAATTTATACGACACGTTATTTGCCGTCCGATACACCGCTGAAAGTATTTCGCCGAAAATAAACTCCAAATCCCCTTTCTTTTCGGTTAGCAAGGTTTTTTTATCGCCGATATCGGCGTAGGCGTTTATAAACACGTTGAAACTTCCGCTTTTTTTATCTTTGTCGAAGTCGTCAAGCGCGTCGATAAGATATATCCATTTACCGAGATTATAAGTAAGTTCGCCTATATTGTCGGTAAATTTATCCTTAATAAGTTCCGCCGTTATCTCTTTCATCATCGTTCCGAACGGGTCTGCGACAAAATCCACACTGTCCGAAGCTGATTTTTCCAGCGTACGAAGATCGTCGTAATGTTTTTTGACGATATTATCTAAAATCGGCTCGGCTTTTTTCGCTTTCTTGTACGCTCTTTTGAAAAAAGAACGTTTTAACCTGCCTTTCCCTTCGTCGATAACGTTATCGGAAAGTTTATAATAGGCTAAAATAACGTTTAAGGCGGCTATCCGCATCGAAAGCGCGTCGGGAACGGCGACGGGACGCTTTATTATCGTGTGCAGAATACATCTCTGTTTTTTTATTTCAAAATCTTCGCCGAGAACGTTGTGTATAAACACCGATAAAAACGTAAGGTCGTAATTAAGTAAAAATCTACCTTTTGTTCCACACGTACGCCCTATGCTTTTGCATAACCCGCAATAGGCGGCTTTATACAAAACGACATCCTTAACGTAAAGATTAGGGAAATCGGTAGTCAGATAGCCGAACATTTCAGTCTCTTTTTCTCGGAACCAAGCCGACCTTTTTATAAACCTTTGCAAGCGTTTTATAAGCGATCCGCTCGGCGCGTTCTGCACCCGCTTTCAGCACGTCGTCAATGTAATCCTTTGCCGCCAAAAGTCTGTTCTTTTCCTGTCTTATAGGTTCGACAAGGTCGGCTACCGCTTCGCCTACTTTCAATTTAAAATCGCCGTAACCGAAGCCTGAAAATTCTTTTTCCGTTTCTTCTATCGTTTTGTCGCAGACTGCGGAATATATAGTGATAAGATTGCTTATCCCCGGTTTTTCTTCGCTGAAAATTATCCTGTTATCGCTGTCCGTTACCGCACGCTTGAATTTTCTCACAACGGTATCCTTATCGTCGTCCATAGAGATAAACGCGTTAAGGTTTGCGTCGGACTTACTCATTTTTTTAGACGGTTCTTGCAAACTCATAACTCTCGCGGCGGTTTTCGGGATATAACCTTCGGGCACTTTAAATGTTTCGCCGAATCTGTTGTTGAAACGTATAGCGATATCGCGCGCAAGTTCTAAGTGCTGTTTCTGATCAGCGCCGACGGGCACAATATCCGTCTGATACAATAAAATATCCGCAGCCATAAGCACGGGATAATCCATAAGCCCCATATTGATATTGTCTTCGTGGGACTTGCTCTTTTCCTTAAACTGCGTCATACGGGAAAGTTCCCCTGGATAACAAATAGTATTTAATATCCAAGTGAGTTCCGCGTGTGCGGAAACGTGGGATTGCACGAAAAGCACCGACTTTTCGGGGTCTATACCGCAAGCAAGATAAAGCGCGGCGAGTTCGTAAACGTTTTTGCGAAGCGTTGCTGGATCTTGCCTTACCGTAAGCGTATGCAAATCGGCAACCGAAAAAATGCCGTTATAATCGTCCTGTAATTTTCTGAAATTGCGCAGTGCCCCGAGATAATTGCCGATAGTAAGTATCCCGCTCGGCTGTATAGCGCTGAAAAGCGTTTTCTTGTCTTCCATAACCGTCCTTTATTTAACCGCGAACGCGTAAACTTCCTTTGCTACGTCCGCTTTGTCTATAACCTTTGTAAATTTCTTTTCTTTCGATTTTAACTGCGATATTTGTTCGGGAATCGGCACGGCTGACAGAGTTTCAAGCGTTTCCGCCGCAACGAAGGGATCTTTCACGGACTTGCCGCTTATCGCACTTAAAACGTTCTGCGAAAATTTATAGGGGCTTGCCGTTGACAGCACGACCATTTTATTATTCCCATGTACCGATTTATAAACGCCAGCCGCTTTAAGCGCCACGGCAGTATGCGGATCGCAAAGATAGCCGTATTCGTCAAAAGTATCGCGCATTTGTTCTTTGCACTCTTCTTCGTCGCAATAATCCGCAAAAAACACCTTTCCTATCGCGTCGTGTTCCGATCTTGAAAGCGAATATTTACCGATTTTCCTTAAATCGCTCATTCGCTCCGCGGTAAGAACACTGTTCCTACCCGTCAATTCGAATATAAGCCTTTCGAGATTGCTGGAAATAAGAATATCCATAGACGGTGACATCGTTTTGAAAAACTCTCTGTTCACGTCATAAGTTCCGCTTAAAAAGAATTCCGTAAGCACGTTATTGGAATTCGACGCGCAAACAAGTTTTCCGATAGGCAGACCCATTTTTTTCGCGTAATACCCTGCGAGAATATTGCCGAAATTACCCGTAGGCACGGTAAAATCCACTGTATCGCCGAGCAATATTTCGCCCGCGTTTACCAAATCGCAATAGGCGGAAAAATAATAAGCGACCTGCGGCACTAATCTCCCGAAATTTATCGAGTTCGCGCTCGATAACACTACGTTTTCGGCTTTAAGTTTTTCGTTCTCTTCTACGCTCGTAAATATCTTTTTCACGGCGGTCTGGCAATCGTCGAAATTTCCGCTGACACCGACCACGTTTACGTTGTCGCCGCTTTGCGTGCACATTTGTAATTTCTGCATATCCGAAACGCCTTCCGACGGATAGAATACGCATATCTTAACGCCCTCTTTATCTTTAAAGCCTTCTAAAGCCGCTTTCCCCGTATCACCGCTCGTCGCGACCAAAATCAAAATAGTTTCTTTCGCGCCGCAAATCGAAGCACCTTTTCTTAAAAGATACGGCAAAAGCGTGAGCGCAATATCTTTAAACGCAAGCGTCGGACCGTGAAAGAGTTCAAGTACGAACAGATTATCGTCGATTTTAACTACGGGCGCGGCGTCGCCTTCTTCAAATTCCGAATAGGCTTTTTTACAAGCGAAATACAGTTCTTTTTGGTCGTATTCTTCAAGATATTTACCTATTATAAAAGCGGCGCGTTCGGCATAATCCATTTTAAGCATGGATTTAAGTTCTTCCGTAACGCACGGAAAACTTTCGGGAACGAATAAGCCCCCGTCATCCGCTAATCCTTTTGTTATCGCCATGGCGGCGTTTTTCGCGACGCTACCACCGCGAGTGCTTAAAAATCGCATAATTTCTCCTAAAAAAATAAAAGCCGAGATTTCCCGACTTTTATTTTACTAAAATTTAAGTTAAAAAGCAAGTTAATCGACGTACTTTAATATAAAGTCCGGCAAATCTTCTTTCGTGCCGCTGCAAGTTAAAACGAATTTAACGCCGAATTCCTTTTCAAGTTCTTCCATCGTCTTGAATATGCTGTTTATTTCACCAAGCGTTTTTCCGCAAATTCTCGCGACCCCGTCAATAAACACGTATTCGTTATCTCCGTTAGAAGCAACTATGCCCTTTATAAAACCGCGGAATTCGTCTTCGGATTTTACGCCGAAGTCCGACGTGTTCAAAAATCTTATAGGCAACTTCAACTCGAAAGCGTATTTGTCGGAATCGGTAAGGTAAACGACGTGTCCTTTCGCCGTAGCCTTAGCCTGATTCGCATATTCAATGATCGCTTTGGTTTTGCCCGTTCCTTTTGGTCCGCAAAATATTTTCATAAAAATACTCCTAATAAATTTTGTCAGTTAAAGTATACAATATTTTAATATAAAATACAATACGTTTAAGAAAATTTTTCTATCTCACAGTGAATTTTTTATGTAACTCGGGATTTTCCGCGGCAAATATAGCGTCAAGTTCATCGTCCGTCATAACGGTACAACGTCCGTCGGCATACTCTCTATCGATTATCTCTTTAATTTTACCGACAGTTTCGTGGCTCTTCGCAATTTTATCCGCGCCGGTAAGTTCGTAATGCTGATTTATCCAGTACGCTATTCCCGCAAGCCCGCTGGTATTGTTTATCGCCACGGTCATAGGACGGTTCAATATTTTTTTGGTGTCGAAAACGTTGTATATTTCTTCGTTTTTCAGCATTCCGTCGGCGTGAATACCCGCTCTCGTCGAGTTGAAACTCTTCCCCACGAACGGCGTTCTCGGCGGTATCTCGTAACCTATTTCCTTTTCGAAATAATCCGCGATATCGCTTATAGCCGTAAAATCCATCCCGTCGTCGCTGCCCTTAAACGAAGCGTATTCTATCGCCATCGCTTCAAGCGGACAGTTGCCCGTCCTTTCGCCCACGCCTAAAAGCGAACAGTTAACGGCGGCACAGCCGTAAAGCCACGCGGTATCGGCATTGGTTACGACTTTATAAAAGTCGTTGTGCCCGTGCCACTCTAAAAGCGCGCTCGGAACTCTCGCGTAGTGCTTTAAACCGTAAATTATGCCCTGTACGCTTCTAGGGATTGCCGCGCCCGAAAAATTAACGCCGAACCCCATCGTGTCGCACGCCCTTATCTTTATCGGAACGCCGCTTTCGTCCATAAGTCTCATAAGTTCCGTTGCGAACGGGATAACGAATCCGTAAAAATCGGCGCGGGTAATGTCTTCGAAATGGCATCTCGGACGTATCCCTGCGGAAAGTGCGTCTTTTACCGTGCCGAGATATTTATCCATCGCTTGCGCACGGGTCAGGTTCATTTTCTTGAAGATATGATAGTCCGAACAACTTACGAGTATTCCCGTCTCCTTTATTTCCATATCCTTAACGAGTTGAAAATCTTGCTTGTTCGCCCTTATCCAACTCGTCACTTCGGGGAATTTAAGTCCAAGGTCGCGGCAAGCCGCGGCAGCCTTTCTGTCCTTTTCAGAATAAAGAAAAA
>ONQV01000073.1 GCA_900320065.1 uncultured Eubacteriales bacterium | reverse complement strand
CGCTGCCCGTAAAGAAAGCGTCTATACCGAGTGCCGCCGCTATCGGCAATAAAAATCTCAAAGTCGAACCGCTTTCCTTACAATCGACGACCGAGTGAACGACGGGCGATCTTCCCGAAACTATAACGGTTTCGCCCTTTCTTTCTATTATCCCGCCTAAACTTTTAAGCGCGCCTATCGTAGCGTTTACGTCGTCGGAGTCGCCCGCGTTTTCTATAACGCACTTTTTGCCTGACAGAAACGCCGCTATTATATATCTGTGCGCGAAAGATTTGGACGGCGGCGCGAATACCGTGCCCGCCGCGTTAAAAGGCGCTAATTTTACTTTCATAATCGACCGCCATCTTTTTAAGGTCGGAAATTTTTATTTCCGTTATTTCGGGCTTGCCTATACCTTTAAGCGCCACGAAGTCGATCCTTTCGCCCTTGCGCTTTTTATCCGCGATTATCTGTGCGACAAGACTTTCCGCCGAAAACGGGCACGATAAGTCGTGCTTCGCGCTTTTTAATAATCCGTACATTTCGGAAACGGTTTTATCCGAAAGCCCGTAAAGCCTTTTAGATATTTCGATACTGTAAACAAGCCCTTTCGCCACGCAAGCGCCGTGCGCTAACTTATACCCCGAAAGTTTTTCGATTGCGTGCCCGAAAGTGTGTCCGAGATTAAGTAACGCGCGTTCGCCCTTTTCCTTTTCGTCCTTTTCCACTATATCGCGCTTGATTTTAAGGCATCTGTAAATCAAATCGCCGTCTACGTTTTTAAGGTCTGCAATTTTTACGGTATCCGATAAAAACGCGTACTTAATAACTTCGCCCAGCCCGTTTTTGATCTCTTTAGCGGGAAGAGTTTTCAAAAATTCCGTGTTTATATATACCGCGGACGGCTGGTAAAAAGTCCCGAGAAGATTTTTGCCTGTTTTAAGGTCTACGGCGGTCTTTCCGCCGACCGAAGAGTCCACCGCGGCAAGAAGCGTCGTCGGAACTGCTATAAGCGTTATTCCGCGCATATAAGTAGACGCCGCAAACCCCGCGATATCGCCGACCACACCGCCGCCGAACGCCAAAACCGTATCTTCGCGCGTAAAGTCGTTTTCCGCAAGCGCGTTTATTATACGCAGATAGTTCGCGGAATTCTTACTATTTTCGCCGTGTTTTATAACTATCTTTATAACCCGTTTATCGCTGAAAAACTCGTCTAAAATATCGCCGTAAAGCCCGTTCACCCTGTCGTCGGTAACTATTGCTACGCTTTCGCCCTTAACAAGCGGCAAAACGCGGGCGCGGAACAATCCCAAGCCTTTCGTTATCGTTATTTTATACTTTTTAGAAGCGCGCACGGTAAGTTCATACATCGTTTTCTTTCCCTTGCTCTATCTTTATTTTTCTTTCGTTGCCTTCGGCGAAAAGCGCGCGAAGTTTATCTTTATCGCCTTCCGCTATCGCCGCACGGTATTTATTAAGATTATCCATAAGTTCGTCGAGTTCTAAAAGGGCGTTGTCGCGGTTTAAGAAAATAAGTTCCGCCCACATCTCGGGATCCATACGGGCAACGCGCGTAAGATCCCTGAAACTTCCCGCCGAATATCCCGCACGGTTTTCCGCACGCTTATTCTTTATGAACGCGTTCGATACTATATGGCAAAGTTGCGAAGTGTACGCTATTATTTTATCGTGAGTATCTTCGTCGGTAATGACCGCTTTCGAAAACCCGACCGAAAGATAAAATTCCTTTATTCTGTCGACGGCGAATATGTCCGCTTTCACGGGTACGAGTATCATAGACGCCTTTTCAAACAGGATTACCGACGAGTGTTCTATGCCCGAAAATTCCCTGCCCGCCATAGGATGTCCCCCGATAAAGGAAAGTTCGGGGTAAACTTTCGCCCACTCGCGCATTACCTTTACCGTTTCGCGCTTTACGCCGCAAAAATCCGAAATGATAGCGCCGCTTTTCAATAACGGTAAAAATTTTTCGGTAGCATCCTTAAAAAGACTCGGCTTTACAGCGGAAACCAAAAGATCGACGGTTTTCGCGTTTTCTTCGGTAAGCGGCGCGGTAAAAGCGCGCATAAGTTCGGCTTTAAGCATCGCGTCGGTATTTACGTCGTAACCGTACACCGTAAACCCGCGGCGGATAAGCGTTCTTCCGAACGAACCGCCCATAAGCCCTAAACCGATTATCCCTATCTTCATACCGTTCTGTGCTTGTTTACGAGCAGAAGCATAACGTCTATCTTATCGACTATATCCTTAAATTCTTCGGGACGGACGGACTGTGCGCCGTCGCAAAGCGCGTGCATCGGGTCGTTGTGGACTTCTATCATAAGCCCGTCCGCGCCCGCGCCCACCGCCGCCAGCGATAACGGTTTAACCAGCCGCGCAAGCCCCGAAGCGTGCGACGGGTCGACGATAACAGGCAGATGCGTGAGTTCTTTAACGAGCGGTATCGCGGATAAATCGAGCGTGTTTCTCGTGTACGGCTCGAAAGTCCTTATCCCCCGCTCGCAGAGAATAATGTCTTTGCAACCTTCGCTCATAACGTATTCGGCACTCATAAGCCACTCTTCGACGGTGTTTGCAAGCCCGCGCTTTATCATTACCGGTTTATTGAGCCTGCCGACTTCCTTTAAGAGTTCGAAGTTCTGCATATCCCGCGCACCTATCTGGATTATATCCACGTCGCGGAAAAGGTCTATATGCCTTATACTCATTATTTCGGTAACTATGGGCATGCCCGTTTCTTCTTTCGCTTTTAATAAAAGTTTCAATCCGTCTTCCCGTAGCCCCTGAAAGGAATACGGCGAAGTTCTGGGCTTAAACGCCCCGCCGCGCAATACCGAAGCGCCCGCTTTTTTGACTTCTTCGGCGACAAAAACTATTTGTTTTTCCGATTCGACCGAACACGGCCCCGCTATTATCTGGAAATTGTCCCCGCCGAACTTGACACCGTGCACGTCAACTATCGTGTCGTCGGGGTGAAATTTACGGTTCACGCACTTATACGGCTCCTGAATACGCTTTACGTCTTCGACGATATCGAGAGAGCGAACAAGGTCTATGTCGATTTTGGCGGTGTCGCCGATAAGCCCTAACACGGTAGAATTGCTACCTACCGAAATATCCGTTCCGACGCCCTGACGCGTTACCCACTTTACGAGATTATCAAACTGTTTTTTGTCACAATCCTTTTTTACAACGATGATCATAATAAATACCTTCGCTACGCTTGAATTTTCTATAAACAAAAAAGACCGATTTTCTATCGGTCTTTTTACGTCTTTATTCGTTAAAATTTACACAGGCAAAAAATAACCGATATTATTTCAATATGGCTTTTTAAAGTAATATCCGAAATAAAAGTAACGGTTTATCTTCATTTCCCTGTTTCCTTTGTCGATATTATAGTAGATTTTATCGGCGTTTGTCAACTGATTTTTAACTCTCATTAAGAAAAACTTGACTTTTTTGACCACCGATATTATACTGTTTTTTAATAAACGAAAAAATTAAGTTTCAAGGAGTATTATATGGACTTCGCCGAAATATGGCAACAAATAAAGGATTATTTTACGAATAGTTATATGTCTATCATTACTTTCTTCGCGGCGCTGCTTATCGGAATAATAGTGATAAAACTAATCTGCACGATTTTCAGAAAGATATTTTCGCGCACCAAAATGGAAAAAATCGCGCAGGCGTTTCTCGTCGCCATCATCAAATTCGTACTGTGGCTTATATTGATATTAGTGCTTTTAAGCCTTATCGGCGTGGAAATTACGGGAATCTTAACCGCCGTTTCCGCCGTTCTTCTCGCTATCGGTATGGCACTCCAAACGAATATAGCGAATCTTGCTAACGGTATCGTTATCGTTTCGACGCATATGTTTAAAAAGGGCGATTTTATAAGCGTTGCGGGTTCGGACGGGTTTATTACAGAAATAAACTTTTTATTCACCACGCTTATGACTATCGACAACAAAAAAATAACTATGCCTAACTCTATGATAGTCAATAACGCCGTCGTGAACGCAGGCGCAAACCCGCGTCGCCGCGTGGATTTAACGTTTTCCGTCGCTTACGCATCCGACGTCGAACAAGTCAAGAAAATTATTACCGACGTTATGAAAAGCAACGGCGCCGTCTATCTCGACCCCGCGCCTTTCTGCCGCTTAAAAACGCTGGGACAAAGCAGTCTGGATTTCTTCTCGAATTGCTGGTGCGATTCCGCGGATTACTGGGACGTGTATTATTATATCGTCGAAAACGTGTACAACGAGTTGAAACGCAACGGTATCGCGGTGCCGTTCACGCAACTCGAAGTAAGGACTTTAACGGAAAAACCGGTTATGCCGTTTAACGCCGATCCCCTACCCGAAAGAAAGGAAAAAACGCGCAAAAAAGAAAAGAACACCGTTCAAGATATTTTGGACGATATAAATAAAAAAATAGAGAAACGGAAAAAGAAAACGAAAGACGGTAAGTCGAAAAAATCGGAAAAACAATAACGGTGGATTGCCCGTCAAATGACGGACGTAAGGAGCGAAGCGACGGAATAGCGTGTCGCTACGGGGTAGCCGCCGATCGCGTCACGATAGTTCACTCACTCGTCTCACCAA
>ONQV01000069.1 GCA_900320065.1 uncultured Eubacteriales bacterium | reverse complement strand
CGTGCCCGCCGATAAGCGCAGTTTCGGCACCGTGGTCAAAATGGCGAACGAAAACGGTGCGGGCGCAACGTACGGTATTCAGGATTATTTCGACGAAATACTTTATAAAGCGGATTATAATGCCGCCGGCGCGGTGTATGATAAAATCGCCGATAAATATTATATTTCGAGCGATCCCGAAACTTTGTACGACGATTTGGAAATAATGCCCGTCGCTACTTCCTATAACGCTTTACCGATATCTTATGGCGGCGACACTATCGGGTATTTTATGGAAAGTTCTGAATATATAACTATAAGAAACGCAAACGCTACTATGGAAGACGGATACTACAACGACGGCAAGCCCGTTTACGCTATTACATATTCTAATTCGGACGGAACGATTCCTGTCGGCATACACGGCATAACTTCGGGGTATATTACGGGTAACGGTATAAAGAAACTGACTTTCAAAATTTACGTTACGGAAGATTTCGATTTATCCGAGTTTGTTATCGGTTATCAAGGCGGCACGACGGAAGACACGTTGCGTAGAATTGATTACGACGACCTTTGCGCTTATAGTGATATAAGGTTGTTTGACGAGTATGGGAGCAGTATAGGCGATTATCCCGTGGGGAATACGGGCTGGATAACTGTGGAGATTGCCTGTTCGTCCGCAAGCGACCTTGATACCGTTTTATATAACGTTTATTCTGCTAGTAACGCAAATAAAGATAAACCGCTATACATCTCGGAAGCGAAATTATCCACGAACGATTTGACTAAAAAGGGAATTACGATAGAAGGCGCGGACGGTAACGGGCGGTTGATAAACAGTGCCGACAGTGCGGATCTTCGTATTGACAAATTGTGTTTATCTGGAGAGGAAGCGTATTATAACGGCGGTAAAGAGGTGTACAGAATAAATTATATCAACGCAACGACGAATACGGGCAACGTTTTGGCGATAGACGGCGTTACGAAAAGCGTGCTTTCTTCCGAGTCCGTTCAGAAACTTACATTTAAAATGTATATTACAAGCGATTACGATATGCAGTATTTCTATGTGTATTGGAACAGTAAAGACGCAAAGTCGCTTAGATCCGGCGGTATTAAGTCTTATAGGAATATAAGCTTGTTCGACGAAAACGGCAACTCGTTATACGATTATCCTTTGGGGCAGGAAGGCTGGATTACGGTAGAACTTGTATGTAATTCAACTAACGGCATAAATACTAAATTTTTCAGTGCCAACAGCGCGAATAACGGTAAACCGCTGTATATTTCGGAGATAAGGTTTTCAACTTCCGCTATGACGCACCAAGGTTTTGCGATAGAAGGGGCGAACGGTAACGCCCGTTTCGTTAACTATCAGGATGCGGCTTATGTTGAAATGACTAAACTTTACAACTTGACCGGCAAAGAAGCGTATTATCTTGCGGATAAAGATATTTATCAGATAAAATATACGAAAAAAAACTCTGACAATAACTCTAACAATTATCCTATGAAAATAGACGGTATAGATGCGGAAGGGCTTGGAGACGACGTTAGATATTTGAGATTTAGAATGTACGTTACGTCAACGTTTGATGCAGAAAAATTTTATATTAACTGGAACGCCGCCGGCGGAGATGATTTTAGGCGGCTTATCTATCTCAACAGTTATGACAATATTCGTCTGTATAACAGTTCGGGCACAAGAATTTACAGGTTTGCAAAAGGTAATTCGGGTTGGCTTACGCTTGAAGTTGCGGTACGGAAATCCGGCGATCAGGGGTTGGCGTCGCTATTCTATCTCGTATGGGGAGATCATGATGATAATTATAATCAACCGCTTTATATAGCGGATATAAAGTTCGTAAATACGTCTTTTGATTCTAACGGTTGATTATAAATTGTAGTGGAACTAATTGAAGTCGCAAGGCGTGGAACACGAAGGATCAGCAGTGATTCAAAAACCCCTTTTTCATTTATGAAAAAGGGGTTTAATGGAGCTGCTAACCGGATTCGAACCGGTGACCTCATCCTTACCAAGGATGTGCTCTACCTACTGAGCCATAGCAGCGTATTTATTTAAAAACGCAAATCGATTTTTCGATTTACGTTCCGATAATCTGGTGCCGGAGACCGGACTTGAACCGGTACGGTGTTGCCACCGAGGGATTTTAAGTCCCTTGCGTCTGCCAATTTCGCCACTTCGGCGGGTTTTGGAGGCGCCACCCAGATTCGGACTGGGGGTAAAGGTTTTGCAGACCCGTGCCTTACCACTTGGCTATGGCGCCCTGCTTTATTAAGTTTGCTCTTAATAAAAAAATGGAGCGGGAAACGAGATTCGAACTCGCGACATTTGCCTTGGCAAGGCAACGCTCTACCACTGAGCCATTCCCGCATATTATTTATACGATGGGGTTTGGTGGGAACAATAGGGCTCGAACCTATGACCCCCTGCTTGTAAGGCAGATGCTCTCCCAGCTGAGCTATGCTCCCGAACTTGCCATCGCTATTGTAATATACCAAATTTACGCATAAATTGCAAGTAATTTGAATAACTTTTTTTAATATTTTTTATTTTTTTACAAAAAAACTCTTTTGCGCTATATAATAAAGTTTTTTTCTGTGCGTTATGCGTTTCAAAAACATAATTGCCCTTAAAAAACTTGACGAATTTTTTTCCTTATAATATAATATATAAAAATAAAATTTTGTTTGGTGCAACAATGAACGAGATAATCGCTTCTATTTTAGACGCGGAGCAAAAAGCCGAAGAAATCGTTAAAAATTCTACCGAAACGTCAAAGCATATAAAACAATCTGCTGACGAAAAAGGTGAGAAAATTAAAAACGGCGCGGTCGCCGTGTTTAAATTGCACCGCGCTTCATCAATAAAGGACGCTGAAAAACTCGCGTCAAAAGAATACGACGCTATAATAGACGAAGGAAAGGCTCGTGCGGAAGAAATCAATAAAGCGGCCGCCGATAAGATAGATTTTTACGCGGAACAGATAGTAAAGGATATTACGGGCTGAAATGGCGATCGTTGAAATGTCTAAAATAAAACTTATGGGCGTAAACGCTCATAAGGAAAAAATACTTGACGCGCTATATAAAACGGGGTGTGTGGAACTTGCGGAAACCGAAGAGTTTGCCGATACTTTTCGCGTTTCTTCGAGCGAGAGTATCGACGAGATTTCCGCTCTTCACGACGAAATAGGGCGCGTCATAGATTTTTATACCGAAATAATCGAGAAATCGAAGAATAAAAAGTATTATCCCAAAAACGCCGCTTCCTTCAAAAACTTTTTCCTTTCTTACGACGAATTTATCCGTTCGGAAAGCAAAAAAGCCGCCGTTCTCGATACGGTTAAAAAAGCGCGGGGATTTATCGAAGAACTGTCGTTTTTTAAGGCGGAAACGGGCAAACTCGTTAATTTTAACAACGGTTTAGCGCCGTTTTTGTCGGTAAACGAAAAATTCAGCGATTTTTGCGATACCAAAACGACCAAAGTGTTTTTCGGTACGGTAAATAAAGACGAGATACCGAAGATAGAAAAGGGTTTTTCGGAACTCGGCGCTATAAACTTTACCGTGCTTTCGGAAAGTCAGGTTTCGGTCGTTTTAGCCGTCGCGCATCGCGAAAACGCGCAAGCCGTCGCCGACGTTTTATCGGCTGGCGAATTTAGCGCTTGTTCGTATAAATTCGATTGTACCGCAAAAGAAAAAATCGCTGAAAACAACGGAAAAATTCAAGAATTTTCCGAACGCGAAGAAGAAATTTACATAGAAGTCTGCAAAGACGCGGACGCGCTTAAAGACCTTAAAATTTTTTACGATTATTACGGTTTTATACTTGAAAAAGAAAGGGAAAAAGGAAATTTTTCCTGTACCGCTTCCACTTTTATTTTAGAAGGTTTCGTTCCTACGGAAAAAACGGCGGAAGTCGAAAACGCCGTTCATATGGTTTCCGACGCGGTTTTTATAGAGATCGCCGCGCCGAAGGAAGACGAGCCCGTTCCCACGCTTTTAAAAAACAATTTTATAGTACGGCAGACGGAATTCGTTACCGATATGTATTCCACGCCTAATTATAAGGAAAAAGACCCGAATAAAGCGGTGTTCTTCTTTTTTATGCTGTTTATGGGCGTTATTATGGCGGATATCGGCTACGGTATTATAATGATAGCGCTGGGGCTGTTTTTGGCAAGCAGAATAAAGGTCGATAACGGAACGAGAAGACTTTGGTACAATATCGCTATCGGCGGATTTTTCGCTGTAATTTTCGGAATACTGTTTAATTCTCTGTTTGGGTTGTCGGTTTTGCCGTTTTCGGTGCTTCCGAGTCCCGTGCCACCTGGTGGGGGGCAAGAACCAACAGGACTTATGACGATACTTTTATGCTGTCTTGCGCTCGGTGTTTTACAGATAGCGTTCGGCTACTTTATGAAAGCGCTTAATCTCTTTAAATCGGGCGATATTGCGGGCGGAATTTTCGACGGACTGTGCTGGGTGTTGTTTTTTATAGGTTTTGTGTTTGCGTCCTTTAATTTTCTTGTAAATTATTTGATGCCAAAAGGCTTTGAAAATATGAATGCAGGCGTTAAAAACTTTTTCGACACGGCGGCTATGCCGGGGCTTATCGTTATGCTTTCCGCGCTATTGTTGGCGTCGGTTACGGCAGGAAGAAAGGAAAAGGGGTTCGGGAAAGTATCAAAAAGTTTCGGCGCGGTTTACGGGCTTATAAGTATTTTCAGCGATATTTTGAGTTACGCACGTCTTTTCGGGCTTATGCTTTCGGGTATGATAATCGCGACAACTTTTAATCGTATAGGTTCGGATCTTTTTGCAAGCGGTGCAATAGGCTACGTGTTCGGCGGAGCGGTTATTCTTATCGGGCACACTTTTAACATTGCTATGGGCGTGCTCGGTGCGTATATTCACGACAGCAGGTTGCAGTATATCGAATTTTTCGGTAAATTTTACACGGGCGAAGGTAATAAATTCAAACCTATCGGTTCGGATTTGAAATATATTTACGTAACGAAATAAAAACAAAAGCGTTTCTGTTTAACGGAGGTAATTATGACAGGAGAAGCATTGGCAGTTTTAGGGCTTGCAATCTGCGCGGGGCTTTGCGGCGCGGGTTCGGCAATCGGACTTTATTTTACCGGTTCGGCGGC
>ONQV01000068.1 GCA_900320065.1 uncultured Eubacteriales bacterium | reverse complement strand
TTAAAATGGCTGGGAAATTTCGACAGGGCATACAAGACGCCGAGAAGAGAGAAAAAGCAATTTTCGGTCAGGATATACCCCGTTAAAAGTTATCGCGAGGCGCTCGGTTTTCTGTATAAGAATACGGGGATACCGATAGCCGTTTACGACGTTTCCTCCGTCCTTTGCGGAGAGAAAGCGGAGATATACTCGGTGGGGAACTGCGACGGTTTCCTCGTCGAAGGCGACGAGAGGTTTTATCCCGCCATCAACGGCAGGGCCGAAATAGAAATGACCGGCTACGGATTGAAGAGCGTTTATCCCGTCTACGGCGGCGGGAAGAAAGGCGCGGACTGCATAGTATTCGTATATCGCGGAATAAAAGAATTGCTCGGCAAAAACCTTGCCCATGTCGGGAACGCCGTCCCCGCGAAACAATTTACCAACCTCTGCGAAGGGTGGACTTACGTCAACACCGCCGCGGATTATCTCTCGGCTTACGGCGACGATCCCGAAATAAGAAAGAAGATAGATCTCGCTCTTTCGGTTATACTTACCGAGGACGAAGACAAGGCGATAACGCACTGTACGATATGGAAAAAGCCGATAGACGGCTATCCCGCTTATAACGTTCACACGTCGAACAGGATACAAGAAGGTTTTACGGGCATACTTATGATGCTCGATCTTCTCGCGCTTACTCACGACGATAAATATTACGATATAGCGGCGAACATGTGCGAAAATTACCTGAAAAAGTATATATCCGAAGACGGCGGTTTAAAACGCGAAGAACGCGGCAGGATCGAAGACTATACGACGGTATGCGCGCCCATGATAGCGATAGTCGATACGGCGATCGAGGCGAAAAGAAGAAACGACGCGAGAGCGGAGTTTTTCGCAGAGCAGGCGAGAAGAATAGCCGATTTTCTCGTGGGCAGGGGATTTTCTTTTCCGACCGAAGGCGGGACGACTGCCCGCACGCAGCCCGAATTCGAAGACGGCTCTATCTCGTGCACTGCGCTTTCGCTCCTGTATTACTGCCGTTATCTGGAGAGCGAGGAGAAATATCTTTCCTTTGCGGAAGAAGTGCTTTGCGTTCATGATGCGTGGGAAATATACGCGGATATCGCCCCCATGAAAAACTCTTCGCTCCGCTGGTGGGAAACGTGCTGGAAAGATTTCGGGCCGTCCCTGTGCTGCGGGCATTGCTGGACGATATGGCGCGCCGAAGCCGATTATCATTTCGGCATACTGAAAAAGGACAAAGACGCTATGATAAGATCTTTCAATGGTTTTTTCACGAATTTTTCAAAGCAGACGGAAGACGGGAAGTTATACGGCACTTATATTATCGATTATATCACGGGCGGCGGCTTCGATTACAGCGTTTACGATAAGACGAAGAAAAATTGTCCCGATTTCAGGGTGGCTAACAGAACTCTCGAAAAGGTAGACGATTTCACCGAGGCGAGATATTGTTATAACCGTATGTATCACACGTGGTTCGATACGATAGCCGTCATCGGGAACAAGACGTTTTTCGGGCGCAGAAAAGGAAAAACGGTGTTTCCCGACGCGCCGAAACCGAAGATACTTTTCGTCGCCGACGTCTCGGGCGAACTGAACGTCGAAACGGAAGAAAAACTCGAAGTCGTTTCGAAGTCCTCTTTCGCCGTTGTCCGCGGCGGAAAGGAAGGGAACTTCGTTTTCCCCGAAAAGGGAGTTATAACTTTAAAATTTTAAACTATTTAAATTGTAAAATTATTTCGCATTGTGAAATAATTTGCAAAAACGACATTGTTCATCTAAACTATAAGTACTGTTAAAAACGAATAAAATAAATGTATAGGAGAAATTATGGAAGATTTTTTATTCGGCGTTGCAACGGCGGCAACCCAAATCGAAGGCGGATATAATCAAGATGGTAAAAGTTTAAGTGTTTGGGACGAATATTCCGTTAAAGGACTGATAAAAAACAAGCACACTTGTTTTACGGCGTGCGATTGCTACAACAGATTAGATGAAGATTTGGCAATTATAAAAGAATTAGGTATAAACGCGTACAGATTTTCAATCAATTGGACGAGAATTCAACCGCACGGCAAAGGTCCCGTTAATCAAAAGGGCATAGATTATTATAATAGGTTAATAGACGGATTGTTGGCAATCGGCGTTAAACCCGTAGTAACTTTATTTCATTGGGATCTGCCCGTTGAATTTTTAGAATTCGGGGATTTTGCGAACAGAGAAATCATTGCAAGGTTTGAAGAATACGGCAAGATCGTTGCCGAAAACTTCGGCAATAGAGTAGATATGTTCGTTACTTTTAACGAAGCGGCGGTTGTTTTGGACTTTTTATATGAACGTCCTGTAGGCGGTGGATATACGCCGAGAAGCAAAAAAGAACTCGTAGTCGCGCTACATAATTTACTTATGTGTAATGCCGCGATGACCTATTCTTTGAGAAAATATTCGAAATTACCCGTAAAAGTAGGTATGACTAACGTGTCTTACATAAGAGTGCCGAAAGAACCTTGGATGGAAGATAAGATAAAGGAAGCGACTTTCAAGCCGGGGAATAAATTTTACGAAAGCAATACTACTTATCTTGATCCGATAATTTTCGGTAAATACAATGAAGAACTAATTAAGAAGTTTGATCTTGATTTGTCTTTCGTTCAAGAAGGCGATATGGAATATATCAATTGCGGATTTGATTTTATAGGTATGAATATTTACTGCGGCAAGATGTCGGAAGTGAACGAAAAAGGCGAAGTTGTTGATACGTTGCCGTCGGTAAATGCGGCACTTGGCAATGCCGGCGGGGATTTTATCGGAACAGCAAGCGTAATGTACTACGGACCTAAATTCATGAGTGAAAGATACGGTTTGCCCGTTTACGTTATGGAAACCGGAGTTGCCGTTACCGAGTGGAAATGCCTTGACGGCACTATAAACGATTCTATGCGCGCCGATTATATCGAAAGATACGTAAGTACGGCGGTGCAGGCAAGAAAAGACGGCGTTGATATTCGCGGCTGTTTCGTGTGGAGTTTAATGGATAATTTCGAGTGGTCAAGTGGATATACTCTTCGTTTCGGTATAGTTTACGTCGATTTTGAAACGCTTGAAAGGATTAAAAAATTATCTTTTTACAAGTATAAAGAATTGATCGAAAAACTCAAAGATAAATAAGTCGGATATGGTTTTTTGCCAAAAAAAAGTACGGTAAGTTCATTAAAGAAACAACAAAAAGGTAAAGATTATGCGGAAAGACGGGCGATATTATTTGCTGGAAGAAAAATATGACGTTATTATTCACGAAAGCTTATGTGACTATAAGGATTTTATTGAAAATTCTTGGAAAGAAAAAACTAAGGGTTTAAGTAAAATAAAAATCACGTTATACGATAGATTCGGATATAGAATCGTTACGATAGGCAAAGGATACGGTGTTCAAAAAATCAAAAACAGTCAAAAATATTCGATTAACGTTGACGAAAAAGGAATAGTTATTCAATTTATCGATAAAAAATATTTAAAAAAGGCTTTTAACGCGTTGTACGATGCTTTTGAAATCGTAAACGGAAAAGTCGTTGTACCGTACTGTATTTTCGGGGAAGAAATATAAACGAGGAGACAAAATGAAAAAGACGGGAAAGTCTAAAATGAGTTTGGACAGGAAGTTATTTATAATCGGTATGCTTGCTATTCCGTTGATTAAGTGGGCGATATTTTGGACGACAACCAATTTCGGCATGATATTGTTGGCGTTCAAGCATCCCAGAACGGGCGAATTCGCATGGATCAATTTTAAAACGATATTTGACAGTATAAGTTCTACAAACGGCGCGCTTGGAATATCCTTGAAAAACACGTTCTTATATTTCTTTTGGGACAGCATAGTATTATTCGTTCTCAATCTTATAATGGCGTATATTCTTTTCAAGCAGGTATGGGGACATAAGGTATTCAGGATAATTTTTTACCTACCCGCTATTATTTCGAGTATCGCGATGACGACGGTTTTTACGGAATTTATTAAAACCGACGGACCGCTGAATTTGATATACAACTTTTTTGGCGGCACGGATTTTCCCGAAAGGGGGCTTTTAGGTCAGGTTTCAACTGCAACGGCAACCATTATCGTTTACACGTTTTGGGTTGGGTTTACAGGTAATCTTATTTTGTTTTCGAGTGCGCTTGCACGTATTCCGATTGAAATACTCGAATCCGCGAGATTAGACGGATGCGGTTCGGTGAGAGAACTTGTCAATATAATCGTTCCGTTGATATTTCCCACCATATCGACGATGATGATTTTGTCGTTGACAGGAATATTCGGTGCGGGCGGACCTATCCTGTTGTTTACAAACGGCGACTATAATACTTCTACGTTAGGTTTTTGGATATTCCAACAGGTATACGGAAACGGGGCTGTCGGCGGAACGGGCAATTACGGACCTGTTTCCGCTGCGGGTTTGGTTTTTACGTTGATAGGTTTTCCGATAATAATGGTAGTGAAATGGTTGTTGGATAAAGTGCCTGCGGTCGAGTATTGACAGGGGGGGATAAATGATTATGTTCAGAAGAAAAAAAGATAAACAAAAAGAAAACGCGCAAGGTACGTCGTATATACTTAAACAGCGTAACCCCGTTGAAAAAGTCGTCTTTTTCATACTGTTTTTAGTTTTAAGTTTATATGCGCTTTCCTTGGTATATCCGTTTGTTTGGCTGATTATAAATTCGGTAAAGCATTTCGTCTATTATAATATAGATATTTCTTCGGGTAACGCTTTTGCATTACCGAACCAAGCGTCTTTTCACCCGCTTAACTATATTGAGGCGTTTACCTTGATAGAAGCGCCTGTCAGCGGCGGTAAAGTAAGTTATTTAAGGATGTTCTTTAACAGTATCTGGTACACCGTCAGCGCGGATATGATTTCGATTTTCAGCGTTTGTTGTGTAGCATACGTGGTATCAAGATTTAAATTTCCCGGCAATTCGTTTCTGTATGCACTCGGAATATTCGTAATGACTTTGCCCATAGTTGGTAATTCGGGAAGCGCATTTAAAATGATTAACGATTTCGGGCTATACAATTCGCCGTTATTTCTGATAACGAGTATAGGGTGTTTCGGTTCTTATTTCTTAATTTTATACGGATATTTTAAAAATATCTCGTACAGTTACAGCGAATC
>ONQV01000065.1 GCA_900320065.1 uncultured Eubacteriales bacterium | reverse complement strand
ACGAACAGGGCAAAAAGTATGAAAAAGAAGCGATTTTCGCCATAGCGAGAGCGGGCGAAGGCAGTATCCGCGACGCGCTTTCTATCGCGGATACGGCGCTATCATACGGCGACAGGGAACTTACCTACGACGACGTGAACGAGATACTGGGTTCTACTAACTCGGAACTTATCACGTTGTTTTGCGAAAGACTGCTTGCGGGCGACAGCGGCGAAGCGCTTCGCATTACCGAAAGTTTAGCGTCGCTCGGCAAAAGTATGGGGGTACTTACCAAAGACCTTACCGTAATTTTGCGCGACCTTCTTATAATAAAGACTTGCAAGACTGCGAACGCGCTTTTGGGCTTGCCCGAAAACAGTTTTAACCAACTGAAAAGTATGGCGGACGGCGTTTCCGAAGCGCGCATAATCCGTATGCTTGAAATCTTTGCCGAAACGGAAAACGCTTTGAGATACACGACGCACCCGCGCGTGGTATTTGAAACGGCGGCGGTAAAAGCGGCTCGCCCCGAAACGGATTACGATATAGACGCGATTTTAGCGCGCGTAAAGGCGCTGGAAGATAAGGTAAAAGACGGCGTTACGCTTTACGATAAGGGCGTAAAGTCGCAGGCGGCAAATTTTGCGCCTTTAAAGAGCGAGAAAACCGAAAACATCGAACAGCCTGCGGCAAAAACGCAGTTAGATAAAATAACAGCGGACGAGTTAAAGGGCAGACTTTTATCTAATCTGCGCAAATTAGGTAGCGAAATGCTGTGGAACGCTATGCAGAAAATAGGCGTGCAAATCTCGGACGGCGGGGTGGTGTTAGTACCGTCAAATGCGGAAGATTACGCGCTTTTAAATATTGAAACCAACAGACGGAAAATAGAAGAAGGGCTGTCGGGCGTGGAATATTCTTCGCTTACGGTAAAAGAGCCGACGGAAGAAAAGCGGTTGTCGGATATAGACGACGCGACCGAAAGACTTAAAAAGATATTCGGCGAAGACATAGTAATAGTAAAGCATTAAACAGCGCAAAAACGCGACAAAATAAAATTAAAAGGCAGGTTTAATATGGGCGGATACAGAGGCGGTTTCGGCGGCTTCGGCGGTGGAAATCAAATGCAGAATTTAATGAAACAGGCGCAAAAAATGCAGGAAGAAATGCAGAAAGCGCAAGCGGAATTAGAAGAAACGGAAGTTGTGGGCACGAGCGGCGGCGGACTCGTTAAAATAACGATGACGGCTAAAAAGGTTATAAGAGCGATAGAAATAAATCCCGACGCAGTCGATACCGAAGATATGACGATGCTCGAAGACCTTATCGTTGCGGCGGCAAACGACGGGTACGCAAAGGCGGACGCGATTGCGAACGAAAAACTCGGCGCGTTCGGCGGTATGGGGCTGTAAAAAGCGAAATGAAAGTATATATAGAACCTATCGGCAGGCTTATAAACGAATTCAGTAAACTTCCGGGGGTGGGTGCAAAGACCGCGCAACGCTTTGCGTATCGGGTCATCAATATGTCCGAGCAGGAAGCGAAAGGTTTTGCCGAAGCGATAGTTTCGGCAAAGAAGAACGTGCATTACTGCAAGATATGCGGCAATTTTTCCGAAGGCGAGATATGCGACGTTTGCAAAACCCGCTCAAAGGAAACGATATGCGTAGTAAAAGAGCCGAAGGACGTAATAGCGATAGAAAAGTTGAACGAATATAACGGCGTGTACCACGTTTTGCACGGAACGATATCGCCGCTCGACGGCGTAGGTCCCGACGATATAAATATCAAGGGGCTGCTTTCCCGCATAGCGGAAGGCGGCGTTAAAGAAGTCATTATGGCGACCAATCCCGACGTGGAAGGCGAAGCGACGGCTATGTATATAACCAACCTTATAAAGCCGTTGGGGATAAAGGTGTCGCGGCTTGCGCACGGGCTTCCCATCGGCACGGATTTAGAGTATGCCGACGAAGTATCTCTCGCCCGCGCGTTCATAGACAGAAAAACGCTTTAATAGGAAACGGTGTTAAGATGAAAATTACGGTTTTAGGTTGTGGCAGATGGGGGTCGTTTATAGGCTGGTATCTCGTTCGCCACGGACACAGCGTTTGTCAATGGGGAAGAAAAGGTAAAACTTTCGACCAACTTAAAAGCGGCAAAAACGAATACGTGGAACTCGACCCGCGCATAAACTTAACGTCAGACCTTAAAGCGGCGTTAAATAGCGGCGACGTTATCATTATATCTATAAGCGCGCAATCGCTTCGCGATTTTATGGCGGGAGTCGTAAAAACCGCCGACGTAAAGGACAAAACTTTCGTACTTTGTATGAAAGGCATCGAAGTCGAAACGGGAAAACGGCTTTCGGAAGTATTGAAAGACAGCGGCATTTCGGGCGATAAGATAGCGGTGTGGGTAGGTCCCGGGCATATTCAGGCGTTTACGCAGGGACAACCCAACTGTATGGTGATAGATTCCGAAAATCCGACGCTTGTAAAGACGCTTGCGGACGCTTTCCGTAGCGAACTCATAAGATTTTATTACGGCGACGATTTAATCGGAAGCGAGATAGGCGCTGCGGCTAAAAACGTTATGGGTATCGCCGCGGGTATGCTCGACGGCGGGAATTTCACAACTTTGAAAGGTCCGCTTATGGCGCGCGGCGCAAGGGAAGTCGCAAGACTTATAAAGGCGATGGGCGGAAAAGAACTTTCGGCTTACGGATTGTGTCACTTGGGCGATTACGAAACGACGCTTTTTTCCGAGTACTCGAACAACCGTGCGTTCGGTGAAAAATTCGTAAAGAAACAGCCGTTTATAAAACTCGCGGAAGGCGCGGCAACGGCAAAAGCGATGAAAATGCTGGGTGAAAAATACGGCGTAGAACTTCCGATAACCAACGCCGTGTATGCGATTCTATATGAAAATAAAGACCCGATGGAAGAATTCCAAAAGGTCTTTTCGCGGAGTAATAGAAAGGAGTTTTAGGATTATTCCTTGTATTTACTTGCCACCGCCAAAGCGGTGGCTTTTATTTTGTCTTTTAAAGAGTTCGGCGCAAGAACTTTTATTCCGCTCGAATAACTCATGATTTTGCTTATCAGCCCGTCGTCAAAGGGTAGGGAAACGTCGGCGTAAAACTTGCCGCCGTCGGATTTTACGTTTTCTATCCCAAGCCACTCTTCCACGTCCGAACGCACGGATTTATCTATCTCCAAAACCACTCTTTCGGCTTTTACGCTGTTGTGCCAAAAATCGAGCGGTAAATCCTGTTCGGATAAATCCCGTCGAACGAATTTTTTATCGAGTAAGGTCGCCACTTCTATTCTTCCCGTCTTAAAAAACCGAAATTCCTTTCTTAAACGGCAAAAGGCGTAAACGTACCATATCCCTTGCTTAAATACGATAACGTGCGGTTCTATAACGCGTTCCGAAACCGCGCCGTTTCTGTCGTGATAGCGGATAAACAGTTCACGCGTATCGTTAATGCTTTGTTCTATTACTTGAAGTTTAGCTTTGTAGCCTACCGTGTCGCCCCAAGGTCCGCCGTCTATAATCAGATTACCGCTTTTTATATCGAATCCGCCGTATTCGGGCTTAAAGTTCGCTTTAAGTTTATTTATGGCGCTTTCCAAAGTTTTGTCAGGCACGCCCGAAAAAATGGCGGTTAGAGAATTTATGACTTGTTCAAATTCCTTTTCGGTCATAAAAGTAGCGGGCAGACGAAAGGTATCCATAATATTAAACCCACCGTTTTTGCCGCGCGTGGTGTAAAGCGGAACGCCCGCGCCTTCCAAACACTCTATGTATCTGTAAATCGTTCTCGTACAAACGCCGTATTTTTCTGCTAGGTACGAAGCGGTTACTCTTCTCTTCGCCAAAAGGTCGAATAAAATATTTATTATTGTTTCGAATTTCATAATATTTTGCGCTCCTTATACATATTGTAAAATATAGCCCTTAAATCTGTCAATCAAATTGAAAAAATTTTTATAATACGACAATCATTTGTCAAGTATGCGGCTATATAATGTAATCGTAAAAAGGAGCAAAGAAAATGTTTGAAAAGGTATTCGGTGCATTTTTTGTAAAAAGTTCAAAAAAAAGCGGGCTTACGGTAATAAGTGAAAAACGCGAAATAAAGGCGACGGAAACCCGCGCTCTTTCGCGCGGTGAAAAAACGGACGCCTACTGGGATAACAGGGGCAAGATGTTCGGCGCGCTGTTTACGGCTATAAACGGCAGAATTTTTTAATCGGTTCGTTTACGATTTTTATATCCGGCGAGAATTACGGCGATATCCGACGCGGCGTTTTTTACGGGGTGCGCCTTAAATTTTTCCGCAAATCGTAAACTGTTGCAAAAGAGTTCGTCGATAGCGCGAACGAGAGTTGCGGGGGTAAGATTTTCTTGCGGCAGAACTTTCGCAAGTCCTTTATTTTCAAAGTATTCGGCGTTCAAAAGTTGATCGCCGCGGGAAACGCCTTTGGGTAGCGGAATAAGTAGCATCGGTTTTTTAAGGCTTGCCATTTCAAAAACGGTGTTCGCGCCCGCTCGGGAAACACAAATATCCGAAGATGCGAAAGCGTTTTCCATTTTATCGGTAAATTCGATTTCAAAGTAGCCCGATTTTTTTATTCCGCTTAAATTTCCTTTGCCGCAAATATGCAAAACTTGGTATTTCTGTAACAGTTCGTCAAGAGCGCCGCGAATACAGTCGTTTATCGCTTTCGCGCCCAGACTTCCGCCCGTAACCAAAATCACGGGCTTTTTGTTTGATAAGCCGAATATTTTAAGACTATCCGCTTTTGTAGCGGTAAACAGGGAATTTTTAAGCGGTGCGCCAATGCACACGCCGTTTTTAAGCGATTTTGCGGCGGACGGAAAGGAAGTTAAAACTTTTTCGCAGTATCGAGCGGAAATTTTATTCGCTAGTCCTACGGAATAATCGCTTTCGTGGCATATGACGGGGATACGCCGTTTTTTCGCCGCTAAAACGACGGGCAAAGCGACGTACCCACCTTTGCTGAAAATAACGTCGGGTTTCAATTCGTCCAAAATTTTACCCGCTTCCGCCACACCTTTACAGAGAGTAAAGGGGATAGTGAAATTTTTAAAAGTAAATTTTCGTATAAGTTTAACGCAAGGTACGGAATAATATTTTACGCCCGTATTTGCGATAATGTTTTTCTCCATACCGCCGAAACTTCCGATATAGTATATTTTATCGAAGTCTTTTTTAAGGTAGGGCAAAAGCGCAAGGTGGGGCGTAACGTGTCCCGCCGTACCGCCGCCCGTTAAAACAATCGTCGCCATAACGTTATTATATGCAAACGGAAATAAATAATCTACACGGAATATTTACGGTAAACGAAAAAAACGGCTGTCAAGCCGTTTTTTTCGTTTACGATTTAATTACCGTTATTCGTCTTTTTTATTTTCCGCGTTTTCTTCGGTTTTATTTTCTTCGGGTATTTCCAAAGACATATCGCCGAAATCCTGAACTTCGCCGTAAACGTAACCGGTTTGTTCGGTGTCGTCGCCCGCATTTTCCGTATTTTCGGAGTTTTCGGTCGTGCTTTCGTCGGGGGAAAGGGCGGGTTCTTCAGTTTCGTTATTTTGAGCCGTGTCCGTATCTTCCGTATCTTCTGTCGTTTCTTTAACGACTGCCGCTTTTT
>ONQV01000063.1 GCA_900320065.1 uncultured Eubacteriales bacterium | reverse complement strand
ATTAACAGAAAAAATCCCATTGCCGTAACGATTTCAGCGTTGACTACCGTTATCTGTGAAGATTCTTCGGTAACAGCACGGGCTTTCCTTCTCATATAGTGAATGCCTATTGCGGCGGTAGTACCGAGAAAGGTAGCCGCAAAAGCCGACACGAGTCCTATTATAAGAGTGTTCTTCGTGGCTTCGATAAGTTTGACGTTTTTGAAAAATTTATCGTACAATCCGAAAGTAAAATTCCCGAAATTGCCGCCTACCGATTGCGAATTGCTAAACGAATAGACTATTATCATCAAAAGCGGAAGATATATGGCAATAAGCACTACTATAAGTATCGCCCATTTAACGATAAGGGAAACCAAAGCCGACTTCTTCATTTAACTTTGCCCCCTTTACTTGTCTTTTCCGTTCTGTTAGTAAGATAAGTCCCGATAAACATTACCGCCAAAACGATAAGCAAAAGCACGAACGACAGTGCCGAACCGTAACCGTAATTGCCGTAATTCTGATTTTCAAAAAGACTTGCTATCTTCGCGCCGATAACGCTGGTATTCGCATCCCCCATCATTTCGGTTATCGCATAAGAACTGAATATCGGCATAAACATCATACTAATTCCGCTTATCACCCCGGGAAGCGACAGCGGCAACGTTATCTTAAAAAAGGTAGTTACCGTGTTCGCGCCAAGGTCTTTCGACGCTTCCAGATAACTTTTATCCATATTGAGTAGCACGGTATAGATCGGCAACAACATATACGGGAAAAAGTCGTAAACCATACCTATGACCGCGGACGCATAACCTTTCTGCAAGCCTATCATTTGCAAGAGCGACTGCAACGCGAATATGCGCAACATAAAATTTATCCACATAGGGATTATAAACAACAATGCCAGAATCGCCATTTTATTAAAGGGCGACGACGCCAAAACGAAAGCCACGGGATACGCTATCAAAAGACATATTGCCGTAGAAATCAACGCAAGCCCTATCGTCTTGCCGAGTTGGCTTAAATTTTCCTTTTCCTTAAACACCTGTACGAAATTGTTGAACGTGAACGAACCGTCTTCGCCGCGGAACGCGTAAATCAGAATAAGCACCAGCGGCACGATAACGAATATCACGGTAACGGCAAGATAAGGAAAAGCGAAAGCCGTAGGTCTGAACGTCGTTGCCTTTTTACTCATCGTCCGACTCCTTGTCACTTTCGTCGGGCGAGTAAGGTTCGAGTTTTACCTGCCCCCCGTCGATATTTACGCCCACACGGTCGTCCATATCCCACTCGTCCGAAGTGTCGATATAAAAATCGTCGTCGCTGTCGGTAAACACCTGTACCTGATAATATGTTCCCTTATATAAACTTTGCGTTACGTTCGCGCCGATAACGCCGTCTTTTTCGTCGTCGGTAAGCGTTATCGCGGTAAACGGGACGTAAACTATAACTTCGTCACCTTGCTCGAACCCGTCCGTCGGAATCTCAAACTCCCCGCCGCAAAAAGTTACGAGATTCTCGCCCGTAACTTCGCCGATATGCTTATTTATGGTAAGCATTTTTTTCATTATGTGAATACTGTCAGGGCTTATTTCAAGCGATACCTTCGCGCCTTTTTTAAATTCCTTCTGCGACTGAACGGTAAACTCGTAGCCTTCCGCCGCCACTTCCATTTCGTAATAAGTACCCTTAAACACCGTGGACAGCACTTCGCCGTTAAAGTGCCCGTTGTCTTCGCCGTCTTTTATGATTATGTCTTCGGGACGAATAACCACGTCTATACGCTCGTTCTTTTCAAATCCTTTATCGACGCATTTAAGCGATTTCCCCAAAAACGAAATACGATAATCCTTTTCCATAACACCGGACAGTAAGTTGGATTCTCCTATAAAGTCCGCCACGAACGCGTTACTCGGCTCGTCGTATATCTTTTTGGGTTGCGCCATCTGTTGTATTACGCCGTCGTTCATTACGACTACCACGTCGGACATAGTTAGCGCTTCTTCCTGATCGTGCGTTACGAAAATAAAAGTAATGCCGAGATTTTCGTGCATTTTCTTTAATTCTATCTGCATTTCTTTACGCATTTTAAGGTCGAGTGCGCCGAGCGGTTCGTCAAGCAACAGAACTTTCGGTTCGCACACTATCGCCCTTGCAATCGCTACGCGCTGCTGCTGACCGCCAGACAACGAATTCACGTCGCGGTGTCCGTAATCTTCGAGTCCGACGAGTTTTAACGCCTTGTTTACTTTTTCCGCAATTTCCGCTTTCGTATATTTACGGAAACCTTTTTTTGCCGAAGCGTCAGGCATCTTTTTGAGTTTAAGTCCGAACGCAACGTTTTTAAACACGTTAAGGTGCGGGAAAAGCGCGTACTTTTGAAACACCGTATTGACGGGACGCTTAAACGGCGGTATAGAAGTTATCGGTTCGCCTTCTATGTAAATCTCGCCTTCGGTGGGAGTTTCAAAACCCGCAATAAGTCGTAAAAGCGTGGTTTTGCCGCAACCCGAAGGTCCTAAAAGCGTAACGAACTGTCCGCGCTTTATGCTTAAACTCAAATTGTCAAGCACTGTTACGCCGTCGAAAATCTTTGTTATACCTTTTATTTCTATAATTTTGTCGTTAAGTTCTTTCGCCATTTTCTTTTTCCGTAAAAAATTCAATATGATTTATCTATTAAAACGAAGGCGGGGACGATACCCAAATAAATTCCGCATCCGTATCTTTTTTATTAAAAATGCTGTGTACAGATTTCGCCGTAAAGTAAAAACTTTCGCCCTTTTTTACTGTAACGCTTCTTTTGCCGAGTTTTAACACGATCTCGCCTTTTAAAACGAAACCGAACTCTTCCCCTTCGTGCGGAAAATCGTCGTCGGTTTTAGCGCCGCCGCGCAAGACCATATGCACGGGTTCCATCACGTTCTTCTGCGCGTTCGGCACTACCCAGTTCAAAACGTAACCGTCAGTAACCTTTTCGATAAACTCGTTCTTGTTGAAACTTACCTTTTCTTCGTCGTCACTGTCGGAAAAAAACTCCTTTAAATCCGTGCCGAGCGCGGACAGAATATCTATTAAAGTCGCTATCGAAGGGCTCGTCAGGTCGTTTTCAAGTTGAGATATGTAACCCTTCGTCAATTCGCACCTGTCGGCAAGTTCTTCCTGCGTGAGATTGCACGAAAGCCTTAAATTTTTTATCTTTTCCCCTAATACCATTTCTTACCTTCGTTTTGCAGTGAGTTTAGGCATCTTTAACAAAAAGTTTAATAAATCTAAACTTTGCAACGGAAAATATTATATGATAAAAGCGCGTATTTTGTCAACGATTTAAAGCCCGTTTAGCGTATATTTTTTTAAAATTTTTTACGGCGGCAATATTGCCGCCGTAAACTATAAATAATATATTACCAGTCTTCCTTTATATCCGTTTTAACGTCGTCGTAATACTCGAAATATTTTTCCCTTGCGGTTTTATTCCGTTCTTCCGTCCACTCTTCGGGATAGAAGGCGTCTTCTTCCTTTTCATCCGCTTCTTTCATATAGTCGTATTCGCTTTTTTCCTTTTGCATTTCTTTCTCCCGCAGGCGGAGCAAAGCCCGCACCCGCGCTTTTTAACAAGAATAATTACGCTTATTATAACCCCTGCCGCCATAAAAGTCAACGATACGAGCACCGCACCGTAATTTTCGGCGAGCACGCCGAAAATATTTATTATAAGCGCCGTTATATACGCCGCGGAAAGTTGAAACAATATCATAAACCAAAAACCTTTTCGGCTTTTTAGTTCGTTCCTTGCTACCGTCAGCGCCGCCACGCACGGCGGCGCGAGCAGAATAAACGCCATAAACGCGTACGCCGAATACCCCGAATAAAACAGCGCGGCGGGATTTCCCGCAACCATAGAAAGCGTCTGTATCACCGCTTCTTTCGCGAATACGCTTGCTACGACGGCGACGGCAGACTGCCAAGTGCCGAACCCCAACGGTACGAATAAAATTTTGATTTTATCGCCTATTAAATATAAAAAACTTTGCTTTATATCCGTCGTAAACCCGTTTATCCCGAAACTCTGCAACAGCCATACGGCAACGGACACGAGAAAAATTACCGAACCCGCTTTAAGCATAAAGTCGACGGTTTTTTCCTTTAACGCGCCGAACACCCCGCGAAAAGACGGCACTCGCAAAACGGGTATTTCCATAACGAGCCCGTTTGCCCCCTTAAACCGCTTAAAGCGCCTTAAAAGCGAACCGAAAATCGCAACGGATATAATGCTTAAAAAGTAGAGAGAAGCGCATATAAGCGGGTTACCGCCGAATAGCAGCCCAGATAACCACGCGAACACCGCGGTTTTAGCGCCGCACGGCATAAACGGACTTAAATAAACGGTAAGCCGCCGCTCGTTTTCGTCGTCCACCGTTCGCGTCGTCATAATTCCGCTTACCGCACAGCCGCACGAAACGCCGAGAGATACGAGCGACTTGCCGCCGAACCCCGCTTTACTCATAATACCGTCTAAAAGAAACGCCGCGCGGGCAAGGTATCCGCTTTCTTCTATTATTTCCAGCAGAAAAAACAGAATAAGTATCTGCGGCAGAAAGGAAAGCACCGCCCCCACGCCCGTTATTAAAGCGTTAGTAACAAGCCCTATAAACCAGTCCGCCGCCCCGCTTTGCCGTAAACTTGTTCCCACGCTTTCGGAAAAAGTTGCGAAAAGCCCCGCGATTTTATCGCCGAAAAATCCACCTACCCACGAAGTGAGAAAATACACCGAGATTATAACCGCCGCAAAAATCGGGATTCCCCATATTTTATGCATAAGGATTTTATCCGCCTTATCCGTAAACGCTTGCGTTTTAACGGGATTGACTTTAAGCGCCGTTTCAAGCACGGTTTCTATAAAGTTTTCGGTTTCCGTAACGGCTATTTTACGCGGAACGCGCGCGTTTTCAACCGCCGCCATAAGTTCGTCTATGCCCGTATTTTTGCGTGCGGATATCAGCACCACGGGAACGCCGAAATTTTTACCGAGCGCGGCGGCGTCTATTCTTATCCCGTACTTTTTAAGTTCGTCGCAAAAGTTGATCGCGATAACCATAGGCTTATTCTGGCGCGTAAGTTCAGCGGTTAAACGCAGACTGCGTTTAAGGTTCGTCCCGTCCACAACGTTTATTATCGCACCCACAGACGAAACGATATGTTCGGCGGCGATTTTTTCGTCGTCAGAACCGTTTTCAAGCGAATAAGCCCCGGGTAAGTCGGTTATTTTTACGCGTTTATCCTTTTTATAGCGCCCCGTTTTGCTTTCCACTGTTACGCCCGCGCGATTGCCCACGCGTTCGGACTTGCCCGTTAAAAGATTGTAAAGCGTGGTCTTTCCGCAATTAGGATTGCCCGCAAGACATAAATTATTTAACATATTCCACCGCTATCAAAGCCGCTTCCGCTTTCCCTATAGCCAGCCGCAAATTATCCGTCTTTATCTCTATCGGCGTGCCGAAGGGTGCAACGCGTATCACTTCCGCGCTTACCCCCGAAGTTATTCCCATAGCGCGAAGTTTTGCACTACCTCCCTGATATTCTTTTTCGATTACTGCCCCTATTCCCAAACATTCGGCGCCTGCCTGCTTAAGAATGTTCAGAAGTCCGAAAGCTGCCTCTCCGGAAGCAAGGAAATCGTCGATTATCAGGACTTTGTCTTCGGCGTTCAGGAAGCTTTTTGAGACGATGATG
>ONQV01000061.1 GCA_900320065.1 uncultured Eubacteriales bacterium | reverse complement strand
GCTTATTTTATCTTTTACGAAAGGCGCTATAAATCCGCCGAAATTCGACCCCCCGCCTATACAACTGATGAGCAAATCGGGTTCAATACCGTATTTTTCCAAAGCAGTTTTAGTTTCAAGACCTATTATAGACTGGTGTAGAATAACGTGATCCAGAACGCTGCCTAAAACGTATTTACAGTTCGGGGTTTTCATAGCGATTTCCAAGGCTTCCGACACCGCACAACCGAGCGAACCGCCCGTGCCGGGATGTTCTGCTAAAATCCTTTTCCCGACTTCGGTTGTCGTGGACGGACTCGGAATTACCTTTGCGCCGTAAGTTTCCATAACGGCTTTACGGAAAGGCTTTTGTTCTGCGCTTACTTTAACCATATATACGGTTAGATCAAGCCCGAAAAACGCACAAGCCATCGAAAGCGCCGTACCCCATTGTCCCGCACCCGTTTCTGTCGTAAGCGAAGTCAAACCCTGTTTTTTAGCGTAATAGGCTTGCGCTATCGCCGAATTCAACTTGTGCGAACCCGAAGTATTGTTTCCTTCGAATTTATAATATATTTCTGCGGGAGTGCCGAGCGCTTTTTCCAAATAATACGCACGGACCAGCGGCGACGGACGTACCATTTTATAAAAATCAAGTATCTCGTCGGGAATAGGAATATACTCGTCGGTAGTATTGAGTTCCTGTGCGGCGAGTTCGTCGCAGAACGGCCCTTTAAATTCGTCTACCGTACACGGTTTGAGAGTTGCGGGATTTAACGCGGGATCGTGCTTTTCGGGCAGAATCGCGTTCATATTGTACCAAGACTTCGGCAACTCGCTTTCGGTTAGTAACAGTTTCGTGGGAATTTTTTTGTCTGACATTTTTCTTTTCTCCTTTTTTATTTTTTGTAAACAAAAACACGGATATTCCGTTGGGACGAAATTATCCGTGTTGCCACCCATTTTCACAAAAGAATTTTCTTTTGTCTCTTTCGGGTACTGATATACCCTGCCGCTTTAACGCTCGGCTTTCTGCGTCAAAGGCTACTTTTAATTTCGCCCTTGCCCTCCGTAATCCATTCGGCATATCGCGTATATTTGCTTGCACCTACCGCAAATTCTCTGAAAAACGCTTGAAATGCTTACTACTTTACGTCAACGGTTTATTCTTAAATTTGACCTAATAATACCACGTTAAAGTCGGCTTGTCAACGATTTTAACGTGCTTTTATAAAAATTCCCAAAAAATTTTTTTCAAGGAAAATTCCGTCTGTATAAATTTTTCCGTCGAGAAGATTTACAAGTTTTCCCTTAAACTTTAATTTATAACGATTGTTTTTCACGTTGGAAATTATCAGCAATTCCCCGTTTTTATCCCGTCTAGTAAACGCGTAAACACCGTCTAGCGCGCATATCTCATTAAAAGTCCCGCTTTGAAATGCTGTGTGGTTTTTTCTGATTTCGCCAAGCTGTGTGTACCATAGTAATATTTCTTCGTCAACGTTGTCCCAAGCAAAAAATCTTCTGTTTAAGGGATCGAAAAGTCCCTGCCCGCTTTTAAGCGAAACACTGCCGTTTTTCTGTTTTCGCCTAGCAATGTGATTTTAGATAATTCTTCTTTTGTCTTATTGCAAATATCGACGTCGTCTACCGCCGATAAAATCCTTGCCGTATCATGTGTGGACAGAATATTCATAAGCGAATCGAGAACGTTTTTCGGATAATGATCTATCTGCGTTTTAATAACGGTTGACAACCCTTTTGAATTGCCCGTTTTAACGAAATCTATTACGGCGTTTTTAAGGGGGTAATTCATAACCGAATCGAGTTCTTTACCTAAAAAATACTCTCTTCTTTTGCCGTAAGAGATTTTATTTGAAGCGTCTTCCCAGACTTCGCCGATAATTATGGCGTTTTTATTGACCGATTTTATAGTTTGTCTTAAACGTCTGACGAAATTTTGCGGCAACTCATCAACAACGTCAAGCCTTATCCCTCCGATACCGAGTTTAAAATAATGTTCCAAAACGCCGTTTTTACCGCAGATATAATCAATATAAGAAGGGTTTTCTTTGTTTACTGCCGGAAGCGTTTTTATACCCCACCAAGACGTGTATTCGTCGGGATATGAAATGAAATCGAACCACTCATAATATTTCGATTCCTTGCTTTGGTAAGCACCGACGGACGGATAATTATTGTATTTATTAAAATAAACGCTGTCGTCGCCTACGTGATTAAAAACCCCGTCGAGAATAATTTTGATATTCAGTTCATTCGCCTTTGAAATAAGTTCTTTTAAGTCGTTTTCCGTGCCGAGCAACGGATCGATCTGCATAAAATCGCCCGTGTCGTATCTGTGATTTGAAAAAGCTTTGAAAATCGGATTAAGGTAAACTGTCGAAACGTTAAGCGATTTAAGGTAAGGCAGTTTTTCGGTTATTCCGCATATCGTTCCGCCGAAGAAATCGTCGTTTAACACTTTACCGTTTTCGTCGGGCAAAAAATACGGGTCGTCGTGAAGGTCATGGTGTATTTTCCTGCCGCAAAATTCTATCGGATTTGTATCGCCGCGATTGAATCTGTCGGGAAAAATCTGGTAGATTATGCCACCCTTTAACCATTTGGGAACAACGTAATCTTTTGAATACACCGAAAGTTGAAAATCGCAAGGCTCGTCTGTTATTTTTCCGTAAAGGTTTTCGTCCTGACCTATAAAAAGACCGTTATTAAGGTCGAAACGATACCAGTAAAGCCCTACCGAAAAAGAAGCGGTTATCTCAAAATAACCGCCCTTATTTTCCATAGGTAAATACAGGGGATCTTCGTTATCTTTATGATAGACGAAATCAACCTTTCCAAAATCCCCTTTTACTCTGAATCTAACGGGTTGCTCTTCTTTTACCGCCCCTTTTCTGCTTTTATAAAATTTGTTAAGCGGATTATATACAGGCTTGTTTTGCATTTTATTTTATTGGTTTTAAGTGCCAAATTCTTTCAGCATATTCCTTAATGCTTCTGTCGGCAGCGAATATTCCCGCGGAAGCGATATTATTAAGGCTCATTTTTGCCCAAAGATTTTTGTCTTGATATACTTCGTCCGCTTTTTCGTGTATCGCACAGTAAGCGCCGAAATCCGCTAAACACATATAAGGATCGGCAACAGGACTTCCCGTCAGAAGATATTGCGCGATATCCCCGAAGCTCTGACCGTTAAAGCCTTTATTTAGCGATTCGATAACGCGTATAAGTTTTTCGTTATTGATATAGAATTCAGACGAATTGTATCCCCTTCTCCAAAGCAATTCGACTTCCTGTGCCGTCAACCCGAATATAAATATATTATCCGCGCCGCAAGCCTGTTGCATTTCGACGTTCGCTCCGTCAAGCGTACCGATAGTAAGCGCACCGTTTATCATAAACTTCATATTGCCCGTACCGCTCGCTTCTTTACCCGCTTGCGATATCTGTTCGGAAATTTCGGTCGCAGGCATAAGTTTTTCCGCCATCGAAACGCAATAATCTTCCATATATACGACGTTTAGTTTTTCGTGTATTTTAGGATGCTTTTTGACGTCTTCCGAAAGCGCGCATATAAGTTTTATAATTTGCTTTGCAAAATAGTACCCCGGGGCGGCTTTCGCACCGAAGATAAAGGTTTTAGGCGTAACGAGCGCGTTGGGATCGTCTTTTAAGTCGTTGTAAAGCGAAATTATATAAAGCGCGTTTAACAGTTGGCGCTTGTATTCGTGCATCCTTTTCGCCTGAACGTCAAAAAGCGATTCCGGATTGATTACAACGTTCTGCTTGCGTTTTGCAAATTCACAGAACTGAATTTTTTTGACTTTTTTTATCTGATTTAATTTTTCAAGTACCAAAGGATCGTTTTCAAACTTTTTGAAGTCGGAAAGTTTGCTTGCGTCCATCACGAACTTATCGCCTATGCAATTTTTTATAAGCGAAGAAAGTTCGGGGTTAGACTGACAAAGCCAACGCCTGTGAGCGATACCGTTCGTTACGTTGGTAAATTTATTCGGATAAATATCGGCAAAATCCTTGAAAATGCTCTTTTTGATAATATCGCTGTGCAATGCCGAAACGCCGTTTACGGTATGCGACGCTATGACCGAAAGATTTGCCATTTTTATCTGACCGTGAGAGATAATACTCATACGGTCGATTTTGTCCCAGTCCCCCGGAAATTTATTCCACATATCGGCGCAAAATCTTTCGTTGATTTCTTTTAAAATCATATAAATACGCGGCAGACGTCTTTGGATTAAGTCTTCGTTCCATTTTTCGAGTGCTTCGCTCATAACGGTGTGGTTAGTATAGGCGACCGTTCTGCAAACGATATCCCAAGCGCTGTCCCAAGAATAACCGTTCTCGTCGATAAGAATGCGCATAAGTTCGGGTATACAGAGCGCGGGATGCGTGTCGTTTATATGAATAGCCGCTTTTTCGGGAAGATTGTTAAGAGAGCCGTAACGGGCTTTATGTTGAGAAATGATATCTTGAAGCGCCGCCGACACAAGCAAATACTGTTGTTTTAACCTTAAAGATTTACCTTCGAAATGATTGTCCGAAGGATATAATACTTTTGACAGCAATTCCGCTTCGTTATCTTCCTGCATAGAACGCATATAATCGCCCTGCGAAAAAGTTTTCATATCGAATTTATGGATATTCTGCGTTTTCCAAAGCCTTAAAACGGACACCGCCTCGCTGTCTTTACCGGAAATCATCATATCGTATGCGACCGCTTCGACTTCGTGCGCGTCTATATGTTCGATATTGAGTCCGTTTTCCGTCCAGTTTTCTTTGATATATCCGTCAAATTTGACTTTATACGACCTGTCTGGTCTTTGCGTAAGCCACACTTCGCCGCCCGGAAGCCAAATATCCGGAAGTTCCATCTGCCAACCGTCAACGATTTTTTGTTTAAAAAGACCGTATTCGTATCTTATCGAATACCCCATAGCGGGATAATTGCCCGTGGCGAGTGCGTCCATAAAACACGCGGCAAGACGCCCCAAGCCCCCGTTACCGAGCCCCGCGTCGGGTTCTTCGTCATAAAGGTCTTCCATACTTAAATTAAATTCTTTTTTAAGCGCCTTATCAAAGGCTTTTTCCACGCCTAAATTATAAGAATTGTTTTTGAGCGATTGTCCGAGTAAAAATTCCATACAGAGATAATATACTCGTTTACCTTTTTGTGCAACGTATTTTTCGTTAAATTCGCTACGCTTTTCAAGCAACATATCGCGAATACACATAACTACGGCTTTATAAACCTGTTGCTTCGTCGCGTTCTTTGCGGAAACCGCATAATACTTGGATAATTTGTTTTTGATTAAAGTTAATGCCTCGATTTCAGTCATATTATAGTTTGCTCCCGTAAGTTAAGTTATTTATTTTCATACATTTCTTCGTAAAGTTCGGCTTGTTTTTTCCATGAAAAGTCGGTTTTCATTACTCTTTCGACGAGTTCGTCCCATTTATCCTTTTGTCTGTATAAACCGAGTGCCTGTCTTATAACGTAGAGCATATCGTCGGAATTGTAATCGTGGAAAGTAAACCCGTTTCCGCTGTCGCCGTAAACCGCCTTTATGCTATCGTTAAGCCCGCCGGTTTCCCTGACGATCGGAACCGTTCCGTAACGCGAAGCGATCATCTGCGACAATCCGCAAGGTTCGGCTTTAGACGGCATTAAAAACAGATCCGCGCCGGAATAAATTTTTCTGGATAAATCCTGATTGTAAGCAATTATTGCGGAACATTTGCCCTGATACGCGTCGGCGATATATCTGAAATAATTTTCATAACCGATTTCGCCTTTACCGAGAACGATAAGTTGCACGTCTTCGGACAAAATTCTTTCCGCCGTGTCTTTTATTAGATCGAGCCCCTTATGCGAAACCAGACGAGAAATAACCGCTATAACGGGTACGTCTTTTCTTTCGGGAAGTCCCAGCATTTTTTGAAGTTCCGCTTTGCATACTTCTTTACCGGAGAAATCCGTTGCGGAATAATTTTTAAATATGCTTTTATCGGTTTTCGGATTGTAATAATCTATATCGATACCGTTCAAAATTCCGACGAGTTTACGTTCGTTGCGGCGAATTATCGCGTCAAGCCCATGTGCAAAGAAAGGATATTTTATTTCGTTTGCATAAGTCGGGCTGACCGTGGAAACGATATCCGTCATTTCGATAGCGCCTTTCATAAGATTTACAAGCCCGTCGAATTCCACGAACGATCTGACGGATTCCGAAAAACCGAACAGATCGCCAAACGTTTCGATACCGAATTTACCCTGATATTCTATATTATGAATAGTAAATACCGTTTTGATTTTACGGAAATTTTCGTCGCCGTAATACATTCCTTTAAGGAAAATTATCGACGCGGCGGTTTGCCAGTCGTTACAATGCAATACGTCGGGATAAATATCTAGTCTTGCGATAGTGTCAAGTGCCGCGCGCGAGAAAAAGGCAAATCTTTCGCCGTCGTCGTAAAATCCGTAAATATTGCCTTCGCGCTTAAAATAATATTCGTTATCGATAAAATAAAACTTGACTTTCTTGTATTCGTATAAGAATACGCCCGCGTATTGATAACGCCAGCCTACCGAAACGTAAAAACTCGTTAAAAACTTAAAGTCTTTACGGAAATCGTTGGCAATATTGCTGTAAAGCGGAAGAATCACGCTTATATCGAGATTCTTGTTTTTTGCAAGTTCTTTCGGAAGAGAGCCCAAAACGTCGGCAAGCCCTCCCGTTGCGATAAACGGAGCCGCTTCGGAACCCAGAAAAATTATTTTTTTGGGTTTTTCTACGGTGATTTTAGGTAGTTTATTGTCTTTCGTTGCCGTTTTGGTTTTTTTAACGGAAACGGAAGTTGATTTTGCTGTACCTTCGATTTTTTTGGCCATTTTAACTCTCCTTATATCATTATCCCTTTGCCGATATAGAACGGGTGATTTTCACTTCCCGACAGATTTTTCCTGCCGGTTACCGTTACGTTTTTATCGGCAATAATACAATTTAACGAACAATTTTCGCCGAGAACCGTATTCTGCATCACTATGCTGTTTTTAATTACCGCTCCCCTGCCTATTTTAACGTTTCTGAATATTATACTGTTTTCCACTTCGCCGTAGATTTCACAACCGTCGGCAATAAGCGAATTTTTAACGACGGCACAATTACCGTATTTCGTCGGCGCAGAATCGCGTATTTTGGTAAAGACGCTCCTGTCCCCGAAAACTTCGTGTCTTATCTTTTCGTCAAGCATTGACATATTGCTGTCAAAATACGCTTGAAGGGAAGTTATCCCCGCATAAAATCCTTTATGTTCGTAGCCCATAATTTTCATACTTTCAAGGTTCGGAGATATCACGTCTCTCGTAAAGTGTACTTTATTATGGGAAATACTGTCCATAACGATATTCTGTAAAAGAGACAGTTTCATTACGAAAACGTTGGTAAACACGTTGGATATTCCATTCTCCCATCACTATCGATATCGAATTTGGTCGCTTTTTCCGTATTTTCGCGCTTTGTGTAAACGAGCGTGATATCGGCGCGGCTACGAATATGCGATTCTATCACTTCGTTATAGTTGATCCTGCATACTGCGTCGCAATCGGTCATAACGACAAAATCTTCGTCCGCGCGGAAGAGAAAACTCGTTATACCTTTCAGCGCTTCGAGCCGAGAATTATAAAGAGTACTGCTACTTGTGTCGCCGTAAGGCGGAAGGATGATAACGCCGCCGTCTTTACGAGCGAGATCCCAGTCTTTACCGCTTCCGACGTGGTCCATAAGCGATTGATAGTTGTTTTTGGTTATTATACCTACGGTATCGATACCTGAATTTACCATATTTGAAAGCGGGAAATCAATAAGACGGTATCTGCCGCCGAACGGAACAGACCCCAGCGTCCTTATCCTTGAAAGTTCGGGCACGCTGTTATCATGAATATTTGAAAATATAATTCCTACTGCACGCATATTTCTTTCCCCCTTACGCCTTTTCAGAATTTTGTCTACCGCTCATCACGCTACCGTCTTTTACGGTAAGATTACGCGCGACTACGGTAATTTCTTTCGCGGTTTCTTTGTTTTCGCCGATTCGGCAATTTTTACCGACGTTCGTATTCTCGTCGATAATAGAATAATCTACTACGGTGTTTTCGCCGATAACGGTATCTGCCATAAGAATACTGTTCTTAACTACCGCGCCTTTTTTTACGATAACGCCGCTGGCTAAAACGGAATTTTCGACCGTGCCGTATATTTCACATCCCGACATAATTATACTGTTTACCGTTTTTGCTCCGTTTCCTATATAATGCGGCGGTGCGAGCGGACTTCTCGATTGAATTTTCCAAGAAGCGTCGGTAATATCGAAGTTAGGCTTATCTCCGAGTAGATCCATATTCGCTTCGTAAAGGGAATCGATTGTTCCTACGTCCTTCCAGTAGCCGTTGAACTCGTAGGCGAGCATTCTTTCTCCGCGGTTCAGCATTTTCGGAAGCACGTTTTTACCGAAATCGTTGGAAGACGACGGGTCGGCGTTATCTTCTTCGAGATACTTGTAGAGTTTTTCCGCCGAAAAAACGTATATCCCCATCGAAGCAAGCGTCGATTTGGGGTTTTTGGGCTTCTCTTCGAATTCGTAAATCGTTCCGTCTTCTTTGGTATTTAAGATGCCGAAACGGGACGCTTCTTTAAGCGGAACGTTTATAGCGGCAATGGTGCAATCCGCGTTTTTGAGAATGTGATAATTTACCATAGTCGAATAATTCATTTTATATATGTGATCGCCCGAAAGTATAAGTACGTAATCGGGGTCAAACTGCTTTATAAAATGAATATTCTGATATATTGCGTTAGCCGTGCCCTTATACCAGTCGGAAGAGTGTTTTCCCTGATACGGCGACAAAATATGCACCCCGCCGAACGCTCTGTCTAAATCCCAAGGTTGTCCGTTGCCGATATAGTCGTTTAACTTGAGCGGTTGGTATTGAGTAAGCACGCCCACGGTATCTATACCGGAATTAACGCAATTCGAAAGCGGAAAATCGATAATCCTGTATTTCCCCCCGAACGAAACGGCAGGCTTTGCGATAACGCTCGTTAGATCGTACAGTCTGCTACCTTGCCCCCCGGCAAGCAACATTGCCACACATTTCTTTTTTCTTATCATATATAAAAAGTCTCCTAAAAAATTTACAAATCAATTTATTTTCTTAAAGTATATTCCCGTAAACCGCGGCAAAGTAAGTAAAATAGAGTTTTCCTTTCCGTGAGCGGACTTTTTTACCGTTTTGAAAGTCTTTTTGGTAAGCGTTCCGTTTCCGCCGAATTTTTTATCGTCGGAATTTATGATTATCGAATATTCCCCGCTCGGAACGCCGAGTCTGTACTTTTTATAATCGTTACCCGAAAAATTTACGATTGCAACGATAGCATCCCCGTTTTTATCCTTTCTTATGAATGATAAAACGTTATTTTCGTTTTCGTCCGCGGAAATCCACTCAAAGCCCTGCCAACCGTCTTCTATCTGATAAAGCGCGGGCGTGTTTTTGTAAATTCCGTTAAGCGTCCTGTTAAAGTCGTGCAATTTTTTATGAAGCGGAAAGTCAAGCATAAAAAATTCCAAGCCTTCTTTATAATTCCACTCCTTAAACTGCCCGAACTCATTGCCCATAAAATTGAGTTTCTTTCCGGGGTGCGCGAACATATACAGGTTGAAAGCGCGTAAATTAGCGAATTTATCTTCGATATTCCCGGGCATTTTATCGATAAGCGATTTCTTGCCGTGCACCACTTCGTCATGCGAAATCGGCAATACGAAATTTTCGCTGAAAGCGTAAAACATCGAAAAAGTCAATTTATTGTGGCAACCCGAACGGAAATACGGGTCGCAGGACATATAGGACAAAACGTCGTTCATCCAACCCATATTCCACTTAAAATTAAAGCCGAGTCCGCCGATATCCGCAGGCTTCGTAATAAGCGGAAAAGCCGTGGATTCTTCCGCGATCATAAGTGCGTTCGGAAACCTTTCAAACACCACCGCGTTGAGTTTTCGCATAAAAGCAATCGCTTGAAGGTTCTGATTACCGCCGTTTTCGTTGGGTATCCACTCGCCTGCCTTTCGGTCGTAATCGAGATAGAGCATAGACGCGACCGCGTCCACCCTTATACCGTCGATATGGTATTTTTCGAACAGGAAAACTGCGTTTGAAACGAGAAAACTCTGTACTTCGTTTCTGCCCCAGTCAAAAATGCGCGTGCCCCAGTTTTTATGTTCCTGACGGTCAAGTCCCTGATTTTCATAACAAGGCGTACCGTCGAATTCGTAAAGCCCGTGTTCGTCTTTTGGAAAATGTGCGGGTACCCAGTCTATAATTACCGAAATACCGCGTCGATGGCAGGTGTCTACGAAATACATAAAATCTTTCGGCGTGCCGAAACGTGAACTTACGGCAAAATATCCCGTTACCTGATATCCCCACGAACCGTCGAACGGATATTCGGCTATCGGCATAAGTTCGATATGCGTGTAACCCATATCGCACACATAGTCCACGAGTTCTTTTGCGTATTCGCGGTAGGTATAATAATTTCCGTCCGCGTGTTTTTTCCACGAAGCGAAATTTACTTCGTAAATATTTATAGGCTTATCGTACGGTTGCGTCCTTGCCGCAACAAATTCATCGTCGCCCCACTCGTAACCGTCCAAAGAATAAATTTTAGACGCAGTCGCGGGCGTGGTTTCCGCATGAAACGCATAAGGATCGGCTTTTAAAACGGTCTTTCCGTTATGAGTTACCGCAAATTTATACGCGTCGTATTCTCTTAGTCCTGCTACGAAAGTTTCGTAAACACCGCCGTCGCTTACCCGTTTCATAGGATTAGCGTAACCGTTCCAGCCGTTGAAATCGCCTACTACCGAAACGCCGTCGGCACGCGGCGCCCAAACGCGGAATATTACCCCGTCTTGCCCGTTAAGGCACGCAAAATGCGCGCCCATATAATCGTAGGCGTTATAATTCGTTCCCTGATGAAACAAATACAACGGTAAATCGGTCGCTTCCGTTTTTAAAGTGTTTTTAGCTGAATTTACGGACATTGTTTAACA
>ONQV01000030.1 GCA_900320065.1 uncultured Eubacteriales bacterium | reverse complement strand
AGAGAAAAATCCAATGAGAATACTGGACTGTAAAAGCCCTGTATGTTCAGAAATTGCAAAAGACGCACCTGTTGTTTTGGATTATTTGTGTGATGACTGCAAAGATCATTTTCAGCAGGTTAAGGCATATTTAGACGCGGCTGAAATTCCGTATATTGTAAACCCTAAAATTGTTCGTGGACTTGACTATTATACAAAAACTGTTTTTGAGTTTGTTACTACAAAGCTTGGCTCACAGGGCACAGTTTGCGGCGGCGGAAGATATGACGGACTTATTGAAGAGATGGGCGGTCAGCACACACCGTCACTGGGCTTTGGCTTGGGAATGGAGCGCTTGCTGGCACTTATGGCAGAGCAGGGCATAGAAATTCCTTTACCGCCTAGCTGTGATATTTATATTGCCGGCTTAGGCGAGGAGGCACAGAAAAAGGCCTTTACACTTGTTAAGGAGGTTCGTGAAACCTCACTTATAGCAGAATGTGACATTGTAGGCAGAAGCCTGCGTGCGCAAATGAAGTATGCCGATAAAATTGGTGCAAAATTCAGTATGGTAATAGGCGAAAACGAAATTAACGAGAATAGCCGAACCTATTATAATTAAAACCGTATTCGTAAGGTCAACGGACAAATTAAAATAAGTAAAGGACAATACGGCAAAATTGTTTACAAAATGCGCAACTATCGCGGGAATAACGCTTTTCGCTTTAAGCGTTAAAAAACCTAAACCCACGCCGTAAATAAACTGATAGAAAAGTTGCGCCACGCTCCCGTGATAAAGCGCAAAACACAGCGCTACGGTAAAAACGCCCGCCGCCGTTTTTACGCCCGACAGCCGTTCCGTTAACACGCCGCGGAAAAAGATTTCTTCGGCTATTGCCGGAAACACACACAAAAGCACCGTAAACAAAATATACTGAAAAGGCGTATCGAGCGGAATTTCCACATTCGGCACAACGCCGCCCACGCTTTTTACCCCTTCCGCAACGAGTTCGTTTAAAAAACCCAGCCCCAAAAACATACCCGCCGCAAGAAGAAACGAAGGTACGACGTAAACGGGCGCGAATTTCGTAAAAAACCGTTTACCGCGGTTAAAACGGGCATAAAAACAGGCGGCGCATAAAAACGCCGACACTGAAAATAAGGAACTTACGGCATAATAAGCCGTATCCGATACGTTTATCGCCGTCAGGACGGTTCTGCCTACGAGCGATATTATCAAAAACAAAATAAGCGTGGCGGTATAAATAAATCCGCCACTTTTCGCACCGTTAAAGCTTTCGGTCAAATTACTTTTCATAAATCTTTATTTTACGGAATTTGCAAAACCGATATCCCTTTCGGCATACTCTTTTTGCGCATCGTCCGTAAGTCCGTTTTTAATTACCGTTATTTCCGCAGAAATTTTTTCGCCGTCGCTTTTTGTAAGCGTATCCGCGTCAATAAGTAAAACGTAGAAAGCGTTATTAGCGGTATACCCTTTGCTTACCGCTTTTTTAGCGACGGTTATCGCCGCGTCTATCTTATTCGCGTAATATTCTGCGACGGCGTATTTGCCGTAATAATATTCGTAAGCGGTATATTTAAACCCGCCTTCTTTATCTTCCTTTTCGCAACGCGCGTTAAAATTTTCGTTTTCCGTCAAGAGTTTCAAGTATCCAGCGGCACGGGCGCCGTCGGTTTTAGCGTCCAGATAAACGCATAAAGTAGCAAGGTCGTCTAGATCTTCGCTTTTATCGTATTGCTTTTCGTAATACTTTGCCGCAAGAGAATAGTTCCCCATATCTTTCCAACAATCGGCAAGCGTCTTTGGGAAAGCAAGCGCAAATACGAGATATATCGCAGCCATCAAAACGATTATCGCCGCGACGGTTATCGCGACCGTTTTTATAACTAATTTTTTCATAGATAAAACCTTTCCGTTAAACTATAAAAATATTTTAACAAAATTACGCTTAAAAATCAACTTTTTTATAACACATAATTGCGAAGGTCTAACGCGTTAAGTTTCGGCATAAAATTATTTCGGGAGTTTAATATGAAAAAATTTACCGTTTGTCTTTTGGCGCTGTGTTTTTTAATCGCCTTTTCGGGTTGCAAAAAGGAAAACGCTTATATCGCGTATATAAGCGACTTAAAACAGGACGTTTACGTCGGGACTGTCGGCGACATAACCGTTACGGCGTACTACGGATTCCGCGAAGAACCGTTTATTAACGACGGCAAGACGGGAGAAATAGTTTACGGGTACGTTTTCAAACTCGACGTTATTCCCGACGACGTCCGTCGCGTAATAGAACTGTCTGCGGACGGCGATACTTTTTCGGCGGCGTTTACCCCCGACGAAGTTACGAGCGAATACAAAGCGTTTATTGAAATAAAAAATCATTTTGAAAAAGAATTTACGGTAACTTATATTTACGGTTCGGAAAAAATACCCGTAACTCTCTGCTCAACCTTACCCGAAAACTGTATTTCTTACGAACGCGCGCTTGACCTTCTTACCGAAAAACAACAGCCGCTTTTAAGCGCTTATTACTCCGATAACGGCTTTAACGCGGAAATATATATGCGGATATTTGTAAAAAACGACAGTCCGTACTGGTACGTCGGCATCGCTTCGGGAAACGGAAAACTGAAAGCGCTTTTGATAGACGGAGCGTCTGGCGAACTGCTTGCCGCAAGAGAGATTTTTTAAGAAGAATTTAAAAATTTTAACGCCCGACTGTCAAGTCGGGCGTTAGTTTTATACGAATAAATAAAAATTATTGTTTTTACGCAACGTTGTCTATATAAGCGACGACCGCAGCACCGGTTAAGCGTTCGAGTTCGGACTTACTGCTTACCGTGCTGTCAAAAAGGTAAATCAAGAACGCTATCGCAAGTCCTAAAATCAAACCGCCGACAATTCCTAATAAAACGTATTTTACGAACCCGCTCGAAACGGAAGTTTTCGGAACTCGGTCAATGGCTTTAAATTCCACGCTATCGGCAGTAACGTAATGTCCTTCGGGAGATTGTATCTCTTCACTTGCCGCTTCAATGAACGCGTCAAGTTTATCCGTTGCGTCTTTTGCGTTATAATCGCTATACGAAACGGTTAAAATCAATCCGTTTCCTGTTTTTACGCCTACCGAACTCGCAGATATCTTGCCACCGATACCGCCTTTCTCTTTATATTTTTCGTTTGCTTTACTTATAAATATCGGCGATTTTATAGTATTTTGAAGAGTACCCCACCACTTTTCGGTCAACGAAATATTGGTCGTTACCGACGAATTATTTATTTTTGCTATAACTACTAAAGACTTGGTTTGAGTGTAAACTTTTTTATCCTTAACGAACGCAACGCCTAAACCTACCGCCGCACCTAAAACGGTAAGTATAACGATAAAAACAACAAATCTGCGCAAAAAGCGCATAAAAGCAACGAACGAACCGATATCTTCACCTTTTTCTTCAAAAGTAACGGCGGGTGATTGTTGAATTAATTTTTCGTTATCCATTATTGCACCTCCGCCACGTCGTCGATATACGCTATTACGCTTGCGCCGGACATTTCTTCAAGTTGCTCTTTGGACTTTACCGTATTGTCAAGAAGATAAATAATATACACCGTTAAAAAAGCAAGCGCAAGTCCCAAAATGACGGCGATAATAACGACTTTGGTAGTGGTCATGTCGGGACTTGCCGACACCCCCGAAACCGAACCCGCAAGGTCGATAAGCCCCGCGGTTCCGTTATCGAAAACGAGTATTTTATTTAACGAAACGTCCGCGGCAAGCGCGTAAATTCTCGCCATATTTTTCGCGCGGACGTTGTCGAGATCTTTTACCCACAACGAAAAGTCGACGCGTTGCTCGGTAGTCGAAGAACTATATTTCGCCCCCACTTTGTCCGAAGTGAAATATTTGTTTCTGTATTTATTCATCAATTCATCGGTAACGTCGTAATCGGGAATTTCACCGTGCGAAGCCTTTACCGTCTTATAAATCTCGGTAAGTTCACTGATGAAAACGTCTATTGTTTTGCCGGAACCGAGATAATAGTTATAATAAACGTTAGCGCGATCGATTACTTCACCGCTTTTACATATACCGACTGCCGATTCTATATACCTGAAAAGATAATTAGTACTTGCCACCTGATTGTATTCATCGGTTTCGTGCCCGTGTTCGTCCACCGTGTTTACAACGACGTCGAATTGTACGGGAACGGACGCGGTGTAAACGGGTTTCCGTACTTTCGCGTAAGCAAAACCGCCCACCGCAAACAATAACGTTACGATTAAAATAAGAACCAAGTGAGCGCGTAAACCTAAAAGAATATCTACGATCGATACCCCTTTGCTCTCTTGCTGCACCTGTTGATTTAACGTCTGCTCGTCGTTCATTTACAAGAACACTCTCCCAAAATAATCGCCTACAATCATAATGCGTTTGCGATAATTATACATTAAAAAAAATAAAAAATCAATCTAAATTCAGCAATTTCTACCGACATATCTAAAATTTAAGGTAAAATGCGCTAATTCCTGTCGTGCACGTCCCGTAAAACGCCTTATTCCCACTCGACGGTTGCCGGTGGTTTGGACGTTATATCGTACACGATACGGTTTACGCCCTTTACTTCGTTGGTGATACGGCTCGACGCTCTTTCTAAAACGTCGAAGGGGATTCTCGTCCAGTCGGCGGTCATAAAGTCGTCGGTCGTTACCGCGCGGAGTGCAATAGTATAACCGTAAGTTCTTGCGTCGCCCATAACGCCCACACTCTTCGTGTCGGTAAGTACCGCAAAATATTGATTGCTTATTACGCCCGCTTTATCCACTTCTTCGCGGAATATGGCGTCGGCGTCGCGGAGCGTGTCGAGTTTATCTTTCGTTATCTCGCCTATCACCCTTACCGCAAGCCCGGGACCGGGGAAAGGCTGGCGCATCACGAGTTCTTTCGGAAGTCCGAGTGCTAACCCCGCCGCGCGCACTTCGTCTTTAAATAGGTAACGCAACGGTTCGATTATTTCTTCAAAATCTATTACGTCGGGAAGCCCGCCTACGTTGTGATGACTCTTTATAGTCGAAGCGTCGCCCTTGCCGCTCTCTATAATGTCGGGATAGATAGTCCCTTGTACGAGATAATCGACTTTGCCGATTTTCTTCGCTTCTTCTTCGAAGATACGGATAAATTCTTCGCCGATTATTTTTCTCTTTTTCTCGGGTTCGACCACCCCCGCAAGTTTTGCTAAAAACCTGCTTTCGGCGTTTACGCGAATTAAATTCATATCGAACTGCCCGCGGAAAGTCTTCTCGACGAAATCGCCTTCGTTCTTGCGAAGTAGCCCGTGGTCAACGAACACGCACACGAGATTTTTGCCCACCGCCTTATGAAGAATAAGCGCGGCGACCGAACTGTCCACCCCGCCCGACAGCGCGCATAAGACTTTTTTCCCGCCGAGTTTCGCTTTGTATTCTTCTATCGTTTCGGAAACGAAATTGCCTATACGCCAGTCCCCTTTGCACCCGCAAACGCCGTAAACGAAATTTTTAAGAATTTGCTTGCCGAACTCGGTATGCGTAACTTCGGGGTGGAACTGTACGCCGTAAAGACGGCGCTTTTCGTCCTTTATCGCGGCGTTTACGCACTTTTCGGTATGCGCTATCGCGGTAAACCCTTCGGGAAGCCTGTTCACGAAGTCGTTATGGCTCATCCAGCATACTGATTTTTCGGGAACGCCTTGAAATAACGGCTCTTTCGTGTCAACGGATAGCGGGATTTTGCCGTATTCGGACGAATTTTCCGCAGAAGACACCGTTCCTCCCGCCATATAGGTCATAAGTTGATGCCCGTAACAGATACCGAGAACGGGAATACCGAGATTTAACACTTCGGGGTCGTAGTGCGGCGATTTTTCGTCGTAAACGCTGTTAGGCCCGCCCGTAAAAACTATGCCCTTATAGCCTTCTTTCAATATCTCGTCAGTCGTAACTTTATTGTAAGGCTTGATTTCCGCATAAACGTTATCTTCCCTTATGCGCCTTGCTATAAGTTGGTTATACTGCCCGCCGAAATCTATTACGAGTATCTTTTCCATAATTTTCTCCATAAAATAATATTATTATAATACCGCAAAACGAAAAAAAAGTAAAGAAAAAACTCCCTGACAAGAGAGTTTTTAATTAAATTTTATTTTCCGTATTTTTCTTTTAAATAGTCCAGCGCTTCGAGATAGCCCGCGATACCCTTGCCTGCGATAAATTTTTCCGCGTATAGCGAAATATAACTCTGTTTACGGAATTCTTCGCGGGTATTTATGTCCGTGATATGCACTTCTGCCGTCGGGATAGAAACCGCCTTTAACGCGTCTAAAATCGCTATGCTCGTATGCGTATATGCGCCCGCGTTGATAACTATCCCGTCGTAGCGGCGGTACGCTTTCTGAATTTCGGTAACGATAGCGCCTTCAAAATTCGACTGAAAGCACTTTACCTTTACCCCGATTTCTTTCGCGTGCGATTTTACGCTTTTAACAAGCGTTTTATAGTTTGTTTTGCCGTACAGGTCGGGTTCTCTTACGCCAAGCATATTCAAGTTTACGCCGTTTATTACGAGTATTTTCATATTACCACCTTTATATTTTCTGATTGTATCGGTTTGCGGAAAACATCTGTGCGATCTCGTCGGCGCACAGTTCCTTTTTGCCGTTATTTTCCACAGTAAAGTCCGCCGCGCGCTCGTAAAGCGCCTTTCGGTCTTCGTACAATCGCGCTATTCCGCCGCCTGCTGATAGCGGTCTGTTTTCAGCGGTAAGTAGCGACAAGTCGCGCTTTATATAAAACACGACGCCGTTAGCCTTTAACGCCGAAACGTTTTCACCGCGCAAGACGGCGCCGCCGCCCGTGGCGATAACCGCACCCGTATCGACAGCAAGTCGCGTTATTATTTCCGTTTCCGTATCGCGGAAAGTCTTTTCGCCGCTCGTTTCTATTATTTCGGCGGGAGTTTTGCCCGTTGCGTTAAAAATTTCCGCGTCGGTGTCGATAAATTTTTTGCCTAAAATGTTGGCGACGAGTTTCCCCACCGTGGTCTTGCCCGAAGAAGGCATACCGACGAGCACGACGTTGAGTTTATTTGAATACAGCCCGTTTATAATATCTTCGGTATCGTCTTTTTCGGTAGTAAAGCCCCAGAGTTTTTGCGCTTCTAACGCCTGTTTGACGAGCATAGGCAGTCCGTCCGAACACTGTATTCCGAGTTTTTTCGCTTGCAGAATAAGCGCGGTGTTAAACGGGTTATACACGCAATCGAATACGCCTTTTAAATCGGGAAAACGGCTTAAATCTATCGGCGTTTCCCCGATATTCGGAAACATACCGACGGGGGTTGCGTTTATAATTATTTCCGTATCTTTAAAATCGTAACAGTTTCCGTAATTTATTTCGCCGTTACGGCTTACGGTAACGACCGACTTCGCCCCTTCTTCTCCGCAAAGCGCTTTCGCGGTACAAGCCGCGCCGCCGCTGCCTAATATCATTACGTTACTATCCGTAAGGCTTATCCCTTTGCGGGAAACGGCGTAGCGCATACCTTCTATATCGGTATTATAGCCGTAATACTTTCCCCCGCGGCGCACCACGGTATTTACCGCACCGATTCTCGCCGCGCTTTCGTCCACTCCGTCCAAAAACGGGATTATATCTTTTTTGTACGGAATAGTAACGTTAAACCCGTCGTAACCTTCCTTTATAAAGTCGGCAAGACCACAACGCGGAACTTCTTTTAAGTCGTAGTTCAGTCCGCGCCCCTTGTGTATTTCCGCCGAATAACTGTGCGAAAGGCGTTCGCCTATTAAACAGTACTTCATATCTTCTCTTTATACGCGCCTAAAAACACGAAATTGTCCGAACCGTTTTCGAGTTCCGCGATAAGGTTGTGGACGGCGGGTTCGGTTACGTCGCCGTCGAAATCGAAATAGAACATAAACTCGAAATCCGAACCCGCTATCGGGCGGGATTCTAACTTCGTAAGGTTAAGCCCCAGCGCCGAAAACCTGCCGAGCATCCTGTTTAAACTGCCCGCTTCGTGCGGAAGGGAAGTCATAACGCTCATTTTGTCCGCGCCCTTATATACGCAAAGGTCTTTCTTTATAAGAATAAACCGCGTATAGTTCAAGTCGCTTTGCTGCACGTTTTCTTTCAGTATTTTAAGCCCGTAAGAGTCGGCGCACTCTTTAGAACACAGCGCGGCGAGCGTTTTATCCCCGCTTTCCGCAACGCGTTTTGCCGCTACTGCGGTATTTTCGTCCGCTTGGGAAAGGTAGCCCGAATTTTTGATAAATTCACCGCACTGCATAAGCGCCTGCGGGTGAGATATGACCTTTTTTATATCCTTTAATTCCGCGTCGGGAAGCGCCGCGAGACAATGCGCTATCCTTACCCTGACCGTGCGGACGATATGAAAATTATGCTTGCGCATAAGGTCGTACACTTCGAGAACCGAACCCGCCGTGGAATTTTCAATCGGAAGCACGCCGTACTCGCACAGTCCGCTTTCCACCGCAGAAAAAACGCCTTCAAAATTCTTTACGTACACGATATTCGGCACGGGAAAGAATTTTTGCGCCGCGACGCCGCTGTTAGCGCCCTTTATCCCCTGACACGCGACCGTGGCGAGCGCGGGCATTTCGGTAAACCCGTCCGCTATGAGTTTTTTCAATTCTTCCACCGTTTTAGAAGTTCTGCCGATAAGCGCACTTTGGTACGCTTTGCTCGTGAAAAACACCGTGTCGTACAACTCTTTTAAGTAAACGGTCAATTCTTTCGGCGACTTTTCGGCGAGCCTATAAACTATTTCGCGCTCCCTTTCTCCGTCGGTTACCGCTTTCCCCGTTTGCGCCTTACTCTTCGCGACTTCCGCCGAAAGCGCCATACGTTTGACGTAAAGCGCCGCCATCTCGTCGTCTATTCGGTCGATTTTACGCCTGATCTCGGAAAGTTCCATACTTTTCTCCTTTTATAATATTTCGTCGGCTATTGCTATCGCCGCCGCGCTCTCTATTACGGGCAACGCCCGCGGCACGACGCACGCGTCGTGCCTGCCGTTTATTACTATTTCCGTGTTTTCGTTTTTAGTTAAGTCCACAGTCTTCTGCGGAATAGATATCGAAGGCGTAGGACGGAAAGCCGCGCGGAAAGTTATAGGCGCGCCGTTCGCTATCCCCCCGTTTATGCCGCCCGCTCGGTTAGTGTAAAATTTCACTTCGCCGTTCTCTATATAAAGTCCGTCGTTGGCTTTGCTTCCGCGCATTTCGGCTAAATCGAACCCGTCGCCGAACTCTACGCCTTTTACCGCCGGCACGGCGTAGACAAGACTTGCGATTTTACCTTCCAACCCGCCGAACAGGTTATCGCCCACGCCCTTTAACCCGAATATCACGCACTCCGCCGTGCCGCCCACCGAATCGCCCGCGGACTTTGCGGCTTTTATTTCTTCGATCATTTCTTCCTTTTTATCAAGCGAAGGGAAACCGCTATCTCTTAAAGCGCGTATTTCCGCCGCCGAAAAAACGCCGCCTTTATACGACCGTCCGAACGTTTTGCCGACCGAAGAAACGTAACTTTCTATCTCTATCCCGCGGGTTTTTAGGTATTGCTTCAATATCCCGCCGACAACGCAGAAAGGCGCGGTGAGCCGAGCGGAAAACCTGCCGCCGCCCGAAAAGTCCAACGCCCCGTCTTTTAAATGCCAAGCGTAGTCGGCGTGGGACGGACGGGGCTTTCCGTAAAGCGCGGAATAATCCTTACTTATCCTGTTTTCGTTAAATATTTCCGCGGCAAATTCGCCGTTTATTTCGCCGTTCTTTACGCCCGTAAACACGGGAATATCGGATTCTTTTCTCGAAGTCGAATACACGCTGTCCGTGGCTTTTCTTCTCTCAGTAAATTCGGCGAGCGCTTGTTCGTCGAACTTAAAACCCTTTAACCCCCGTACCGAAACGCCTGTTTTTTCGGCGTGGCTTTCGCCGTATATTTCTATCCGCAGTTTTTTACCGTTAAATACAGACATCTGCCTTTCCCCCTAAACGCTTAATATCTTTGAAAAAATCGGGATATGACTTCGCGCAATATTCCGCTTGCGTTATCGTGGAAACGCCGTTCGCCGCCGCACCTATCACCGCCGCGCTCATCACCGTTCTGTGGTCTTTGCCGCCGTCGAAAGTGCCGCCTTTCGGCGTTCCGCCGTGAACGGTAAGCGCGTTCCCGTCGTACTCTGCTTTTATACCGCAACTTTCAAGCGTGTTTATTATCGCCGCTATGCGGTCGCTTTCCTTTATTTTAAGCCTATTTACGCCAGTCAACTGCGTTTTTCCGTTTGCAAACGCCGCGACCGAACATATTACCTGCGCGATATCGGGAAAATTTTGGCAATTTATTCCGTCTATTCCGTTTAGCGCCGACTTTTTTACCGTAACCGCATCGCCCGACACGGAAACTTCCGCACCGAATTTTTTAAGTATTTCAAATATCGCACCGTCCGACTGCAAGGTCGGATATTTGAGATTTTTTACGGTAACGCAGCCCGTCAGCGCGCCGATTGCGAGCGGGAACGCCGCCCCCGACCAGTCGCCTTCCACCGTTACTTTTTCCGGCGGGTTATAGCCGCCTGAAACCTTGTAGCCCGTAACCGTTTCTTCGATTTTAACGCCGAATTCTTTAAGTACGGACAGAGTTATATCTATATACCCTTTGCTTACCTTTTCGCCTTTTAAGACTATTTCGCTTTCGCCTTCCGTCGCGGAAAGCGCGAACAGCAGACCCGTAACGAACTGCGAACTCAAACTCGCGTCGAGATAATATACCCCGCTTTTTAGTTTCCCGCGCGTTTCGTGCCCCGAAATAACGGCGCCGTGCCCTTCTATGCTACGCGCAAGGTCGTCAATCGGGCGGGACATTAGTCTGCCGCTGCCCGTAAAGAAAGCGTCTATACCGAGTGCCGCCGCTATCGGCAATAAAAATCTCAAAGTCGAACCGCTTTCCTTACAATCG
>ONQV01000058.1 GCA_900320065.1 uncultured Eubacteriales bacterium | reverse complement strand
CTTTCGCTACTTGATTTGACCTTTGCGGACGCGTGATGAGATTTAGAGATAATTTGACGTTTTTAACTCTTGCGGTTTGCTAAAAATAAGAAAAACAGGGAGATTGATTTATGTTTGATGTAAACGAAACGAAAACTAATTCCGCGGTTATCCGCGTAATGGGCGTCGGGGGTGGCGGATGTAACGCGATTAACAGTATGATAGATTCCAATATTAAGAGCGCGGAATTTTTTGCCGTAAATACCGATAATCAGGCGCTTTTGCTGTCGAAAGCCGATAATTGTATTCAGATAGGCGCGTTGCTTACCAAGGGACTCGGTGCGGGTAGCGATCCGAATATCGGCGAAGCCGCCGCGGAAGAGTCCAAGGACGAAATAGCGGACGTGTTAAAGGGCACGGATCTTCTGTTTATCGCCGCGGGTATGGGCGGCGGTACGGGTACGGGCGCGGCTTCGGTCATTGCAAGGATCGCGCGAGAACAGGGCATACTTACGGTTGCCGTAGTAACCAAGCCTTTTTCCTTTGAAGGCAGGGTAAGAAACGAAAACGCCAAAAAGGGTATAGCGAACCTGAAAAAATACGTGGATACTCTCGTAGTTATTCCGAACGATAAACTTTTGCAATCTTTGCCGGCGCATATAGGCGTGCTTGACGCGTTCAAGGTTGCGGACGATATGTTAAAACAAGGTATAGTCGGTATCGTAGATCTTATCGCTACTCCGTCGCTTATCAACCTTGATTTTGCCGACGTAAACACGGTAATGCGTAATCAGGGGCTTGCACACATGGGTATCGGCAGAGCGAAAGGAGAAAACCGAGTCATAGAATCGGTAAGGCAGGCGGTATCGAGCCCGCTTCTCGAAACGACGATAGAAGGCGCAAGGTCGGTTATCTTAAACGTAACGGGCGGCAAAGATCTTATGCTGTCTGAAATATCCGAAGCGGCGGAACTCGTTCAGGGTATAATAGATCCCGCGGCGAATATAATTTTCGGCAACACGATAGACGATACCATGATTGACGAAGTCAAGATAACCGTTATCGCCACGGGGTTTAATCCCATGGGTGACGAAAAAAAGACTTTGACAAGCGTAAAAGAAGAGCCGAAAGATAATATTCCGCCGTTGCTTCGCGAGATAGAAGAAAAAGAACAGAGCAGTAAAGAGCAGAAAACGGTGCAAGCGGAAGTTTCGGTTGCCGAACAGGAACCTGAAATAAAGAACGAAGTCGAAGAGCCGAAAGATTTTGTCGACGAAGCGGAACAAGAAGAGCCCGCAGAGAAGAAGAGAGAACTGCCCGCGTTTATGCGTAAGTTATTCGGCAAAAAATAAAAAATTTATAAAACGTATATAACACTTCAAAATTTGTTGCAAAAAATTTTATCTTGTGATACAATGTGTTTGCTCTTAAAAAAAGAGAGAAAAATAAAGATAAAAATCTTTATCGATAAAGATTTTTATCTTAACGGGGTATGGCGCAGTTGGTAGCGCGCTTGTCTGGGGGGCAAGAGGCCGTGAGTTCAAGTCTCGCTACTCCGACCACGTAAAACGGACAAAAATTGTTCCCACTTTTTGTCCGTTTTTAAGTTTTTAATTTTTTTGTAAAAAATAATATTCTTTACAAAAAAAGATAAAGACTAAAATATATGTTTCTGTAAGGATATTTTATGAAAGATTATTACGGAAAGGATTATTCGAAACTTAAAAACAAAAAGTTATGGCTGTTCGATATGGACGGCACCATCTATCTCGGGAACAAACTTTTCGACGGCACGCTCGATTTGCTTGATAACATCGTCAAAAACGGCGGTAAATACGTTTTTATCACTAACAATTCGTCGAAGGGCATAGACGAATATCTTAAAAAGGTTTCCGCTATGGGCATAAAGGCGGACAAAGATAATTTTTATACGTCGGTGGACGCTTCGGCGTCGCTCTTAAAAGAACGGTTCGGAAACGAACTTATATACGCACAGGGCACGCAATCTTTTATAGATAACTTAAAAGCGGAAGGACTGAATATAACCACCGAATACGACGAAAACGCAAAGTGCGTGATAGTCGGCTTCGACACCGATCTTACCGCGAAAAAACTGACGAATACCTGTAAAACTTTGCTTAAAGATATTCCGTATTACGCGACTAATCCCGACTGGGTGTGCCCGACGGAATTCGGATATATACCCGATTGCGGGTCTATGTGTTTCGGTATAGAAAAAGCGACGGGGAAATCCCCCGTATTCATAGGTAAGCCCAACTCGCTTATGATAGAAGAAGTGATAAAGAAATTCAGGGTAAAAAAGAAAGACGCGGTAGTTATAGGGGACAGGATATACACGGACATAGCGTCAGGCGTAAACGCGGGCGTCGATACCGTGTTGGTGTTAAGCGGCGAAACGACGATATCAGTGTGTAACGAAAGCGAGATAAAGCCGACTTTCGTTATTCAGAACGTAAAAGAAATAAATAGAATATTTGAATAGTATAAATATCGGTGAAGGGAATAATCTCCGCGCTGTGCGCTACGATTGAGTGCGCCCGTAAGGTACGGAATAGCGATTGTTACCACTTTGCGGTCAATCGCGTCACAGTTTGAAAACCTTGCGGTTTTCAAAAGTTCAATTCGGGGTTATCTGCTCCAAATAAAAACGCCCCGTAAAGGGGCGCGTTTTTATTTGGAGCAGGTGAAGGGAATCGAACCCTCCTCTAAAGCTTGGGAAGCTCTCATTCTACCGATGAACTACACCTGCGCTACGCATTAAATAATAACATATTTTAATGAAAAAAGCAAATACAATTTACGGTAAAATATTGTATTTTATAAAAAAATATGATATACTCATATAGAATATGTTTAAGGAGCAATATTATGGCGTTTTATCTTAAAATTATCCAGTATGCGGAATCTTCAAAAAATTCAATCGTTTATAAATATCCTTTGCCTAAAAACGGCAAAGAAGTAAACCAAAAGAGTAAACTTATCGTAAAAGAAGGACAATGCGCGATTTTTGTACATAAAGGTCAACTTGCGGACGTGTTCGGGCCGGGGACTTACGACTTAAATACGGGAATATTCCCGATTTTGTCGCGTCTTGCGGGGTGGAAGTACGGATTTCAAACGCCTATCGAATTGCAGATCTATTTCGTCAATATGACACAGTTTACGGGCAATAAATGGGGCACGGCTAACCCGATAATAATGCGCGACCCCGAATTCGGCGTTGTCCGCGTACAGGGCTTCGGTTCGTACGCGTTCAAAATCGACGATCCGTCGGTGTTTTTAAGGGAACTTTTGGGCACGAAGTCGTCTTATAATACGCAGGATATAACCGACTGGCTTCGTTCGATGGTGGTGTCGGCGCTTACCGACGTTATCGGCGAAAGTAAGGTTTCGGTTTTGGATTTAGCGGGCAATACTACCGAATTTAACGAAATAGTAACCGCAAATATTCAGATAAAATTCAACGAAATCGGCTTAAAACTCGTAAATCTCTTTATCGAGAATATGTCCGTTCCGCAAGAAGTCGAAAAGGCTATCGACGAACGCAGTAAACTCGGCGTTTTGGGCGATAAAACCGACGTTATGATGAAGATTGCGGCTGCGGAAGCGATGAAAGACGCGGCTAAAAACCAAGGGGTAGGCGGCACGTTTATGGGCGCAGGCGTAGGTCTCGGCGCAGGCGCGGGAATAGGCGCGGCGTTCGCTAACGCCTTTAATTCGGCAAATCAGCCGCAGCAACAAGCCCCCGCCGCGCAACCGACCGCGCCAGCGGGCGGCAAAAAGAAATGTCCGAAGTGCGGCGCGGAAATTTCGGCAAGCGCAAAATTCTGTCCGGAATGCGGCGAAAAGATACCCGCTAAACGGTTCTGTCCGGAGTGCGGAGCGGAAGTGTCGGCGACGGCTAAATTCTGCCCCGAGTGCGGCAATAAAATTTCGTAAAATAAAGTTTATATAAATAACGCGGCACGGATTTTATCCGTGCCGCGTTATTTATATATTCAGATTTTCTTCTGCGAATAAAGGGCTATCCAAGAACTCGCTTACCGTCATATCAAACCCGCTTGCAATCAAAATTGTTGTTGAAAGCAAATTGTCCTTTACTGTTTCGTGAATTATGTTTTTTAAAGTAGAATGGTTTATTCCGCTATCTAATGCAAGACGGTAACGCGTCTTTTTTTTCTTTTCCAACAATTCTTTTATGCGCAATGCAAGAGCGTGATTAACGTTATTCATAATTAATCCCCTTATAGTTTTTTACAACTATAAGTTTATTATGAAAAATTTTATAAATATGGTTGTATGCAACCATATAAAAATGCTATAATTAGACAAAAAGGGGTACATTTATGGCAGATAATAAAGGGTTAAAACAGGCAAATCGAGCAAAGCAAGATGAGTTTTATACACAACTCAATGATATAGAAATAGAGTTAAAACATTATAAAGAGCATTTTAAAGATAAAATAGTTTTTTGTAATTGCGATGACCCTTACGAAAGCAACTTTTTCAAATTTTTTGCTATGAATTTTAATATTCTCGGATTAAAAAAATTGATAGCAACGAGTTATGATAATTCGCCGATAGCGTATACGCAATTATCAATGTTTCCCGATATTGTTGGAAAGAAAATAGTAAATAAAAATAGAAAAGCCTATAAAATTGAAATTAGTGAAGTTGACGACTATAATCAAGACGGCGCGGTTGATTTAGCAGACGTAGAATATTTATTGCAAAATAAGAAAAATGCTATGACGTTGTTGCGAGACAATGGTGATTTTAGGTCGGAAGAGTGTATTGAATTATTAAAACAATCTGATATTGTTGTAACAAATCCACCGTTTTCGCTTTTTAGGGAATATGTTGCTCAACTTGTTGCATATGATAAGAAATTTATAATTATAGGTAATCAAAATGCAATTACTTATAAAGAACTTTTCTCATTATTAAAGGAAAATAAAATATGGTTAGGTGCAAGTATCCATAGTGGGGATAGAGAGTTTAGAGTACCAAATAATTATGTTATAAGGTCTAAATCTTTAAGAATTGACGAGTTTGGGAATAAATATATTCGAGTTGTAGGTGTAAGATGGTACACTAACCTTGATTATAAAGAACGACACGAAGATTTACCGTTATATAGAAAGTATAATCAAATCGATTTTCCTAGTTATAAAAATTATTCAGCAATAAATGTCGATAAAACTACCGATATCCCAGAAGATTATTATGACGAAATGGGTGTACCTATAACCTTTTTAGATGAGGGAATCATTTATGGGGAACAAAAATTAAAAATTTGAGAAATCGAAGCAATTTTTTCACTGAAATGAAAGACGATTTTCAGAATAAAAGTCCGAAAACTATTGAAAAAAAAGGTTTTTATGCTATAATACAAACATAAGCGAGGCAAAAATTATGGATTCAAAAGATAATAAAATCATAATATATCAAGATGAGAACGGGGTTACGAAAATTTCAGTTCGTTTTGCCGATGAAGATTTGTGGTTTACGCAGGCGCAACTCGCAGAAATTTATGACACGACGCAACAGAATATCAGTCAGCATATTGATGGGATTTATTCCGACGGCGAACTCGACCGCGAAGCAACTAACAAGAAATTCTTGTTAGTTCGCGAAGAGGGAATGTGTCAGGTAAAAAGGAACATTGATCATTATAATCTTGATATGATTATCGCTCTCGGTTATAGGGTTCAATCTCAGGTAGCGACTCGTTTCAGAAGATGGGCGATCGAAAGATTGCACGAATATATTCAGAAAGGTTTTACGATGGATGACGATAGCTTAAAGCAAGGTAGTTCGAGATATTGCAGAGAACTTCTTCAACGTATTCGAGATATTCGTTCTTCCGAACGCAATTTTTATCAGCAGGTAACCGATATTTATGCGACTGCGATAGACTACGATCCCCGTTCAGATATGACGAAAACATTCTTTGCAACCGTGCAGAACAAATTGTATTTTGCTGTACATGAACGTACAGCCGCAGAAGTGATCTACGAAAGAGTAGACAGTGAAAAGCCGATCGTCGGTATGACAAATTTCAAAGGCTTATATATTACGAAAGACGACGTAAAAATAGCCAAAAATTATCTTACCGTACTCGCCGCAAAATGCAATGACAATGAAAGAAT
>ONQV01000060.1 GCA_900320065.1 uncultured Eubacteriales bacterium | reverse complement strand
CCCACTAGAACCTGAATCTAGCGCGTCTGCCAATTCCGCCATACTCGCGTTTTTCATTTTACAAGTTTTAATTATATCAAATATTTTTTTAATTGTAAAACGTTTTCGTCGTCAAAACTCAACTACGGCTTGCGCATTTAAACTTAAATCGGCAAAATTACGCTTTTTGTATTGCAAATAGCCTTCTGCGCAAATCATTGCCGCATTGTCCGTACAATATCTCTTTTCAGGAAGAACGAGTTTTATTTTTTCCTTTTCCGCTCTTTCTGTAAGCGTGTCCCTTAAATACCCGTTCGCACCGACGCCACCCGACACCGCAAGCGTTTTATAACCCGTAATTCGTATTGCCTTAAACGCTTTTTCGATAAGTACGTCGATCGCGGCGTGCTGGAAACTGCAAGCTACGTCCGCTTTATTTATTTCTTTGCCTTTCTGCGTTTCGCCGTGAACGTAATTTATGATCGCGGTTTTAAGTCCGCTGTACGAAAAATCGAATTCGCTGCCCTGATAATTGTTCCCAAGCATTTTAGGCAGTTTTATAACGTTTTTACCGTCCTTTGCAAGCCTTTCGACGTTTGGTCCGCCCGGGTATTTTAAACCTAAAATTCTTGCCACTTTATCGAACGCTTCACCTACCGCGTCGTCAACCGTTCGCCCCAGCACTTTAAGGTCGTAATAGTTTTCCGCTTTAACTATTGCGGTATGCCCGCCGCTTGCTAAAATTGTAATAAACGGCGGTTCAAGAGTTTTATCCGTAAGATACGCGGCGGCGATATGCCCCCTTATATGGCTCACGGGAATAAGCGGCAAATTAAAAGAAAAAGCGAGTGTTTTTGCGAAAGAAACACCCACAAGCAAAGCGCCAAGTAGCCCCGCGCCCTTCGTTACGGCGACGGCGTCTATATCGCTCATAGCAAGTCCCGCGGATTTTAACGCGTTTTCCGTTGCGGTATAAACCGCTTCGGTATGCGCGCGGGAAGCGATTTCCGGCACTACGCCGCCGAAACGAGCGTGCTCGCTTGCGGAACTTATTATCTCGTCCGCTAAAATTTCCCTGCCGCCCCGTGTTATCGCGACCGCCGTTTCGTCGCAGGAAGTTTCTATCCCTAAAATAACAGGCTCGCCTTTAAGCGGCGTGTTTTTTACAACGTCAAAATAACTCATTGCGATTTTTTAAGATAATCGTTGATAAATCCCTGAATATTTCCGTTCATTACGGAATTCACGTCGGAATCTTCGTAGCCCGTTCTATGGTCTTTCACAAGCGTATACGGGCAAAAAACGTAACTTCTTATCTGACTGCCCCACTCTATCTTTTTTATTTCGCCTTTTATGTCTTGGTCGCGCTCTAATCTTTCGGCTTCGCGCTTTTCCAAAAGTTTACTTATAAGCATACGCATAGCCATTTCACGGTTCTGCGTCTGACTGCGTTCGTTTTGGCAAGAAACCACTATTCCCGTCGGCAAGTGCGTTATCCTTATCGCGGAATCGGTCTTATTGATGTGCTGACCGCCCGCCCCGCTCGAACGGAAGGTGTCTATCCTGAGTTCTTCGGGATTTATCTTTATTTCTTCGTCGTCGATTATTTCGGGCATAACTTCGATTGACGAAAAGGAAGTGTGCCGCCGTTTATTCGCGTCGAACGGTGAAATCCTGACAAGTCTGTGCACGCCCTTTTCGGCTTTAAGATAACCGTAAGCGTAATCGCCTTCCACCTTAAAGGAAACGCTTTTTATACCCGCTTCGTCGCCGTCAAGACGGTCAAGTTCGGTAAGCGTATAACCGTTCTTTTCGCAGTAACAGATATACATACGGTAAAGCATTTCCGTCCAGTCGCACGCTTCCGTGCCGCCCGCGCCAGCGTGCAAGGAAAGTATTGCGTTTAAGTTGTCGTATTTCCCCGAGAGCAAGGACTTTAAGCGGATATCTTCTATCATATCTTCCGCTTTTTTAAGATCCGTTTCCACTTCGGTAAGCACGCTTTCGTCGTTTTCTTCTTCGGAAAGTTCCACTAAAACTTCCGCGTCGTCGACGATTTTTTCCGCGTCCGAAAACACGGAAATTTTATTAGACAGCGCGGCGATTTCTTTAGAAATCTGCTGCGCCTTTTCTAAATTCATAAAAATTTCAGGCAGTTCGGACTGCGCCTGCTTTTCTTTTAACTCGTCTTTAAGCCTATCGACGTCAAAGAGAGTGCCCTGCTTCCGTTAAAAGAAGCCTTAATTCCTTTATCTTTAATTTAAAATCTTCGATATTCATAACAATCCTTTATAAGTATCAAAAACGATATTTTTTAATTTTTCTCTATCGTCCACACAGTCTATCAAAAACATAGGTTTTGCACCGTCGTACGGCAAAGCCTTGTCAAGCCCGTAACTTTCGTTGCTTTTCGTGATTTTTACCAGCAGCCTGTTATCGTATATTCCGCCGAATAGTTTTCCTTTAAAATACAGCAGGTATTCGCCCATCATAGGCTTAACCGTTATATCATCCGCAAGATTTAATTGTCCGAGAATAAAATCTCTGTACTCTTTCGTAGTTGCCATACGGTATTATTCTTTCCACCTTTTAAGCGTGGGAAAAAGCGTAGCACAATATTCTCTCATTTGTTCGTTGGTCATACCCGCTTGCGCCCCGAACTGCGAACACATTTCGATATATTCTTCCATCGAAACGTTGTCGATAAACTCTCCTTTATCGTAACAATATTTACAGTAGTCTTCGTTTATAGTGCCGTCTTTATTCGTGCCTAAAACTTCCCTATTAGTCAGCGGCATACCGCAACTCTGACAAATTTTATTTTCCATAAAAATTATTCCTTACTTATCCTTTCCGCAACAGTTTTTGTACTTCTTTCCGCTACCGCAGGGACACGGATCGTTCCTGCCGATGGACTGTTTTGCTTTTTTCATATAGTTGGTCGTGCTGCCTTCCTTATTCGATATAAGGTCTTTTTTCTCTTCTTTCGCCATCTGCGGCACTTTACGAAGTTCCGCTTTCAGTAAAAGCGTAATCGTATCGTCCTGAATAGCGGCGGTTAAATCTTCGAACATCTCGAACCCTTCCTTTTTGTACTCTATGACGGGGTCGATATTTCCGTATCCGCGGAGCGATATGCCTTTGCGGAGTTGATCCATCGCGTCTATATGGTCTATCCACTTTGTGTCGATATTACGGAGAAGGACTACGCGTTCCACTTCGGAAAAATTTACGCCTTCTTCTTTATAGCGCGCGATCTTCGCTTCGTACACAGCAACCGTTTCGTTTATAAGTTGCTCTATCATATAGTCGTAATCCCAGTTTTCCACGCGTTCTTTGGTTATGAAATGCGTGTCTTTCGGAAGAAGTTTCATTTCGATAACGCCGTTAAGAGCGTCGATATCCCACGTTTCCGGTTTATTCTCGTTATCTATGACAGTACCGACGGTATAGCGCACGAAATCGGGAATAAGTTTCAGTATGTCTTCGTGAACGTTCTCGTCCTTTATGACTTTCATACGCTCGGCGTACATAACTTCGCGCTGTTTGTTCATAACGTCGTCGTACTCCAAAACGTGTTTTCTTATGCCGAAATTCCTGCCTTCTATCGCGCGTTGCGCCGCTTCGATCCTGCGCGAAAGCATCTTCGACGCAAGCGGCTGGTCTTCGTCTATCTTAAAGAATTCGTAAATCCTTGTCATACGCTCGCCGCCGAACCGCTTTGCAAGGTCGTCTTCGAGCGATATAAAGAACACGGAAGATCCGGGGTCGCCCTGACGACCGCTACGCCCGCGCAACTGGTTGTCGATACGGCGGGATTCGTGGCGTTCCGTACCCAAAATATGCAAGCCGCCCGCCGCGACCACTTTTTCTTTCTCCGCGTCGGTCAGTTCTTTGAACTTCGCGTAAATTTCACGATAATGTTCCCTTATCGCTTTAATATCGTCGGGGATATCGGATATAAACGAAGTCGCGAGTTCGATATTTTCTTCGCTCACTCCTTCTTCGCGCAGTTTACGCTTTGCCATAAACTCGGGGTTGCCGCCGAGCAGAATATCCGTTCCGCGCCCCGCCATATTCGTCGCTATTGTTACCGCGCCGAATCTGCCGGCTTGAGCTACGATATCCGCTTCACGCGCGTGGTTTTTGGCGTTTAAAACGTTGTGTCTTATGCCCTTTGCGATAAGCAATTTGCTTATTTCTTCGGATTTTTCGACCGTGATAGTGCCGACGAGAACGGGCTGACCGTTTTTATGACGTTCTGCGATTTCTTCGACGATAGCCCTGTTTTTGCCGTTTACGGTTTTATAAATCACGTCGGGCAAATCCTTTCTCGCAACGGGTTTATTCGTCGGGATTTCCAGAACGTCGAGCCCGTATATCGCGCGGAACTCTTCTTCTTCGGATTTCGCAGTACCCGTCATACCCGAAAGTTTTTTGTAAAGCCTGAAATAGTTCTGGAAAGTGATCGTCGCGTAGGTTTTGTTTTCGTTGCGGATTTTAACGCCTTCTTTTGCTTCTATCGCCTGATGCAAGCCGTCCGAATACCGTCTGCCTATCATCAGACGTCCCGTAAACTCGTCGACGATTATAACTTCGCCGTCGTTTACGACGTAGTCGTTATCGCGCTTGAATATATAATTCGCCTTTAACGCCTGTTGGATGTGGTGCGAAAGCGAAGCGTTTTCTATATCCGAAAAACTGACGAGTCCGAAAAAACTTTCCGCCTTTTTAGCGCCCGTTTCGGTTATCTGCACCGTTTTTTCCTTTATATCTATGGTGAAATCTTTTTCGGGAACGAGCGTTTTTACGAAACGGTTTGCCGAAACGTATTTTTCGCTCGACTCCTGCCCGCGCCCCGAAATAATAAGCGGAGTACGCGCTTCATCGATTAAAATCGAGTCGACTTCGTCGACGATAGCGAAATTCAGCGGACGCTGTACCATCTGTTCTATACGGCTTTTGAGATTATCCCTTAAATAGTCGAACCCCATTTCGTTATTAGTTCCGTAAGTTATATCGCAGGCGTAAGCCTTTTGTTTGTCTTCGTCTTCCATACCGGATATGGCAACGCCGACTGTAAGCCCCAAGAATTTATAGACTTTACCCATCCACTCGGCGTCGCGGGCGGCGAGATAGTCGTTTACGGTAACGATATGCACCCCTTGCCCCGAAAGCGCGTTAAGATAAGCGGGAAGGGTTGCGACGAGCGTTTTGCCTTCGCCCGTTTTCATTTCGGCGACTCTGCCCTGATGCAGACAGATACCGCCTACGACCTGAACCTTATAATGTTTCATACCGAGAACACGGAACGCCGCTTCTCTGCAAACCGCAAACGCGTCGAACAGTATATCGTCAAGCGTTTCGCCGTTTTTCAGTCGGTTTTTCAGGACGTCCGTCTGCGAGATAAGTTCCGCGTCCGTCATTTTAAGATAAGTCGTTTCAAGCGACAAAACCTTATCCGCCATTTTGTCAAGCCGCTTTAAATTCCTTCTCGCTTCTCCCCCGAGAATATATCTGAATAAGCCCATATTTTCTCCTTAAAAAAGATTTCTTAATAAACGTTTTTATCAATATCCGTCTTTTGACGGAACGTTGGCAACCGTGATCAAATGAACGCGCAAAGCACCCGCCTTTTTGAGTTTAGAAGAAACCGCTTCCGCCGTCGCGCCCGTCGTGGAAACGTCGTCGACCAAAAGCACGTTCTTGCCCCTTACCGCCTTTTTGTCGGTAACCTTAAACGAATCGGTAAGGTTTTTAAGTCTTTCTTTGCGCGTAAGTTTTGCTTGTCGCTCGGTTTCCCTTATCTTTGCTATGCAACCCGAAAACGGAACGTTTATTTTCTCCGCGACCGCTTTCGCCAAATATTCCGACTGATTGTACTTGCGCTTTTTCAAACGCTTTTCGCTCATGGGAACGCAGCAAACGACTTCCGACCTGAAAAAATTATTGAAATACAGAAAGGAAAGTTTTTCGGCAAAATAATCGAGAATATATTTTCCGTTATCGTATTTCGCTTTCTTGATAAGCCCGCTTATCGGACGCTCGTACTTAAAAACGCTGCGCGCCCTATCTACGGAAACCATCGTTTCCTTACAGGTAGAACA
>ONQV01000057.1 GCA_900320065.1 uncultured Eubacteriales bacterium | reverse complement strand
TCTGCACTTTATCTCTCCTTGCGTTGAGTTTCGCGGCAATCTCCGCGGCGGGGACTCCCGCGTTTGCGAGTTCGCGCGCGTATATTGCCTGCAAGCCGATACCCGTGGAAAGCGCAAGGCTGTCCACGACGAACACGTCTTTAAGTTCGCCCGCGGCGGCGATAGCGTTCCCGCAAGAAGAAGTTATCCCGCTCGAAAGACAGATATGCACGACCGCGTCGTACTCCTTTTTAAGGCTTTCGAAAAACTCTTTATACTCTACGGGATTTATCGCCGTGGTCTTGGGAAGCTGATTGTATTTATCCACGAGCGCGAACATTTCTTCGGTGGAATACTCGCCGTCTTTAAAAGACAGGTCGGCAAGGTTTATGCTGTAAGGAATTACCTTTATATCGTATTTTTCCAACAGTTCTTTGGTCAGATCGTGGACGGATTCCACGGAAATCGCTATTTTCATTTATTTTGCTCCAATTTATTTACTTATATAAAAAATACCGAGCGTATTTGCGCCGCAATGACTTGAAATCGTCGCGCCCGCACGAGTTATAAACACTTCGTTAAATCCCGCTTCCGCACATTTATCGGTAGCCGCTTTTATCATTTCGGACGAAGCGGTCGTATAAGCGATATACGCCTTATCGCCGACAGGCGGAAATTCCGCAAAAAGTTCTTCGGAAAATTTCCCGACGACCGCGGACATATTGCCGCGGTATTTTTTATCCGAAACCATTTTACCGTCTTTCATAATTATGCGCGGACGGATCTTCAACAGGTTCGCACCGAGTAGCGCTATACTGCTGCATCTGCCGCCTTTGTGCAGATAATCCAGCCGTTCGATAACAAAAGACGTTACGGTCTTTTTAACCGTTTCGTCCAACGTCTTGACTATTTCGTCGGGACGCGTGCCCTTATCCGCAAGTTCGCGGGCATAAAGTGCCAAAAGTCCCGTTCCCATGGATAGCGAACGGCTGTCCACGACGAACACGTTTTTAATTCCCGACGCCGCCCGCAAAGCGTTAGCGCATGAAGACGTTATCCCGCCCGACAGACAAAGATGTATCACGGCGCTGTATTCTTTTTTCAGACCGTTAAAAAACTCCGCGTACTCAAACTCGTTAATCGCGGTCGTTTTAGGTAGCACGCCCGTTTTGTCGACGAGCGCAAACATCTCTTCGGGCAACTTTTCACCGTCGCTGAACGTTTCTTCGCCGAGCGTTATACGATAAGGTATAACTTTTACGTCATACTTTGAAATCATCTCCGCCGTAAGATCAGCGGAAGATTCCACTGAGATAGCAATCTTCACCATATAACGGTTCCCCTGTCATAATAAACGATATGCGACAAAAAATCGAAAAAATAACCCTTTTCCGTTTAATTTTAACACAAAACGGTGCTTTTGACAATCGTTTTGAATAAAAACTTGCCTAAAATTGCTTTAAATAGTTGTTTTAATGATAAAATAAGTGTTATAATTATTCCGTCGTTCGGGCGTTCGCCCGAAAAATGCTTACGGGAGTGATTTTATGAACAAAATAAACGGCGAAATAGAGAACAAAGACGTTCCGTATTCGGAATTTAAAAATCACGACGGAGAAGTCGTTTCCGTTTCGGGCTACGTGCACAGAATAAGAGAAATGACGGGGTTTGCTTTCGTTATTCTCCGCACGGCGAGAGACCTTATACAATGCGTTTACGCGCCCGAGTTTTCCGACTATCGGTTGGACGAAAAACTTTGCGAAGAAGCCTGCGTTACCGTTACGGGCAAGGTCGTCGGCAGTAAAGACCGCGAAGGCAACGACCGTTACGAATTACAGATACACGATATAAAAATACTTTCGCTCCCCGCGGAAATATTGCCTATCGTCATCAATAAAAAACAACTCGACGGCATACAACTTAACACCGTTCTGGACTTGCGCCCCGTTTCGATGCGCAACCCCAAAGAACGCGCTATTTTCAAATTACAGGAAGGCATAGCCCGCGGCTTCCGCGAGTTTTTAAGTAAAAACGGCTTTACCGAGATCCGTTCGCCGAAGATAAATTTTGCGGGCGCGGAAGGCGGCACGAACGTATTTAAACTCGACTACTTCGGCAAGACCGTGTTTTTGGCGCAAAGTCCGCAGTTATATAAGCAGGCGCTCGTCGGCGTGTTCCAAAGGGTGTTCGAGATTGCCCCCGTGTTCCGCGCCGAACACCACGACACCAGCCGCCACTTGAACGAATATACTTCGATGGACTTCGAGATGGGCTTTATAAACGACTTTACCGACGTTATGAATATGGAAACGGGCGCGCTGAAATATATTATGAATTTATTAAAAACCGAGTATGCGGAAGAAGTGGCTATATTAAAAGCCGATATTCCCGAAATAACCGAAATCCCGTGCATAAAGTTTATGGACGCGAAAGATATAATAATAAACAAGTTTAAGTACACACCGTCGGATATGAAAGACTTTGACCCCGCGGAAGAAGAAATGCTCGGTAAATACGCGAAAAAAGAACTCGGCAGCGACTTTTTGTTCGTTACGCACTATCCGTCGAAAAAGCGTCCTTTCTATACTATGGACGACCCCGAAGATCCCGAATACACCTTATCGTTCGACCTTTTATTCAGGGGGTTAGAGATAACTTCGGGCGGACAGAGAATACACGACTATAACGAACAGGTTGCGAAGATGGTTAAGTGCGGTATGAATCCCGAAGCGTTTGAAACTTACCTTATGCTCCATAAATACGGCGCGCCGCCGCACGGGGGCTTGGGTATCGGGTTAGAAAGGTTGACTATGCACCTTTTGGGCTTTAAGAACGTGCGCGAAGCGACTATGTTCCCCCGCGACATAAACAGGGTTACTCCGTAAAACGGTTGGCTTATAAAAAATCCCATCGATCAAACTTCGACGGGGTTTTTGTTTTTTGAAAATATACAGCCGCAATAATTCTGGCGGTAAAGACCGTATTCTTTCGACAATTCAATCGACCTTAAATACCCGCCTTTTTTCTTAAAATCCGAAGGCAGCCACTTTACACCCGTTTCACCCGCCGCCCTTTCGCCTATTTCGTTAAGCAAAGCGGCGTTTTTTAAGGGACTTAAAGTAAGCGTGGTGGTAAAATATTCAAAGCCCTTTTCTTCCGCTTTCTCCGCCGTCTTTTTAAGACGCAGATAAAAGCACTTTTCACAGCGCTTACCGCCTTCGGGCGCGTCTTCAAGCCCCTTCGCTACCGCGTAAAACTCTTCGGGCGCGTAACTTTCCGCAACAAAGTCAACGCCCAAAGCCTTGCATAATCTTTCCTGTTCTGCGGAACGCTTTGCGTACTCTTCAACGCTATCTATGTTAGGGTTATAATAGTACACCATAATATCGAAAAAGTCCTTTAACCGCTCCAAACACGCGGAAGAACAGGGCGCGCAACAGGCGTGCATTAAAAGCGCGGGCTTTGCCCCCGTTTTTTTAAGTTCGGAAAGGACTTTTTGCATTTCCCTGTCGTAATTTACTTTATTCAATTTCGCACCTTTCGATTTTGCCGTTATCCTTTTTAAGAATATACGCTTTGCCGCCCGAAGACAACGCTCTTTCCGCCGTACCGTTTTTAAAAACTATCGCGGCGTCGTTTTCTATCGCGTACGCACTTTCAAATTCGCTTTTAATAAACGTTTCGGTAAAATCTTCTATCCTTTCGTCGAAATGCGGCGTAATAAGCCCGTTTATAAGCCCCAACCCCTTATGCAGACTGTAACTCGCACTTTGCCCCCGCATAATTTCGTAATCTGTGTACATATCGGAAAACCAGCAAATAGCCCCCGCGGAAAGCCCGCAAATTATCTTGCCCTGATTATAAGCGTTTATAAGCAGTTTGTCAACGCCCTTTTTCTTCCAAAGGTCAAGCATAAACACGGTGTCGCCGCCGCCGACGTAAATACAGTCCGCCGCGTCGATTTTGTCCTTTATTTTTTGCATATCCATTTCGCCGTACACAAGTAGCCCGACTTCGGCTTTTATATCGAATACGGAAGTATAAGTTTTCCTAAAACTGTTGAAGTACGGCATACTGTCGTGCGAAGCCGTGCCGAAAAAAAGCGCGTTCGCGCGTTTTTCGCCCGCGTGTAATTTAGCAAGATTTGCTATATAGTCGTCGATTTTAAGCGTGGTTTTATTCTTTATTTCGCCGCCGCCTATCGCTATTAAGTATTTATCCATACCCGTCCTTTTACTTTATAAAGGGGTAAGCCGCGCTTACCCCCCCCCCGTACTGTATCCGTATAAAATCTATTGATATAGCATCGCCCTTGCGTTTTCGGTAAACAGTTTGTCCGCCGTTGCCTTGCCGAATTTCTTTTCCACCTTTTTGTAGGCTTTAAGCATATAGTTTTTACGGTTATGATGCACGTCGCTCGCCACGAAATCCACAAGCCCCGCTCTTATTAGCGCAAGCGCTTTCCTTTTATACGCGCACGACCCGCAGAGAGAACTTGCGTTTATCTGAATAAGCCCGCCGATATCCTTTACTTCCCTTGCCGTTTCGGTATCGGCGTAAAAATATCTGCCGATATGGGCGACTATCGGAATAAATCCGTTTTTAACGAGCATATATACCGTTTCGGGTATATCGTTTACGTGCTTTGTCGAAAACTCCACCAACACGTATTTGCCACCGTTCACGGAAAGAACTTTACCGTCTTCAAGCGCGTTTGCGATACCTTCGAACACGAAAATTTCCTGACCGAGATGAAGTTTTACGTTTATCCCGTTTTTTTTCGCATATTCTTTAAGTTCGGCGAATTTCAAACGGATATCGCCGCTTTTCGGAAGGTAATCGGCGCGATAATGCGGCGTCAGCACCACGTCGGTTACGCCTTGATTTTCTTCTTCTTTAAGCATAGCGAGCGACTGTTCCAAATTACGACTTCCGTCGTCGACGCTATTTAAAATATGCGAGTGGATATCGATCATTTTTCACTCGTGATCATGTTTTTAATCGGATTTTTCGGTGTTTTCGTCCGAATTTCCGTTTTCCGATTCCGCAGAAACGTCTACCGGCGCGTCGCCGTAAGCGGCGTCGTAATATTTACCGTAATACCCGCCGTACCCGTAGCCGTAGCGGGAATCCTTTTTCCTGTCGTACATGGTAAACATAGTGCCTAAAATCGCTATGTCGTTTTTGCGAAGTTCTTTGACCGCTTCCGCAACCTGCGCTTTAGCGGTTCTTCCGTAAGCGACCAACAGCAATGCCCCGTCGCTCACCTTGGAAATGTGTATATAGTCCGAAACCTGCAAGACGGGCGCGCAGTCTAAAAGTACGAAATCGTACTTTTCACGAAGTTTTGCAATAAGTTCTTTAAACTTGTCCGAAACGAGAATAAGCGCGGGATTATACACTTCCGTACCGCGCGTAATCAAATCGACGTTTTTGTATTGCGTCGGTTTTATTACTTGGTCAAAACCGATCGTGTCCATCATATATTCCGCGATCCCGTTTTCCTTGGTCAGTTTGAAAACCCTGTGAAGTCTGGGACGGCGGAAATCGAGATCCACGACCACGACCTTTTTCTCGGTAAGCCCAAGGCTTACAGCAAGGTTAGCGGTAACCGAAGTTTTCCCTTCTTTCGCCATCGCGGATTCTATCTGAATAACTTTATGATTGCCGTCGGAATTGATATAGATTATGTTGTCGCGAAGTCTCGTATATCCGTGAGAACCGAAACGCGAACTGCCTTCCGAAACTATGATGCGCTCTTTGCGCAAACCTTGGTCGTGTTTTTTACCGAATAAGCCCATTTTTGTCTCCTGTTTAACCTGAATTATTTATAAAATCATACGGAACGTTAATACCGATCCGTCCACTGACGCATCACTTTCGCATATAGGGTAACGTTATAGGCGTTTAAGTTAAGATTTTCCAAAGTGAAAGCAGCGTTCGGGTCGAACTGTCTTTCCGCATTGTCTTTGTCGCGATAAAACCAACCTAAAAAGTTGTAATTTTCTGCTTCTTTCCGCGTTTCGCTGAAATCGTCCCATTTTATCGCGGGAATAATCAATTTGTCCCCGACGTTTACCAAAACGGCTTTACTGCCCGTCGAATCGTCCGACCAAGCGGTAAACCCTGCGGCGGTCGTGTTGTTTAAGGTTACCGTAAACTGTGCCTCCGCGAAATGCGCCGTAAGTGTTACGTCCCTGTCGAACAAATATTTATCGCTGTTATTAAACACAGATCCGTCTTCTTTTTTCCAGACAAAAAACGGCTTTTCCGCGTTCGGCGGCGTCGCTATCGGTAAATCCGTTACCGACGAA
>ONQV01000055.1 GCA_900320065.1 uncultured Eubacteriales bacterium | reverse complement strand
AATCCCCGTTCTTTGCGGCAGAAAGACGGAAAAGGAAAAATTTGCGGGTGCGGTCGCGACCTTCGGTATGGAAGCGATGATGCTTGACGGAAAAAGTTTGCAAGCGGGTACTTCGCACTACTTAGGACAGAATTTTTCTAAGGCGTTCGACATAAAATATCTCGATAAAGACGGAACGCTTAAATACGGCTACACTACGAGTTGGGGAACTTCTACACGTATGATAGGCGCGGTAATAATGGCGCACGGCGATCAGCGCGGACTCGTTCTGCCGCCACTCGTCGCGCCGATACAGGCGATAATTATTCCCGTCGCGGCGCATAAGGGCGGCGTTACCGAGAAATGCAAAGAAGTGGAAGATATGCTTAAAAAGGCAGGCGTCCGCGCGGAAACGGACGTCCGCGATATGAGTCCCGGGTGGAAATTCAACGAGTGGGAAATGAAAGGCGTTCCGATAAGAATAGAAATAGGACCGCGCGATATAGAAAACGGTGTGGCGGTCGTTATGCGCAGAGATACGCTGGAAAAGACTTCCGTGCCGCTGGACGGTATTGACAAGGCGTTAGCCGAACTTTTAACTACCATACAAAAGGATATGTTAGAGAGTTCGAGAAAGAGAAGGGACGCGAAAATCGTGGAAGCGGACAGTCTCGAAGGTATAATACAGGGCGTAGAAGGTAAAAATTTCGTTAAAGCGGGCTGGTGCGGCTGCCGCGAGTGCGAAGACAAGATAAAGGAAGTCGGGCAGGCGACCGCGCGCGTTATGTGCGACGAAGAGGGCGTTCCCGAAAAGTGCGCCGTCTGCGGTAAGCCTGCGAAGCACAAAGTAATTTTTGCGCGCGCGTATTAAGGCGCAAAAGGGGGAAATTATGCTTGATTTTATAATTGAAACGGGCGACGGTAATATCGTTCAATCGGTACCGAAAGGCGCGGTGATATTCATACTTGCGCTTATAGCGGCGTTTTACGTACTGTTTTATATTCTCCGTTCGGTAGGTATATATAAACTCGCCAAAGGTCAGGGCGTAGAAAAGGCGTTTATGGCATGGATACCGTGCGTTTGGATGTTCACGGCTTGCAAAGTCATAGGCAAATCGAGAATATTCGGTTACAGCGCGGAAAAATTAGCGCTTTTATTTACCGTTATTTTTACTGCGGCAGTGGTCGTTCCGCTTGTTTATAATTTTCTGACCTATTTTCCGTATATTGCCTATTATTTCGAAGGCGGACACGTGTCTATTGTAAACGGATTGCCGCAAGGCGATTCGGATATGGTAAATCATTTCGATACGAACGCAATAAACGTAATATGTAAAATTTTTTATATACTAGCACGTGTTTTAGAGATAGCGGAAATTTTCGTAACGGTAACCGTTTATATCGCGCTGTTCCGCAAGTTTTGGCCCGAACACTATATACTTGCGGCGGTATTGTCCTTTTTCAGATTGTTCCCGATATTCGTATTCGCGATAAGGAACAGAAAGGCGGTAAACTTCAACGAATATATAAAGAGAAGGTATTACGGCTCGGGGTATACGCCATACGGGAACGGATATTACGGCGGTAACGGCGGCGAACGGGGAACACCCTATTACGGCAATCCTTCGGACGGCGATAACGATCCGTTCGGAGAGTTTTCCAACCGCCCCGACGAACCGTTCGGTGAATTTTCCGACGGCAAGAACAGCGACGACAATAACGACGGAAACGATAATTTAAACTGATGAAAAACGATAACGTAGCGGCGATATCGACAGCAATGGGCGCGGCGGGCGTCGCGGTCATAAGAATAAGCGGCGACAGTCCGCTGGAATTAGCCGAAAAAATGTTTAAGCCCGTAGGGAAAAGGGCGGTTAAAGACTTTGAACCGAATAAAATGTACGCGGGCGAAATAATAGCGGACGATTTTTCCGATTTCGGGATGTGCGTGTACTTTAAAGCGCCTAAAAGTTTCACGGGCGAAGACACGGTGGAATTTCACTCGCACGGGGGAATAGCGATAGCGCAGGGGATATTGCGTAAAATCCTGTCGCTCGGCGCACGGCTTGCCGAGAACGGCGAATTTACCAAGCGCGCATTCTTAAACGGCAAACTGTCGCTCGCTTCCGCCGAAGGGCTTATCGATATGATAAACAGCGAGTCGGTTAGCGGCGTTAAGGCGGGGTACTCTTTATACCGCGAGCGCCTTACCGAAAAAGTTTCGGCTATGCAGGAAAAACTTACCGCCGCGCTTTCGCAAATAGACGCGGATATGGATTTCCCCGAAGAAGGCTTGGAAGAAACTTCGAGAAAACAGGTCGCAAAAACCCTTTCGGAAGTGATAGCGGAAACGGACGGGCTTATCTCGTCTTTCAGAACGGGCAGAAGGCTCGTCGCGGGCGTAAAAATAGCGATATGCGGAAAACCTAACGTCGGCAAAAGTTCGATTTTAAACGCGCTCCTTGATTACGATAAGGCGATAGTTTCGGATATCGCGGGCACGACGAGGGACGTCGTGGAAGGCAGTATAGATATAAACGACGTAAAATTCAATCTGTACGATACGGCGGGGATACGAACAGCCGAAAACGATATAGAAAATTTGGGCGTTAAGTTATCCGAAAAGACGGCGAAAACCAGTGATTTGATAGTTTTCGTGATATCGGCTGCGGGAGTGGGCGAAGAAGACGAAAAAGTTTACGAAATTATAAAGGATACGCCGCATATTACGGTCGTTAATAAGATCGACGCGGGAAATTATAAGGACAGCCGCGCGGATTTATATATTTCGTCTAAAACGGGCGAAGGGCTTGATTGCTTGCGGCGGATAATATACGATAAAACGGTCGGCAAAGTGGACTTAAACGGCGATTTTTTGTGCGAAGAAAGACATTTTACGGCGCTTAAAAACGCGCGGGACAAACTTGCGGCGGCAAGAAGCGCGGCGCTTGACACGCCGCTCGATATACTTTCGGTGGATATACTCGCGGGGTGGCAGTATTTAGGCGAGATTTCGGGTAAAACCGCAAGCGAAGACATAATAGACGATATATTTTCACGGTTTTGCGTGGGCAAATAAAAAACGGAAGTAAGGGGAATTTTATGGTCAATCTGGAACTTTACAAAGTGTTTTATTCGGTCGCAAAATGCGGCAGTTTAACGAAGGCGGCGGAAGAACTCTATATCTCCCAGCCCGCAGTTTCGCAGGCTATTAAGCAACTTGAAAGAAGTCTGGGCGGAAAACTTTTCAACCGTACTCATAAGGGTATGGAACTTTCGGAAACGGGCGGCAAGCAGATATTTCCCATAGTGGAACAGGCTTTAAAACTCTTTGAAAACGCCGAATCCAAGTACACCGAACTGAAAGACACGGCGACGGGCGTCGTAAGGATATGCGCTTCCGACACGGTGGCGACGCACTTTTTACTGCCGTACATAAAGAAGTATCACGAAAAATATCCCGACGTAAACCTTATTTTACAGAACGGTACTTCGAGTGAGACGATAGAACTTTTAAAAAGCAAAAAGGGCGATATCGGCTTTGTCAATCTTCCGATAGACGACAGCGAAATAAGTTTGATGAATACCGTTATGCGGCTTCACGATACTTTCGTCGCAAACGAAAGGTTTTCGGAACTTATGGGCGAAACGGTCGATCTTCGCAAATTGCAGGACTATCCGCTCTTAATGCTTGAACTTTCCACCGCAACCCGTCAGGCGATAGTTTCGTTCGCACACTCGCAAGGCATACACCTTCACCCCGAAATAGAACTCGCAAGTTTGGAACTTATGACCGAACTCGCCAAAAACGGCATAGGGATAGCGTGTATTCCGAGAGAATTCGTAAAACACGAATTAGAGAGCGGCGCTTTGAAAGAGATAAAGACGAACCCCGCGCTTCCGACGCGCGCCATAGGGCTTGCGTTGCCGAAGGACGAAACCCTTACCTTTGCGGTAAAAGAATTTCTCAATATGATAGCCGAGGACAACGGCTGACGCGAAGAAAGAAACCGAAACTATAATAATTTGACCTTTCCCCCCGTAAAATATATAGTATCATATTTGCGGGGGTGTTTTTATGCGGATTTGGCAAGCGATACTTCTCGGCGCGGTGCAGGGGCTTACGGAATTTCTGCCCGTTTCTTCGAGCGGACATCTGCTCGTTATGGAAAGGTGGCTCGGCGTAAACACGAACGGGGGGCTGTTTTTCGATATAGCCTTGCACGTAGGAACACTTGTTCCCGTGTGCATAGTATTTTTTAAGAGCATAAAAGGACTGTTTAAAAAGCCGTTCGGTAAACTTTTATATCTTTTCGTTGCGTCTTTGCCCGCGGCAGCGATAGGATTTTTGTTTCAGGACGAAATAGAAGTTTTATATAAAGGCGGCGGGGTATTGTCGGCGGTGTTGCTTGCGGTTTCCTTCGTTTTTACGGCGGCGGAACTCATATTAGCCGAAAAAATTTCCGAAAAGAATAAAAACGCCTTGCCTTTATCACTAAAATCGTCTATAATAATGGGTGTATTCCAAGGTTTCGCCGTGATCCCCGGGCTTTCCCGCAGCGGAACGGTGATAACCGGCGGCACGCTTTGTAAACTCGACCGCGACACGAACGCCGAGTTCGCGTTTTTAATGAGTATTCCCGTGATTTTGGGCGCGACGGCGATAAGCGGTATAAAAACGGTACGAAGCGGCTGCGGGTAACGGGATATATAGCCGTAAACGCCACGCTTAAAGCGGTGAAAAGCGCAAAGTATAAGGGCTTTTCGATATATCTTATAATGCTTGCCGCGGCGTCGGTTTTAACGAAGGTGATTTTCGGCGTATAGCCGTAAAATAAAAAACGAAGGAGAGAATTATGAAAAAGTTTTTCAAAGAATTCAAAGCGTTTATCGCTCGCGGTAACGTGATGGATATGGCGGTCGGCGTTATTATCGGCGGCGCGTTTTCGGCAATCGTAACCGCGCTCACCAACCATATTTTAATGCCGATTATCAACTGGTTCTTACTGCTCATCACGGGCGGGAGCGGACTTGACAGTATTTATACCTATTTAAGGTGGGTCGGCAAGACGGACGAATTAGGCGCACCCGTTTTGACCGAAACCGGCGCGCAGGCGGTAGACCTTGCAAAGTCTATCTATATCGACTGGGGCGCGTTCATAACGGCGGTAATCAACTTTATACTTATCGCGCTCGTGCTGTTCTTTATTATAAGAACTATCAACCGCATTTCGGAAGCGAATAAGAAAATAAAGACCGACGCGGAAAAAGGTAAACTTACCAAAGAAGATAAAAAGGAACTCAAAGCGAACGGTGTAGATTATAAGGATAAAACGGCTGTAAGCGCTTATTACGCGGACAAAAAGGTGAAGGAAGAAGCGGCGGCGGAAGCGGCTAAAAAGGAAGCCGAAGAAAAAGCCAAAGCGGAACGCCTTGCTAATCCCACTGCCGAAGATTTATTAAAGGACATAAAAGCCCTTTTGGAAAAACAGGCGAAATAAGTTTTAATACAATAAAATAAAGCGGAAACGCGTTTGCGTTTCCGCTTTATTTTATTTTTAAGAATCGTAAAAACCTTGTCCTTTATCCGTTACAAGGCGGTCTGTTTTAGGATATTCGAAAATTTCGGGATTGTCGGCGTTCTTTTCAAGATAGGCGACGAATTCTGCGGCATACTTTTTTGCCTTTTTCAGGTCGTGCATAGTATAATTCCCGCAACTTACGGGCGTTGCCCCAGGGACTTCTTTCGCGTCGTTCACCGATTTAAAGGCGTTTAATACGAGATCGTATATTTCGCGCGGCGAACGGTCTTTTTTAAGAATAAGGTAAAATCCGGTAAGACAGCCCATAGGACCCCAGTAAACTATTTCGTCTTTCCAGACGGGGTCGTTACGGAGCGTTGTGGCTACGATATGTTCGAGAGAGTGCATTGCCGCTACGTCTATAACCGGCTCTTTATTCGGTCTTTTAAGGCGTATATCGTAAGTGGTAACTATTCCGTTTCCGACCGCATCCTTACGACTGACGAAAATCCCTGCGACGATGGCGGTATGATCCACCGAAAAACTTGCTATTAAATCCATATTCGTATTTCCTTCGTGTTAACCTAAAAGCGCTATCGCCACCGAACAGTAGATAATCAAAGACAACGCGTCCACTATCGTCGTTATGAAAGGCGAAGCGACGACCGCGGGGTCTAACTTGCATTTTTTAGCGATTAAAGGCAGAACGCAACCTACGAATTTCGCCATGACTATCGTGATAAACAGTACGCCCGAAACTATCGCCGCAACGCTCCACTCAAAATCGTTATACAACCTGTCGATAAGCATTAACTTTGCAAAACATACGATAGCAACGGTTAAAGCAAGCAGAATAGAAACTCTTAACTCTTTCCATACAATTCTGAAAATATCCTTAAACTCTACTTCGTTAAGAGCGAGCGCACGGATAACGGTAACCGAAGACTGACCGCCCGCGTTTCCCGCCGTGTCCATAAGCATAGGCACGAAGGCGTAAAGCACCGCGCCCGTAGGAAGCAGGGCAAGTTTGTTTTCGTAGCCCGAGAGTATCATACTCGTAAAAGTCGCGGAAACCATAAGTAAAAGTAGCCACGGGATACGCGCTTTCCAGATATTCCACACCGATTGTTTAAGGTATGGTTTTTCGGTAGGCAAAATAGCCGCCATCTTCTGGATATCTTCGGTGGCTTCTTCTTGAAGAACGTCGACCGCGTCGTCGACGGTTACGATACCGACTATACAGCCTTCTTTGTCGACGACGGGGAGAGCAAGGAAGTCGTACTTTGAAAGTTTCATCGCCACGTCTTCTTTATCTTCCAAGGTTTCGACGGAGATGGGGGCGTCGTCCATTACGTCGCGAATAATATCCGTCATTTGCGCAAGGAGAAGTTTTTTGACCGTCGCGACGCCGATAAGGTGTTTTTTGCCGTCGGTAACGTAGCAAGTATATATCGTTTCGGAGTCTATGCCCGTTCTCCGTATTTTATCGAACGCCTGCGCCACGGTCATATTAGCGGACAGTGCGACGAATTCCGTCGTCATTATAGACCCCGCCGAATCGTCGGGGTATTCCAAGAGTTCGTTCAGTTGTTTGCGGTTTGCGGGCGTGGAAGTCGCAAGAATACGCTTGACGACGTTCGCGGGCATTTCTTCGATTATGTCGACGGTATCGTCCAAGAACATATCGTCGATGACCGCTTTAAGTTCGGTATCGGAAAACGACCTTATAAGGTGTTCTTGCGTGTCGGAATCGATTTCGACGAAAACGTCGCTCGCGAGTTCTTTGGGCAAAAGCCTGAAAAACCGTATCTGGTCCTTATCGTCCAGATTTTCTTCCATAAATTCCGCGATATCGGTAGGTTCCATATCGAGAAGGAGCATTCTTAAATCCGCAAATTTACGGTTTTCGTAAAAAGCGGTAAGTTTTTCGTAAAGCATTTCCATTTCTTCGGTCATGTCGCACCTCCTTCGTTTTATTTGCGTTTCCGCAATAAAAACACAAAATACCCGTCGTTATCCGACGGGTAATAATACGAAGTGATTTTCGCAACCATACTGGCGTCAGCACCGTAGGGCTGTGTAATTGCGTTGGAATAAGCCTTGTTTTCGACAAATTCTGTTGACCTTCTAATGGTGTCTCCACCACTTCGCGGTAGCAATCCGTATCCCTATGGTAGCCTTACCTACCGGACGACGTTTATTCGATTGATTTAAGTTTACTCTCTTTATAACTCGTTGTCAACGATTTTTTATACGCTGAACGGTTTTTTTGCGGTTATTTTTCTTCCGCGGACTGTATCGTGTATATGATATCCGGATTTACCGCTTTAAGCGCTTCGTAAAATTCCCGATAGTATTTTTCGGAAATTACCGCCACCGAATATTTTTCGTCCGTATAATACATAACGAGTTTATTCAGCGTCGTAAATTCCGTTAATTGAAAGATGTCCGTTATCTTCGTTTTCGTATAAAAAAAGCCGAATCGGCAATAAAGATAACCGTCTTTTACGACGTATCTTCCGTATGTTGCCGCCGCGACGGCTGACAGAAAAGCCAAAAAGGATATCGTCGCAACGATAGCGGCGATAATAGTTTTAGCGGTGTTTGCACCGAAAAAACGTATTGCGTCGTAAACGTTTATGGCGGTAGACGCCGCGAACAGCGCGGCAATAATAACTATCATTACCCAAACAAGGGGCGAGTACTTAAAAAAGAATTTTTTCATCGCTAACATTATATCACCATTATTGCCGATATTCAAGCGAAATATGTCTTTTTACGCGCAAGTTTTAAAATGGGAATATTCCGACGCGTTTGCGATTGACTTAAAATTAAAAGTGTGTTATCATAAATTCACGTACGGCAAATTTTTGTCGGAAAACGGATAGGGTGGGTAATTATGATCACTGCCGACGTAATAGTTCTGGTTGCGCTACTTATCTGTATAGTACTCGGCGCTTTTATGGGGTTCGGAAAGGGACTCCGTCTTTTTACGGGCGGCGTGTTCGGAAGGATCATATCCGTCGTTATCTGTTATTTTCTTTTCGGAATAGTTTTAAGTTGGAGTTTCGTGCAGGATTTGCTTCTGAGATTTACCACTATGCTCGCCGAACAAGACACTTGGATATGCAATCTTCTTTTACAAATCAGAATAGATATGATAGTGTTCGGCGCGGTGCTGTTTCTCGCCGTGCAGATACTTCGCCATCTCGTCGTGCATATAATCGCGGGTGTTTTTGAAATTGACAATAAAGCGATTAGAATTATAAATAAAATTTTGGGCGTGGTGCTTTTTCTTGCGTTCGCCGTTATCTTTACGCTTATAATATTCCAGATTATCGCGTGGATAAGCGGTACGGACGGCGGGTTTTACGAGAGTTTGCAAGGCAGCGTCTTTGGGCTGGATAAGATATTTACCGATAACCCCTTGAATTCCGTCTTTGAAAGCATAAGGGCGGCGGGCACGTCGGGCGAGTAGTGTTTTAAGATAAGGAAAAAGCCGTTATGAAATACTTTTACAGCGGGCGCGTTCCGTTTTCGCAGACGGGTGCTATAGAAGGGTTTTCGGTCATAGGTGCGGCGCAGATCGTAGAGGACAGCGTTTGCGCTTTTTTTGCGACTTTCGGTAAGGATAACGTAACTTTAAGTACCAAATATAACGCGTTATGGGTATTCGTAAAAAATAAGTTTCAAAAGCGTGCGCAGGTTTCTTGGAACGAAAATATAACCGTCGAATCGTTTTTGACGCATAAAACCGCGGCGACCGTCGTCGTGGATACGGTAGTAAAGAATTCGGAAGGCGAAACGGCGATCGCCGCCAGAACCGAATTGTGCGTTATAGATTTAGACACCCAGCGTATCCGCCGCATATCGTCGGTTGATTTTCCCGAAGACGTCGCGGTTTATTCTTCGTCCGCGGGGTTTGATTTTGAGAGATTTTCACCCGTTAAATTGCGGGAAGAATATAGTTTTAACGTTCCTTCGACGTCTATAGATTTATGCGGGCACGTCAATAACGTGGAATATCTGCGTTTTATTCTTAATGCGACGAGCGTGGAAAAGGAAATTGACCATCCGGTACGGGAAACGGAAATAAATTTCGTGGCGCAATCTCGGGAAGGCGAAAATCTTACCGTTTTCGGCGGTGATGAGTTTTACGAGATAAAGAGCGGCGAAAAAACCGTTGTGAGATGTAAACTTTCACGCGGGGAATGATAGTACGTAGGAGAAAATATGACGTTAAAAGGCAAAGGACTGAATTTAATAGGGCAATTACTGATTTTGTCGGCGACGATATGTTGGGGCAGTTCGTTCATTATATTAAAAGAAACCATAGCGACCGTTCCCGCATTGTTCGTCATAGGTGTCAGGTTTCTCGCCGCAGGGTTACTGCTCGGCGTTATATTTTTTAAAAAAATCAGAAAGATAGATCGCGAAACGTTTATTCGCGGAATAATTCTCGGGCTTGTGTTAAGCGGTGCTTACATAACTCAAACGCTCGGGTTAAAGTACGTCGGCGCGGGCAAAAACGCGTTCATTACTTCTCTTTATTGTATAACTTGCCCGTTTATGATTTGGATGATGTTCGGCGTGAAACCCAAAAGTTATCACATTATATCAGCGGTTTTATGTATTGTCGGTATAGGGCTCGTGATGTTTTCGGGTTCGGAAACCGACGAAAACGTTTGGCTCGGTTGCGGACTTACGTTCTTGTGTTCGATTTTTTACGGCTTGCAGATAATATTTACGAGTAAATTTCACGAAAAAAAGAGCGACGTGATACAACTTCTCGTAATTCAACTTTTCACGGTGGGAGTGATCGTCGGCGTATGTTCTCTTGCGTTTGAACTGCCTTTCTGCGGAATCGAAGGTTATACCGCGGCCGCGGATCAGATTTGGAGAATAGTTTATTTAACGCTCGTATGTACTCTTTACACTCAACTTGCGCAGATAATAGGGTTAAAGTTTACTGAATCCAATCAGGCGGCGATAATTCTTTCGCTTGAAGCGGTATTCGGGGTAGTGTTTGCGATACTGATAGGCGACGAACGCGTAACGCCGATACTTTTGACGGGATTTGCGGTAATATTTGTAGCCACGATAGTGAGCGAACTGAAAATAGACGTTTTAAGACCGTTCAAGAGTAAAAAGCGGCTTGAAAGGGAAAAGGGGACGGAAAAAGAAGAGATAGAATAAAAAAATATTACGAATAGCGTTATTTTTGCTTGAAAAAACTCGTTGGATATGGTATTATAAAAAGGCGTTCGGGGACGTAGCTCAGTTGGTTAGAGCGCATGCTTGACATGCATGAGGTCATTGGTTCAACTCCAATTGTCTCCACCAGCGGCGGATTGCGGCTCCCGCAAGGAGAAGCGCGCAGATCGGCCGAATTTCCGGATCGGGTATCGGATTATGCTCCGATGCCGAAAAAGGACTCTGTTGCAGATGAACAGGGTCCTTTCTCTTTTTCCGCGGGTTCTATTTTCCGTTTCGGATTCATATATCATAATGCAAACTTCCAAATGAAAAAGGAGAGATACCATGAACCGAAAACGGAATTTTCTATGTTTCCTGCTGGCTTGCCTGCTTTTGATCCTGCCGGGTTCATATATTTGAATTTCTAATGTGGTGATGACATGAAATTATTAGTTAAGAAAAAGGAATTGCAAAACGGAATACTCTTAGGACTGAAGTCTGTTAAGGACTGCATTCGTGTTGCCGCTTTCCTGTTGTTAGTTGCATTCCTTCTTAACACATGGGGGATCTGGTTTATCTCCAAGCACCATGACGGAAACCGTATGATGGAGACTTTCTATGCTCAGCCTGAGAATAGTATAGATGTGCTTGTAGTCGGAAGTTCCCATACGTTTATTGATGTAAACACCGGTGTGCTGTGGGAAGACTTCGGTATTCCTTCGTTCGTAATCGGCGGATCTCTGCAGCCATTCTGGAATTCTTATTATTTTATTAAAGAAGCGTTGAATTATCAGCACCCGCGAATGATAGTACTGGAAGCCTTCGCATGCGATGTTGATTTTGACTACGGTGATCACGGTAT
>ONQV01000054.1:7067-10004 GCA_900320065.1 uncultured Eubacteriales bacterium | reverse complement strand
CGAAGGCGGAGAAGGTAAAAAAGTAAGGCTTTACGAAGGTTGGAGTTCCGCCGCCAACAAGGGCGCGCAACCCGTTTTATATAAGAAATACGTTGCGCAGGACTATAAGTTCGGTTTGGTCGCTTACCCCAAAGCGGGTCCGGTAACGTTTAAAGACGTATCCTTTACTCTCGGCGACGAGGCGGCGGACAAAGCCTTTGAGCACTATCAAATATTCCCCCAAAAATAAAAAAGTACGGCAAAAACGGACAAACGAAAAATTTTGTCAACAAATAAATGGTACGCTTTATAAAAAGCGTGTGCCGATTAAAAACATAATTTCGCCGCTCGCAATTTTGCGGACGGTGAGATTTTGTACGGCTGAATCTTTGATTTATCGTCGCGGCTGTTCGGGTAACGGTATCGCAGGTTAAAACGCATAACTATAGGTGATAACTTATGAAAGATAAAGAATATGTAAGAAAAGCGCGCTTACTTATGCGCAAAATGACGCTTGAAGAAAAAATAGGACAACTTAACCAGGTCGGCGCGTCGATTTACGGTACGACGAACGAGTCGGGTTACGAGGAAATGGCTAAAAACGGCAAAGTCGGGTCTTTTCTTTCTCTGCACGACCCCGAAAGGTGCAATAAATTGCAGCGCATAGCGGTGGAACAATCCCGCCTGGGCATACCGCTTATTTTTGCCGAGGACGTTATACACGGACTGAAAACGGTGTTTCCCGTGCCGCTTGCCGAAAGTTGTTCTTTTGAACCCGAACTTGCTTCAAGAACCGCGGAGGTCGCGGCGGACGAGGCTTCCGCCTGCGGAGTCAAATGGGTTTTCGCGCCTATGACGGATATCGCGAGGGACGCTCGTTGGGGCAGAATTGCCGAAGGCTCCGGCGAAGACCCGTATATAGGCTCGCTTTTCGCCGCCGCAAGGGTAAAGGGCTTTCAGGGCGGAGGAAACGACGGCAATATAGACGAAAAGCACGTTGCCGCGTGCGTAAAACATTTTGCGTGCTACGGCGCGGCGGAAAGCGGCAAAGATTATAACACCGTTCAACTTTCCGATAACAATTTGTATAACGCTTATTTGCCGCCATATAAAGCGGCGGTAGACGCGGGCGTTTTAACCGTAATGACGGCTTTTAACGACCTTAACGGTACGCCTTGCACCGTAAACGCTCCTCTTATAGAGGGAATTTTGCGCAAGTCGTGGGGGTTTGAAGGCGTTGTCGTAAGCGATTGGGCGGCTGTTGCCGAGGCGGAATATCACGGCTATTGTGCCGACCGTAAGGATTGCGCCGCCGAGGCGATAAAGGCGGGCGTAACCGTAGATATGATGGGGCACGCCTACGATACTTACCTGTCGGATCTTGCTAAAAAAGACGGGAAAATACGCAGATGCATAGACGAATTGTGCGAGCAGGTGTTGGTACTTAAATATCGGCTCGGATTATTCGACCGTCCTTACGCCGATTTGTCGCGAGTGAAAGATTTGTATTCGCAGGAAAAACTCGACCTCGCCGCGGAGGCGGCGCGTAAGTCGATAGTGCTGTTAAAAAACGACGGGATTCTCCCGCTTAAACGCGGTGCAAAAGTTCTCGTTACGGGCGGACTCGCTACGGATAAACGCTCTATGCTTGGGTGTTGGTGCTTTCCCGAAACGCAGGAAAGTACCGTTGACACGTTAAGCGGTATCAAGGAAAAATTTGCCGCCGACTACGCCGCCGTACCTGTTGATATAAGCAGGTATAGCGCGATTATATGCGTAGTGGGCGAAACTAATCGCGAAACGGGCGAGGCTGCTTCGCACGCGTTTATAGGACTTAAAGAGAGCGACGTTGCTTTGGTCAAAGCGGCGAAAAAAACGGGACTCCCCGTAATAGCGTTAGTTTTATCGGGCAGACCGCTTGCTTTAACCGAAATCAACGACGACGTAAACGCGCTCGTCGAGTGCTGGCACCTCGGCTCGGTCGGAGGCAGGGCGATTGCGGACGTTTTATGCGGCGACTTTTCGCCCGAGGGCAGACTTACCGCGTCTTTCCCGCGCGAAACGGGACAATGCCCTATATATTATTCGCATTTCAATACGGGCAGACCGTATATCGCTGGGCAGGGTTGCCGTTGTAAATTCCGCGATTGCGACGAGGGACCGCTTTATCCGTTCGGATTCGGCTTGACTTATACGGAGTTCGAATATTCCGAACCGACGATTGAAAACGCCGTAATCGGCAAAAACGATAAGATTAGATTATCCGTTAAATTGAAAAATACGGGTAAGGTCGAGGGGACGGAAACGGTACAGGTTTATTTCCGACAAATTTCCTCCAAGCCCATAAGACCGATGAAATCTTTGGCGGCTTTCAAAAAAGTGAGGCTTGCCGCGGGAGAAAGCCGGACCGTAAAATTTACGCTTGACCCCGACGATCTCGGCATTATCCGCACCGCCGCGCTCAAACCCGAGCGCGCAAAGGGTAAATGCGAAATATTCGTGGGTGCAAACAGCGAAGATTGCAAAAAAATCGAATTCGTAACAGAGTAGGAGTCGGTATATGAATATAAAAGTCGAAATGCTTGACGGCGAGTGTTGGTGGGGCGGTTCCGCGCTCAATTACTGCACGAAAATGCCTATCGACAAAAACTTATATTATAAACTCGATATGTACAGGGCGGAAAATCAGATAATGCCGCTGTATATTTCCAATAAAGGCAGATATATGTGGTCTGAAAAGCCGTTTTCGGTCGTTGCCGAGGGCGGCGTTATAGAGGCATCGGGAAAGGACGAAATAATACTCGAAAACGGCGGGTCTACCCTTAAAGACGCGTATTTGTCCGCAATGAAAAAGCATTTTCCGTTTTCGGGCAAAGTCCCCGACTTAAAGTTTTTTCAAACGGCTCAATACAACACCTGGATGGAGTTCGACTATAACCCCACGCAAGAGGGAGTGTT
>ONQV01000054.1:0-6980 GCA_900320065.1 uncultured Eubacteriales bacterium | reverse complement strand
TTCACTCAATGGGGTTTAAAGTTATGTTGTGGGTCGTTCCTTACGTTACCGCCGACGGCAGAGATTTCTGTTTTACGGAAAACGGCGCAAAAAGCGGCGACGAAAAGAGAAATCTGCTCCGCACCGACGACGGTTTTGCTTGCTTGCTCCGTTGGTGGAACGGTTACAGCGCGACTTACAATCTGGCAAACGAAGCCGACCGCGAACTTCTCGGCGGCATACTTAAAAGACTTATGACCGATTACGGCGTTGACGGATTTAAATTCGACGGCGGCGATATGGTTTCGCTCCTCCCCGAAAACATCGTAAACGGCAGACAATCGTCCTTTGCCCCCGAGGAACTCAATACGGCGTGGAACGATTTCGGCACGAAATTCGAGTTTCACGAGTTTAAAGATACATTTAAAGGCGGCGGAAAATCGAGTATACAACGCCTGTGCGATCGCAATCACAGGTGGAAAGATAACGGCATAGACTCAATAATTCCCGCGGCGTTAATGCAGGGTTTAATCGGTCATCCGTTTATCTGCCCGGATATGATCGGCGGCGGAGAATTTCACGCCAATTACGATCCGAATTTCAAAACGGACGAGGAGTTGTTCGTAAGAATGGCTCAGGTTTCGGCGTTATTCCCGATGATGCAGTTTTCGTGGGCGCCGTGGAGAGTTTTAAGTGAAAAGGGACAGGCTTTATGTAAAAAAGCCGCGGATTTACACGCCGAATTTGCCGATTATATAGTGGAAAACGTTAAAAAATCCGCCGTTTCCGGCGAGCCGATAGTAAGGCATCTGGAATATCAATTCCCTAATTGCGGATATGAGAAAATTAACGACGAGTTTATGCTCGGCGATAAAATTTTGGTCGCGCCCGTTATTCAGAAGGGCGCAACCAAAAGGACAGTCGTTTTGCCCGAAGGCTGGTGGCTTTACCTTGGCAAAACTTTGTGTAAAGGCGGGCGTACGGTAGAATCGGACGCTCCTATCGACGTGTTGCCGTACTTCGTATCGGCACTGTAAAAATTTTTGTAAAACGGTGTGTATATGAACTTTGAGATAAAAAATAAGGATTTCGTCGTAAACGGCAGACCCGAAAAAATAATATCCGGGGCAGTGCATTACTTTCGCAATCTGCCCGCAACCTGGGACGATATTTTCGATAAAATGCTCGCGCTCGGTTGCAATACCGTGGAAACCTACTGCGCCTGGAATATGCACGAGAAAAAGATAGGCGAGTACGACTTTTCGGGTATTTTGGATATAGCGGCGTTTTTGAAAAAGGCAAACGAACACGGACTTATGGCAATCGTCCGCCCGGGACCGTATATCTGCGCGGAATGGGAATTCGGCGGTCTGCCGTGGTGGTTGCAAACTCTGTCGGATATGGAAATAAGGTGCAGCAACGCGGTGTATATGGAGCATTTTACGCGCTATCTGCGCCGTTTATTCGACGAGGTTCGCCCGCTGCTTTACACTAACGGCGGCAACGTCGTTATGATGCAGGTCGAAAACGAGTACGGCTATTACGGCGACGATAAAAAATATCTTGCGTCGCTCGTAAAAGTATACCGCGAAAACGGAATAGACGTTCCGCTTTTCACCTCTGACGGGACTAAAAAGACGGATTTGCTCGACGGAACGACCGAGGGATGTCTGCCCACGCTTAATTTCGGCAGCAGGGTGGCGGAAAGTTTTAAGGCGCACGACGAGATGTTTCCCGACGTACCTAAAATGTGTATGGAAACGTGGGACGGGTGGTTCGACGCATGGGGCGACGAAAAACACCACACCACGAGCGCGGAAGATTACGCGAAAACCGTCGACGATATGCTGTATAAGGGCAGCCTTAACATGTATATGTTCATCGGCGGCACGAATTTCGGGTTTACGAGCGGAGCGAACCATTACGACAAACGTTTTGCGCCAGACGTAACGAGTTACGATTACGACGCGCTTTTGACCGAGTGTGGGGATATTACCGAAAAGTATCTTGCAGTGCGTAAGGTAATAGCAAAGCACACGAATAAGCAATTGCCGCCTGTACCGAAGAATCGCGAAAAGTCGGCTTACGGAAAAGTTACGGCTTTATCTTGCGCGGACTTATTTGAAAATCTCGATAAATTATCCGCGCCGATATATTCCGAAGTGCCCGAGTGTATGGAAGGTTACGGCGCGGGGTACGGGTATATAGCGTATCGCACGAAATTAAACCGCGATTACGATAACGCGCAATTGTCTGTCGAACGCATAGGCGATCGCGCGCAGGTCTATATAAACGACGAGTATAAGGGCGTGATATACGTAAATAACCCGCCGTACGAACTTAATTTTTCGGCAAAAAGCGGAGATATTCTTTCGGTCGTATGCGAAAATATGGGCAGGACGAATTACGGACCGAAAATGATGTATAAAAAAGGCATAGCGGGCAGATTATTGATTGACTGTAAAGTTCATTTCGGTTGGAACGCTTATCCGATTTCAATGGAAAATTTAAACGAACTTTCGTTTAAAAATAAGCCTGCGGGCGGAGCGAAAACCTTTTATAAATTCAAATTCGTCGTGCAAGGCGAGCCTCGCGATACGTTTTTGAGAACGGATAATTTCAAAAAGGGATTTGCCGTGCTTAACGGTTTTAATCTCGGAAGGTATTGGGAAACAGGTCCTCAGAAAACGCTGTACGTGCCGTTTTCGGTATTGAAATCGGGCGAAAACGAATTGATTATATTCGAGGCGGAAGGCGTAAAGGGCGAGCCGACGGTCGAATTTGTATCCGAGCCCGAGTTGGGGTGATTAAGTATGAAAAACAACGAAAGAAAATTACCTGCGTATCCGCTGTTTGTCGAAGACCCGAATTTTTCTTTGTGGACTACGGCGGAGGAACTTAATTCGGTAAACGTAACGAGTTGGTACGGCGCGGAAAAGAAAATTTACGGTTTTATAAAAACGAAGGGCGAAACCTACTGCTTTTTGGGTAACTCCGATGACTTTAAAAATTGCGGAGTTAAAAAAGCCGAGCAACTGTGCGTCGGCGTAACGGCGTTTACAACCGATTACGAATTTAATGCGGGGAGCGTTCGGCTAAAAGTGAATTTCGTTTCGCCGTTGCCGCCCGACGATTTTGGTCTTTTATCTATGCCCGTATGTTATATGAAATACGAAATCGCGGGCGACGACAATGCCGAAATATCCGTATTCGTTAATAGAAGAATAGCGTATAACGACGTACCCGAAAATGCGGATAAACGCGTTAAAGGCGGGGTTATGCCGTTTAAAAATTTCGAGGCGGCGTTTATCGGTCTTAAACGACAACTTCCGCTTTCCAACGCGCACGACGTGATAGGCGCGGATTGGGGTTGGTGGTACTTATCGGGCGAATCGGCTTTTATGCTTGACGAAAGCGATATGTCGGCGTATTTGTCGGCGGGGATTATCGACTTTTCAAATAACGGCGAAGAAAAATTCGTCGGCAGCGTAAATCGCGGTAAAAGCGGCATAATAATGCTCGGATTTGACGAGGGCGTGTCCATAGACTATTTCGGAGAATATCTTAAAGGCTTGTATTTAAGCGAGAACGATATAACCGACGCGTTGCGCTTCGTATATGAAGAAAGTGCCGATATAGAGCGGAAATTAAATCTTTTTGACGAAAATCTGAAAAGCAAAGCCAAGGATTACGGCGCGGAATATCTTAACGTTTTATACGCAAGTTTACGCCAAAGCGTAGCCGCTCATAAACTCGTAAAAGACAAAAACGGCGAAATATTGTTTTTGTCCAAGGAGTGCGGTTCAAACGGTTGCATAGCGACGGTGGACGTAAGTTATCCGTCTATGCCGTTGTATCTCTTGTATAATCCCGAGTTGGTAAGGGGTATGATGCGACCGATTTTAAAATTTGCGCGCACGCCGATTTGGAAATACGATTTTGCTCCGCACGATTGCGGAACTTACCCATACTGCACGGGACAGGTTTACGCGCTTAAAAAGAACGGCGAAAAGCGGCGCGGCAATTATGCGGACAGTTCGTTTATGCAAACTTCTTATCCCGTGTATTTGTTACCGCCCGAATCCGACGCGTATGATTTTAACAGGCAAATGCCCGTCGAAGAGTGCGCTAATATGCTTATAGCGTTTGCGGCATGCCATAAATTCGGCGGCGAAAAGGACTTTTTCTTAAAAAACGCCGATTTGTGCGAAAAGTGGGTGCGGTATCTCGTTAAATACGGTTTAAAACCCGACGACCAACTATGCACCGATGATTTTGCCGGACATTTGAAAAACAATCTTAATCTTGCGATAAAAGCGGTAGTCGGTATAGCGTGCTATGCCGAACTCAGCGGCGATGAGGAATACAGACAAACCGCAAGAGACTATGCGGATAAAATTTCGGCGTTTATGCAAAAATTCGACCATTCGCCGTTGACTTGGGACGGCGGAGAAGAAACGTTCTCTCTGAAGTACAACTTTGCTTTCGATAAAATATTCGGACTCGGGTTATTTAAGCAAAGTTTGCTTGAAAGGGAAGTCGATTATTGCCTTACGAAAACAAATAAATTCGGAATTCCGCTCGACAGTCGGAAAGAATACACGAAAAGCGATTGGCTTTTGTGGTTGGCAAGACTTACCGACGATAAAGGAAAAAGAAACAAAATAATCGCGGCAGTTGACAAATTTTTGACGGAAAGTCCTGACAGAGTGCCTTTTTCGGATTGGTACGAATCCACCAACGGCAGACACAATTATTTCATCGCGCGCAGCGTCCAGGGCGGTTGTTTTATTTTGTTTATTTGATTGAATAGAACTTAATATAGCCAGGGCGGTTGTTTTATTTTGTTTATTTGATTGAATAGAACTTAATATAGCGAGGAACGTATTTGGCTTGCCAAATACCGACTTAATAAGTCGCCTCGTTAGGGAAAAGATTTCCCTAAGACCCTTTTGAAAATAACGAACGAAAAAACATAAAATCAGTTTACAAAACGGAAAATTTTTCAGGAATATAATAAAAAGCAATTAAATAGAATGATTGACCATCATAGGACAAAAAAGTTGTCAGATACGGTTAAAGTCGTTGAAGCGTAAAGGTTTCGGCGGCTTTTTTATACCCAAAATCAAGACGAGGAGAAGTAGAAATGAATTATTACAATTTTTATCGCCCGCCGTAAAACGGAATTTATATAACTAATTAAAAAACTACGGGAGGAAGAGTTATGGTAAAAAGGACAAGACCGTTCGCGTATACCTTTCGGGTAAGCGAACAAGAGAAAAATTTAATTGACGGAAAAGTAGCAAAGAGCGGGCTTACGATGCGGGAATTTATTTTACGCTCTATCACGAACAAACCGATAATCGTAATAGAGCGCATCGGCGAGATACTCGCGGAATTGAAGCGGCATGGAAACAATCTGAATCAGGCTGTGAGGAACAATTATTACGGGATAAATACAGAGCGCGAAATAAAAAGTTGTATCGCCGACCTGAAGGAATTATACCGTAAAATTTCCGTTTCCGCAGGCGGTGCGTGATGCCTCTTTTCAAATGCAGCGCAAGCAAGGCGAAACCGAAAAACGGGATATGGTATATCACCGATCCGAATAAAGCGGCGTTTGTGTCGGTGAAAAATTTATTCGACGATGAAGATTATGCAAAGCAATTTGAAGAAACGGCGAAAAGGTTCGGTAAAGGCGGGAAGTTCGACGAAAGGAAATACTATCATTTCAAATTGTCTTGCGCACGGAAAGATAACGTAACACCGCGCCGGGCGCACGACTTTGCCGAAGAAGTTGCGGAAGCATTTTTTAAGAATTACGAATGCGTGATCGCAACGCACACGGATACCGAAACGGTTCACAGCCATATTATCGTAAACGCGGTTGATCCGATTACGGGGAAAAAGTTGCAATTCGGTAAAGCGGAATATGCCGCAATGAAAGACGAAGTCAATCGAATCGGAAAAGAACACGGTTACACCGAAACGGATTTCCGCAAGCGAAGCAAGAACAGCCGCACGCCCATTGAAAAGAAAATTATATTAAAAGGCGGAACGAGTTGGAAAGAAGAATTGCGCGAGGTAATCGCCGAGGGAATCAAAAATTCAAAAACGGCGGAAGAATTCAAAGAATACTTGGATAAGTGCTACGGCGTAAAAATTATGCGGGACGGCAAGGATTATTCCTATCTGCACCCTGAAAAACAAAAACCTGTCCGAGGGGCGAAACTCGGAGAAAATTATACAAAAACGGAGGTAATCAAAAGAATTGGAGAACAAAATTACAGGCAGAAGTCCGGAGCGTATATCGGACGAAGAAGTGGATTTGAGGGAAAATCCGTCGGCAATCGAACTGTGCGAAGAAGTAAAGCGGCTTACGGCGGAAACGCGGGAGGCGTTATTAGAGCAAGCCTTGGCGGTATCGAACGAGAAATGCAACGCCTTAATTTCGCGGCTGAATGCGCGGGTGGAGGACTTGACGCAGCAAGTGAGGAGCGTAAAATGGATGAACGAAGAGCTCACCTCGAGTTTGAAAGACGACGCAGAGAAGCTGACGAAAGAGATGAAAGAAGAAAATCGGAATATGCTTGCGAGCATGCGGATAACGCTTCAGAGAATAACGGAAACGGTAACGAAGATACAGGAAATAGTAAATACAACTATGGCAAAGGCGACTGACGAGGCGACGGCTTTATTAAAAGAGAGAATCGCGCTTGCCGCGGACGACGCTTCCGAAGTAATCGACGCGCACGCGAAAGAACTTACGAAAAAAGTGCAAAGTCTCGAAAAAGAAGTAGATAATGCAAAACAAGAAATATATTACGAGCGCGGCTTTCGGAAATTCTTTTTCTGGCTGACGCCGGTATTATTGCTGGCGCAAGGGATCATGACGGCAATTTTGCTGTTGAGATAAAAACGAACAATCCGACGATTGAAAGTGATGTTGCTTTCAATCCGCCGGAGCCTGCGCTTAAAAAAGACAATACGGCGAAAATCGA
>ONQV01000003.1 GCA_900320065.1 uncultured Eubacteriales bacterium | reverse complement strand
GGCTGTTTCTTCATCTGGGCAAAGCGGCGGGGATACTTCGGGGGCGTCGGGCGGAGTTTCTCCGACCTGACCAGTGTTCTGGATGCGTCCAGCCCGGGAACCGTGTAATGAAGGACAGAGGGTTCGGCCCCGCCGAGAAGGGAAAGGGCTTTTGAAAGTTCACCCGTCTTATTGTGTATTTCCACGCCCACGACTTCGGTAATCGTGCCGAGAAGCCCGTGCGCGTTTAATGCGGCAAGCGCCTTTTCGGGCTTATCGACGATAAGCCGAAGTATTCCGAAATCTTTGGTATCCGCGATAGATAGGGCTTTCATGTCGATATCGTTCGCGGCGAAAAGTTCGGTTATTTCGGAAAGATACCCGACCTTGTTTTCCACAAACACGGTCAACTGTTTTATTTTCATAATATCCCCCCCTAATCGTGTAATTTTCGTTTATCGGTAACCCTTACGGCTTTACCTTCGCTCCGCGCTATGGTCTTCGGCGGAACGAGATGTACGGCGGGGCGAATACCCACCATAGTCGTAACGGCGGCGGCAAGCGCTTTTTCTCTTTGAATAACGCCTTCGGGCGTGTCGGCTAGCTGTTCGGGCAAAAGTTCCACGAACACGTCAAAAGTATCGGTATTGTTTACTCTGTCTATTTCTATACGGTAGTTGGGAGCGTAGCCTTCGGCGAGAAGCACCGTTTCCACCTGCGATGGGAATACGTTTACGCCGCGGATGATCAGCATATCGTCGCTTCTGCCCATAGGCTTCGCCATACGGACGAAAGTCCTGCCGCACGAACATTTTTCGCGCGACAGTACGCAGATATCGCGGGTACGGTAACGCAAAAGGGGGAACGCCTGTTTATCGAGCGAAGTAAACACGAGTTCGCCCTTACTTCCTTCGGGCAGAACTTCGCCCGTATCGGGGTCTATTATTTCCGCGATAAAATGGTCTTCGTTTATATGCATGCCGTTTTGTTCTTCGCACTCGAACGCCACTCCGGGCCCCGAAGTTTCCGTAAGCCCGTAAATGTCGTACGCTTTAATGCCGAGCGATTTTTCTATGTCGCGGCGCATTTCTTCCGTCCAAGGTTCAGCGCCGAATATTCCCGCTTTTAAGGAATTGTCTTCGGGCTTATATCCCTGTTCTTTAAGACTTTCCCCGATATACGCGGCGTAAGACGGGGTACAGCAAATAATCGTGGACTTTAAGTCCATCATAAACTGAATTTGTCTTTCGGTGTTCCCGCTGGACATGGGCAGGGTAAGACACCCTACTTTATGCGAACCGCCGTGCAGTCCCGCGCCGCCCGTAAAAAGTCCGTAGCCGTAAGCGACCTGTAACACGTCGTCACGCGTGCCTCCCGCCGCAACGATGGCGCGCGCGCAACACTCTTCCCAAAGGTCAACGTCGTGTTGGGTGTAATAAGCGATAACGCGCTTACCCGTCGTTCCCGAAGTAGAGTGTATTCTCACGCAGTCGGAAATCGGCACGGCAAGCATTCCGTATGGGTACGTTTCCCTTAAATCGCTTTTCGACAGAAACGGAAGTTTACGTAAATCTTCTATGCCGTGTACGTCTTCGGGGCGAACGCCTTTTTTGTCCATCAACCCGCGATAATAAGGCACGTTTTCGTAAACGTGTTTTACCTGCTTTACAAGTTTTACGGATTGCAGTTTTCTGATTTCTTCAACCGGCATGGTTTCTATTTCTTTCTGATAGTAACGTCCCATAAAATTTACTCCGAGTATGATTAAAGATTGTAACCGAGTTCAAACGCCTTCTTGTTCATTTCTACGAATTTCGGCGCGACCGTCTTTTCTATCGCCGCTATCCACTTTTCGTAGGGGATAGGAAACTTTTTCGCAAACCGCGATAAAAGCACGATATTCACCGCCTTCGCGCTGCCCGCGCTTTCGGCAACTTTAAGCGCGTCCGTTTCGTCTATCTTAACGCCTTTCGCTTTAAGTTCATTTAAAATTTCCGTTGGATAGGTCGCCGAACCGATAATTACCGGCATCGGGTCTATTTCCTGCGTGTTGACGATTATTTCGCCGCCGATTTTAAGATAGGACGCAAAACGCGCCGCTTCGAGTTTTTCAAACGCTAAAAGGTAGTCCGCTTCGCCTTCGGTGATAATGGGCGAATATACTTTTTCCCCGAAACGAACGTAAGTAACGACGCTACCGCCGCGCTGACTCATGCCGTGCACTTCGGAAACTTTAACGTCGTAACCTTCTTCGGTCAAAACCGCGCCTAAAAGTTTGCTGGCGAGAAGCGTTCCCTGTCCGCCTACGCCTACTATCATAACGCTTTTCGTCATTGTTTTTCACCCCCGTTTTCAATCGCGCCGAAGGGGCAAAGCCCTTCGCACACCCCGCAACCTACGCAAAGCGTAAAGTCTATATGCGCCTTGCCTTCTTTAAATGAAATAGCGGGACAGCCGAGCGACAGACATTTCTTGCACGCGCGGCACTTTTCTCTGTTTATTAAAAGCGGCGGGTTGGTCTTAACGTACTTTAACAGTACGCACGGACGCCTTGAAATGATGACCGAAGGTTCTTTCGCCGCAAGTTCTTCTTTTACGGCCGTGTCGCACGCTTTAAGGTCGTACGGATCGACGACGCGCACGCGTTTAATGCCGATAGAACGGCACAGGGCTTCTAAGTCCACTTTGCCTGCGGGGTCGCCCTTGATATTAAAGCCCGTAGTCGGGTTCTGCTGGTGTCCCGTCATACCCGTTATGGAGTTGTCGAGAATTATCACGGTCGAATCCGAACCGTTGTAGGCGATATTGACGAGCCCCGTTATCCCCGAGTGCATAAAGGTCGAATCGCCGATAACCGCGACGGTTTTTCCCGCCGCGCTTTCGTTCGCTTTCAAAAAGCCGTGAATACCCGAAACCGACGCGCCCATACAAAGGGTGGAATCTACCGCGCAAAGGGGCGGCTGCGCGCCCAAGGTGTAACAACCGATATCGCCGATAACGGTAACTTTGTTTTTAGCGAGCGTATAGTAAATTCCGCGGTGCGGACAGCCCGCGCAGAGCATAGGCGGTCTCGCGGGTGCGACCGTGTCCGCTTTTACGAACGGTTTTGCGGGAAGATCAAAGGCTTTCGCGATTATTTCCTGCGAATATTCGCCGAGCGGGGAAAAGAGTTCTTTTCCTATGGGATTAAGTCCTAAATTTCTGCAATGCGTTTCGATTATCGGATCTAATTCTTCTATAACGTAAAGTTTGTCGACAGACGCCGCAAAATCTTTGATAAGTTTTACGGGCAGGGGGTTCGGCATACCTATTTTAAGCACGCTTACCGTATCGCCGAAAACTTCCTTAACGTACTGATAGGAAGTCCCCGAAGTGATTATTCCTATTTCCTTGCCGCCCATTTCAACACGGTTAAATGGGCAGTTTTCCGCAAATTCACGTAGAAGTTTCGTTCTTTCTTCCACGACTACGTGGCGCTTTATTGCGTTCGCGGGGACCATTATGTATTTCGCGCCGTTTTTACAATAGGGTTTATCGGGAATTTCCGCGCGTTCGCCCGCGGTTACGAGCGATTGACTGTGCGCGACTCTCGTACACATACGTAAAATTACGGGCGTATCGAATTTTTCCGAAAGGTCGAACGCCGCTTTTGCAAAATCGTATGCTTCCTGCGAATCGGACGGTTCTAACATCGGCACTTTCGCGGCTATCGCGTAGTGGCGGGAATCCTGTTCGTTCTGTGAAGAGTGCATTGCGGGATCGTCCGCCACGCAAATAACCAGCCCGCCGTTTACGCCCGTATAGGACATGGTGAACAGGGGATCGGCGGCGACGTTTAATCCCACGTGTTTCATAGCGCACGCGGAACGAACGCCCGCGAGCGACGCCCCGAAAGCCGCTTCCATACCCACTTTCTCGTTGGGCGCCCACTCGGATTTTACATTATCGTATTTTGCGATAAACTCGGTAATTTCCGTGGACGGAGTGCCGGGGTAAGACGACATGAATTTAATTCCGCCGTCGTAAAGTCCGCGCGCGACGGCGCGGTTGCCTATCATAAGTTGTTTCATTGTTTTCACCTTTATCGATAAAACGCGGGAAGTCCCGTTTTTTCATAGGTTTTGCCCGCGAATGCAGATTTTAACGCGTTCGCGGGCAAAAGTACCGTTAATTTTTATCTTTCAAACTGTTTCCGAGATAAGTCCCGAATCCCGACGGCGCTTTTCTCTTCTCTTCGGTAAATCCGCTCCCGCGTGAACCGCCGCGTCCGCCGCGACCTTTGAAATCCCTGCCGCCGCCTCTCTTATCGTTTCTTCTGCCGCCGTTCCTTCCGTCTCTTCCGTTCCTGCCGTGGTGCGAACCCGCGTTATAAGGTCTTGCGTCTTCGTCAAGGTCGTTCGGCACGATCACGACGTATCTTGCCGGTTCTTTGCCTTCGCTCTCGGTCTTTACCGTTTCACTCTCCGCAAGCGCGGTGTGGATTATTCTTCTTTCAAACGGACTCATAGGTTCTAAAATAACCTTTCTTCTCATATCCGTCGCTTTACCTTCGAGTTTATGCGCGAGTGCGATAAGAGTTTCTTCACGTCTGTCGCGATAGTTTTCACAGTCGACCACCACTTTCTTGTATTCTTTATTGCCGATATTCGCAACCGCGCCCGAAAGAACCTGTATCGCGTCAAGCACTTCGCCGCGATATCCTATTACCGACGAAGAATCTTCTGCGACCAGCGTGATTTTATTTTCGTCCTTTACTTCGACCGTCGCGGTTATTTTCATAATGCCGAGCAGTTTTTCTATAAACTTTGCCGCCGCGTCCGTTCCCGAAGTTCCTTCGGCTTTTTTAGTTGCGGGTTTTGTTTTCGGCGTTGATTTTTCCGCTTTTACTGCTTTTACTTCCTTCTTCTTTACGTCGACTACCGCTTCTTTCTTTACTTTTCCGAAAAGCCCCTTTACCGCTTCCGAAACTACCGTTATTTCCGCTTCCGCTTCGGAAATCCCCAACTCGTTAAGCCCCTTTTCCTTGGCTTCTTCCACCGTTTTGCCTGTAAATTCCATTATATCTCTCCTTGAACGCCGAAAGGCGTTATATTATTCTATTTCAATCTGCCGCGCGGGTGTTTCTTTTTATCGGCAAGTCCCGATAAAAACCCGTCTTCCGCGGTCTTGTCCTTCTTTTTCTTTTTAGCGGGTTCTTCTTCCTTTTTCGGGGGAATATACACTCTGCCGCGTATAACATCCGCGTCGCCCGTTTCTTTCGGCTTGAATTTTCTGTCCGCAATAAAGTTTATCAAAAGCGTGGTCAGAAGACTTATTACCGAACTTATAATGATATACAGCGAGAACGCCGCCGTGTAAATAAACGCGAATACCGCCATCATTATCGGCATCATCCACGTCATTATCTTCTGCGTTTGCGCGCCCTGCCCGTCCACCGTTTGAAGTTCCATCTGCGCTTTCTGGCTTTTACCCATAACGAACTGCATCAAAAGGGAAGAGAGTGCGGTCAGCGCAACGAGAATAAAGTACCCGTTCGGGGCGGACTGTTCGTCCGTAAGCCCCGCGATAAGTTTACCGTAATCGTCGGCTGTCATCGTGCTGTATTGTATATCATACCCGTATGTTTTGCAAAAGGTTTCCCACTCTTTTTCAACGGGGTGTTTTGTGGGGCTGTCGGTAACCCAGATGTTTTTGACCCATAAGAATTTAGCGCCGTTACCCTTAAACGTTTCCGCCGCGCGGTAAGAACACACGTCCGACAAAAACGCTTCGGCGGTAAGTTCGGCGTCGTCCGCCTGCGCTTCCGCAAAGGTCTTATTGTCTGCGTTTACCAGCCCATTATTATATTCGGTATTTATAGCGGTTTTGCTTAAATCAATATCAGTAAAAGATTTCTTACCGTCTGAATAAACGTAAGTAATATATCCGTTCGTCGTTTTAAGTTTAAATCCCGTCGCGGATTTGTCGGTAACAACGATATTCGTATCGTTGAAAGCGGATGCGTCCGCCGCCAGAATTTTAGCGTCGTTTACCCTTATCTCGCCATCTTCGTCAACATAAATATATTCGCCGTCTATTTCCAGCCCCGCGTACAAAACGTTGTTGTACGCGATACTCATATCGTAGAAATACTTTTTATTCTGCCAACTCGAATACGCGTTGAAACCCGATATCGCGATAATAAAAATAACGAGCGTAATGATAGTGGGTAAACACGCGCCGAACATAGAATAGCCGTTCTTTTTATAAAGCGCCATCATTTTCTGGTTGTAAAGCGCCTTGTCGTTTGCGTACTGTTGTTGAAGTTTTTCGAGTTCCGGTCGCATCTGTTCCATTTTAATGGAATTTTTACGCATGGAAAATCGCGACATAAAATCGAAAGGCAAGGTAACGAGTTTAAGTAACAGCGTAAACAGAATAACGCTCGCCGCGACCGACGAAATATTCAAAATACTCATTTAATACACCCATTTAACAACGCTTTTTTTGTCGGGAACTTTATCAAAGCCCCCGCGACTCCAAGGATTGCACCTTAAAATGCGCCAAACCCCAAGGCATAAGCCGATAAAAAAGCCGTGTTTTAAGATCGCTTCCAGCATATATTCGGAGCAGGAAGGAACGTATCTGCAATTACCGAAAGACAGGTATTTCTGATAAAATTTTATAAGGCGAACGCTTAAAAATTTCAACATGGTCGGTTATCTTTAAAAAAATTCCCCTTTTTCAAAAGATATTCCATATCTTTCGAAAAAACGTGATAATCATATTCGTCTTTTATTTTAGGTATAAAAACAAAAAAGAAGTTTTTCATTTTTTCAGGTGAAAAACTTCTGAAAGATTCCCGAAGTAGTCTTTTGATACGGTTTCTTATTACGCTCCCGCCGTGTTTTTTGCCCACGGCAAAGCCCACTTTCAATTCCTTAGAAGGTAAATACACGAGTGTAAGAGAGCCCGAAAATAATCTTTTACCTTCTTTAAAAACTCTGTCGAAATCTTTTTCTTTTTTTAACCTGTAATCAAAAGCCATCTTAACCCTGCCCGCTTATTTTTTTAAGCGGAAAGATTATGACGACCCTTGTTGCGACGACGCTTTAAAACGTTTCTGCCGGATTTACTTTTCATTCTCTTTCTGAACCCGTGCACTTTACTTCTCTGTCTTTTCTTGGGTTGGTAAGTCTGTTTCATTTTATTTTCTCCTATATGGGTTTAATTTCACGTATTTACTATTCTATAAATATTTACCGTTTTTGTCAATCGTTTTACACGTTTATACTGACGGGAAGAACGAGATAAATAAAGTCGTCTTTTCCCGCGGGAGTTAAAACGCAGGGGTCGATCGACGAATTAAGATTGAATTTTATAAATTCGTCCTTTATTATCCTTAAATATTCGCTCAAAAATTTACCGTTGAAAGCAATGATCATGTCCTTGCCTTCGAGATTTATATTTACGTTTTCGTTGACGAAGCCGACTTCTGATTTCGCGCTGACGGTCATAACGTTTTCTTTTATATCGAATCTTACGACGTTATATCTGTCGTTTTTAGCGACGATCGTCGCGCGTTCCAAACTGTTAAGCAGCGCTTCTTTTTCCACGGTCAAAGTATTAGAAAAATTCGTCGGCAGAATATGGTTATATTTAACGAATTCTCCTTCGATAAGCCTAGAAACTATAACCGTGCCGTCCACCTGTAAAAAGAGTGAATTTTTCTGAATGTAAATTTTAAGCGTTCCTTCGTCTTTTTCTATTAAACGCGTGATTTCGAGAAGCGTCCTTGCGGGGATAACCGCCTTAAAATTTCCGCCCGCTTTTATTTCCTTCTTTATAACGCTCATACGGAATCCGTCGAGCGCTACGCCCGTAAGCGAATTTTCTGTTACTTCTAATAAAACGCCTTTTAAGATAGGGCGGGAATCGTCGTTAGAACAGGATAAAACCGTTTTTTCAACGAAATCCTTAAATTCCGCGGGACTTATTTCAAAATAATTTTCTTCTTCGCCTTTTTTTATAACGGGAAAATTCTCTACTGGATAAACCTGTAATTCGCTTTCGGAATCGGAATATTTTATCTGTAACTGTCCGTCGTAAAGACAGGAAAGTTCCACTTGTTCCTTTTCGAGTTTTTTAGTAAAGTCTACGAAATATTTTCCGACGACTACCGTTTCTCCTTCCATTAAAACGTCTGCTTTTATCGTTTTTTCGATAGTGAGTTCCGTATCGGTAGCAGTTAAAATTAAACTGTCGTTTTTAGCGGAAATTTTAATTCCTTCTAAGACTGGATTAGCGGCTTTACTTGATAGCGCTTTGCTTACTTTAAGTACGGCGTCGGATAAATCGAGCCCGTCGCAAATAAGTTTCATAAATTTTCTCCAAAAATAAACGTTATTGTTTTTTAACCTGAATATTTAAATAATACTTAATCATTATATACTATATCGCGATAAAAATCAAGAATTTATCCGCATCCCTTTTAATTTTTTACAGACCGATTTTTTTGTAGTATGTAAGTTTATTTTTTTATTAAAAGTTTTAAAATATCCGTATTAAATAATATGTTCGGTTGAAAAGTTGATAACGTAAAAAAACGGCGCGAATAAAAAGCGTTTTAGCGGTTGATAACGCGTTGATAAATACGTAATAAGTTTTTACGGAAAGTTAAGACGTTAATAATCAACGAGATTTGAAAAAATTTTTAAGTATGATTACTGTCTTAAAAAAAAGTTTTTAAAAGGTTATCAACCTAATAATAAACAACGTTGATATTTCAAAGTTGATAAAAATTTATTTGTTAATAACAGAGTTTTGTGTTATACTTTTTATATGACTGATTTATTTAAAAACGCGGGATTTTTTTTAGACGGTGAAAAACTCGAATTGTTTGAAAAATACTATGAAATTTTGAGTTTTTACAATGAAAAATTCAATCTCACCGCAATAACCGAAAAAAGCGAAGTTTACTTAAAACATTTTGTCGATAGTTTAACGGGTGCAAAGTTTATAAACGGTGATTTTTTAGACGTAGGATCGGGCGGGGGATTTCCCGCCGTACCGATTAAAATATTAAAGCCCGAACTTAAAGCGACTTTACTTGAAGCGACGGGTAAAAAGTGCGAATTTTTAAGAGAACTTATAAAAGAATTAGGGTTAAAAAACATGGAAGTTATCTGCGGTCGTGCGGAAGAACTTGCGCACGATAAGTTTTACCGTGAAAAATTTGAGTTTTGTACCGCACGGGCGGTCGCGGCGCTTCCCGCTTTATGCGAATACTGTTTGCCTTTCGTGAAAAAAGGCGGAAAATTTGTTGCGTATAAGGGCGACGCGGAAAAAGAGATTTCAGACGCCGAAAACGCCGTTAAAATTTTGGGCGGAAGGCTAGAAAAAACGGAAAAAATAGACCTTTCGGGCAATTTAAGAACGATAATAGTAATAAGTAAAGAGAATAAAACGCCGGAAGAATATCCGAGAGCCAACGCAAAAATAAGGAAAAAACCACTTTAAATTATGATAATAGATAGAGCTAGAACCTGCGCGTTCACGGGGCACAGAAATTTAGGGCGAGATTTTAATAAAACGGAACTTGAAAGGGTTATAAAAGGGCTTATAAAGGGCGGTTTTACCTTTTTTTTGGTCGGTATGGCGGTAGGCTTCGATACCGAGTGCTTTAAAATACTCGAAAATTTAAGAAAAACGGAAAATATCAGGATAATAGCGTGTATTCCGTGTGAAACTCAGGATTATAAATTCAGCGAAAAGCAAAAAGCAGAATATAAAAAAATGTTAGATTCCGCCGACGAAAAAATTTACGTTTCAAAGGAATATACGAAAAACTGTATGTTTAAGAGAAATATGTTTATGGTAGACAGCGCGTCGGTTTTGGTTGCGCATTTAATTAGCGATAGGGGCGGAACTTTCCAAACGGTAAATTACGCCAAGCGTAAAAACGTCAATATAATAATGGTTTGATAAAAATTCCGACAAATTTTTAAAAATTCCCTTAAAACACTTTACAATCACAGCGTAATAAAGTATAATAAAATCACATCTTTACTTTACCAAAGTAAAGTAATAAAGTAAAATTCAGGAGAGAAAGAAATGAAAAAATTGTTTGCGATTTTAGTAACGGCAATATTAGCGGTTACTGTGTGCTTAGGGCTTACCGCCTGCGGAAAAGATGAGAAAGGTTCTTTGGAAGACGGAAAATTGACGATAGGTTATACTATTTACGCGCCTATGAATTTCTACGACGATAATAATACGTTCGTTGGTTTCGACACGGAACTTGCGAAAGCGTTTTGTGAAGAAATTGGCGTTGAGGCGGAATTCGTCGAGATAAATTGGAATAATAAATTCATTGATTTAAACGGTAAAAAGATAGACGTTATTTGGAACGGTATGACGATAACCGACGAAGTTAAAGAAAAAACGGCGGTATCTAAACCGTATCTTGACAACAAACAAGTCGTTATCTGTAAGGCCGAAAATGCGGACAAGTTTACCGATATAGAATCTATAAAGAACGCTTCGTCGGTCGCGTTTGAAAAAGGTTCTGCGGGCGAAGACGCGGTTAAAGATATCGACATAACCAAAATCGAATCAAGTGCGCAAAAAGATACGTTGCTTGAAGTTGCTTCGGGCAGATCGGAAATCGCGGTTATTGACCTTATGATGGCGAGAGTTTTGGTCGGTGCGGGAACAAGTTACTCTAACCTTGTTTATAAAGACGTAGGTTTTGAACTTGAAGAATTCGGCGTTGCGTTCAGAAAAACCGACGACGGTCTTGCGAAAGCGTTCGATTTATTTATTAAAATAGCGAAAGCAAACGGTTTATTCGACACTCTTTCGGCTAAATATTTCGGATAACTTATGTTTTGGCAAATAACGCTTGACCTTTTAGAAGGTTTCGGCAACACTTGCTTATTATTTTTTCTGACGTTAGTCCTGGCGATTCCGCTGGGACTTTTAGTCGCTTTCGGAGCAATGAGCAAAATAAAACCGTTAAAAGCGGTAGTAAAAGTCTTTATTTGGATAATTCGCGGAACTCCGCTTATGCTCCAAATTCTCGTTATTTTTTACGTTCCCGGGCTTTTGTTTGAAGTTAATCTTTTTTCGCGTATGGTTTCGGTTCTTATTGCGTTCGTAATAAATTACGCTTGCTATTTTGCGGAAATTTATCGCGGCGGGATAGAAAGTATTACCAAAGGTCAGTACGAAGCGGGGCAGGTTTTAGGAATGACGAAAGGACAGATATTTTTTAAGGTCGTATTACTTCAGGTTATAAAACGTATAGTTCCGCCCATGAGTAACGAAATTATTACGCTCGTAAAAGATACTTCGCTCGCTCGTGTTATCATTGTCGTAGAAATTCTGAAAAAAGCGGAAAACTGGGCGACGAAAGGACTTATCTGGCCGCTCTTCTATACAGGCGTGTATTATCTTTTGTTTGTAGGACTGTTGACGTTGCTTTTCAGAGCGTTGGAGAAAAAACTTTCCTATTTCAAGGCGTAAATTATGGCGTATCTCGATATTAAAAATTTTTGTAAAAAATTCGGTGAGCACGAAGTATTAAAAGGTATAAACCTTACCGTCGAAAAGGGCGAAGTCGTTTCCATTATCGGCTCTTCGGGGTCGGGGAAGACGACGCTTTTGCGCTGTATAAACTTTCTCGAAACGCCCGATATCGGCGTTATGACTTTGGACGGCGAAACGCTTTTTAACGCCGAAACGGTAAAAAAAGAGAAAGAAAGCGTTTTGCGCGCAAAACGCCTTAATTTCGGTATGGTGTTTCAGTCCTTTAATCTTTTTCCGCAGTATTGCGTTATGAGTAATATCACTCTTGCGCCCCTTTTGCAGTTAAAAGAGAGAGTGAAAAAGGATAAAACTTTAAACCTTGCCGAAGAAAAGCAGAAAATTATCGAAGAAGCGGAAAAATTGCTTGAAAAAACAGGGCTTACCGAAAAAAAGAACGCTTATCCTTACGAACTTTCGGGCGGGCAACAACAAAGGGTGGCAATCGCACGGGCGCTTGCGTTAAAACCCAAGATTTTATGTTTTGATGAACCGACTTCGGCACTCGACCCCGAACTCACTGGCGAAGTGTTAAAGGTCATACGTTCATTAAAAGACGAAGACCGCACTATGATAATAGTAACCCACGAAATGGGTTTTGCGAAGAACGTTTCGGATAAAGTCGTGTTTATGGCAAACGGCGTAATAGAAGAAGAAGGCACGCCGAAAGCCGTATTCGACAACCCCAAGTCCGAAAAGTTAAAAGCCTTTTTATCTAACGTAAAGGACAAAGAAGGGGAATAAAAAACAAAATCATAATATAAGCGGCGGTCTGTTGCCCGCCGCTTTTGTATTAAAAATATTATCACCGTTTGGTGCGATTAAACAAAAAATAAAAAAGATATAATATAATGCAATTACCCTACCGAAGGTTGGGAATTCGTCAAAAACCTAACAAAGCAATTAAACACCCGAAAACACGAGTGTTTAATTGCTTTTTAAAAACAACTTGGGCGGAACGCAAACGCGTTCCGCCCAGTGTTTTATCTTTTGTGTGTAAATTTTATTCTTTACCCGCAAGTTTCTTGTAACCCGCAAGTCTTTCTTTCGCGGATTCTTCGGTTTTCTTAAAGAGTTCGTTCGCAACGTCCTGACCTTGGGTTTTCACGAGCGAAGAATATCTCGTTTCGCCTGCAAGGAAGGCTTGATAATCGCCCGTCGGGTCTTTGCTGTCTAACGTAAACACGTCGCCTTCGGGGTTATACCTGTAAAGTTGCCAGTATCCGCACTCGACCGCCGCCTTTTCTTCTAATTGCGACTTGGTCATATTGATACCGTGGTTGATACAGGGCGCGTAGCAGATGATAAGCGAAGGCCCGTGATACGCTTCCGCTTCCGAGAGCGCTTTAAGAAGTTGCGCGGGATTAGCGCCCATCGCACATTGTGCCACGTACACGTAGCCGTAAGATTTCGCTATCATACCTAAATCTTTCTTCTTAACGCGTTTACCTGCCGAAGCGAATTTCGCGACCGCGCCGATATTCGTCGCTTTGCTTGCCTGACCGCCGGTGTTGGAATAAACTTCGGTATCGAGAACTAAAACATTCACGTCTTCGCCGCTTGCTAAAACGTGGTCGAGTCCGCCGTAGCCGATATCGTAAGCCCAGCCGTCGCCGCCGAATATCCAGATCGACTTTTTAGCAAGGCAGTCTTTATTTTCGATAATCGCTTTCGCTTCCGCCGCCGAAGATTTTTCGGCAAGTGCAAGAAGTTTCTTCGACGCCGCTTTGGACGCTTCTCTGTCGTCGAACGAACTTATCCAAAGGTCGGCCGCTTCTTTCGCGGTAGCGTCCGCTTGTCCGAACGCCGCGACCTTTTCTTTAAGCGCGTTTCTTCTCGTCGAGTACGCTAAATTCATACCGTAACCGAATTCCGCGTTATCTTCAAACAAGGAGTTAGCCCAAGCGGGACCTTTGCCTTCTTTATTAGTGGTATAAGGACAGGTCGGGGAAGAACCGCCGTAAATGGACGAGCATCCCGTCGCGTTTGCGACGACCATATCTTCGCCGAAGAGTTGGGTTATTACTTTGACGTAAGGCGTTTCGCCGCAGCCCGCGCACGCGCCCGAGAATTCGAAGAGCGGAGTGCAGAACTGACAGCCCTTGACCGTTTCCTTCTTGAATTTAGAAGTATCCACGGCGGGAAGGTCAACCGCGTAATCCCAGTTTTTGTCTTCACCCTTTGCAAGCGAATCGGCAAGCGGTATCATCTTTATAGCGCCGCCGTCTTTTACGGGGCAGACCGTCGCGCAGACTCCGCAACCCATACAGTCGAGCGGGGAAACCTGCATTTTGTATTCGTATCCCGCAAGTCCGATAGCGGGTTTACCCGTTAAAGTGGCGGGTTTGTCGCTACCTGCCGCGTAAAGCGCCGGTCTTAAACAAGCGTGGGGGCATACGAACGAGCAGTTGCCGCATTGAATACATTTATTTATATCGATTTCGGGAACGGTAACCGCGACGCCGCGTTTTTCAAACTTCGTAGTACCCGTGGGCACGGAGCCGTCCGCATTGAACTGCGAAGATTTTAGGCTGTCGCCTTTAAGGTAAAGGATAGGTTTAATAATTTCCTGATAATATTTATCGGCGTGCCCTTCGACCATTTTTGCGCCCGTCGTCGCGGTCTTCCACGCCGCGGGAACGGCTATCTTGATAAGGTTGTCGCCCGCCGCCGAGTCGATAGCGTCGTAGTTCATCTGAACGACCGCGTCGCCCTTTCTTCCGAAGGACTTTTTAGCCATATATTTCATATATTCCACGGCTTTGTCGTAGGGCATAATTTGCGGATTTACGCGGAAGAACGCCGATTGCAAAATGGTGTTCGTTCTGCCTTTTAAGCCGAGTCCCGCCGCGATCTTAATAGCGTCTATCACGTAAAGATTGATATTCTTCGTCGCGATGTCGCGTTTTACCTGCGCGGGCAAGAAGTCTTCGAGCGCTTCGACCGTCGTTGCGGAAGTGTTGATAAGGAAAGTGCCGCCGTCTTTAATATCGCTCGTCATATCGTAACGGGTGATATAGGACGGGTTAGAACATTGAACGAAGTCCGCGGAGTCGATAAGATATTCGGACTGAATAGGAGTGTCGCCGAAACGTAAGTGCGAAACGGTTATGCCGCCCGACTTTTTGGAATCGTAGAAGAAATACGCCTGCGCGTGCTTGTCGGTATGGTCGCCGATAATTTTAATGGAGTTTTTGTTCGCGCCGACCGTGCCGTCCGAACCCAGTCCGTAGAACTTACAGGACGTAGAGCCTGCGGGCGCGGCGTCGAATTTTTCCGAGAAATCGAGCGACGAGTTGGTGATATCTTCGTAGATACCGACGGTGAAATGGTTTTTCGGTTCAGTCTGTTCGAGATTTTTATAGACCGATAAGACCATGGACGGGGTGAATTCCTTAGAGCCTAAGCCGTATCTGCCGCCGACGACCTTAACGCCGTTAATTCCGGACTCGAAGAGTGCCGAGCAGACGTCGAGATAAAGGGGTTCGCCGAGAGAGCCCGGTTCTTTCGTTCTGTCGAGTACCGCAATCTTTTTGACCGATTTCGGAAGCGCGTCGATAAACGCTTTCGTATAGAAGGGGCGATACAGACGGACTTTGATTAAACCGTACTTTTTCCCCATGGAGTTTAACTTATTGATGGATTCTTCGATAGTTTCGCAACCCGAACCCATACATACGATAACGTATTCCGCGTCCTTTGCGCCCACGTAGTCGAAAAGGTGATAAGATCTGCCCGCTTTCGCGCTGACGACGTCCATCATCTTCTGCACTATTTCGGGAACGGCTTTATAATATCCGTTCGCGGTCTCTCTGTTCTGGAAGTAGGTGTCGCCGTTCTGCGCCGTGCCCTTCTGGATCGGGTGTTCGGGGTTAAGCGAACGGGACTTGAAATCCTTTATGTCCGCGTCTAAGCCCACTTCGTCGCAGATAGCGCGGATCTCCGCGTAGTTATCCGCTTCGTCCCACACGTCGATTTTAGCGACTTCGTGGCTGGTGCGGAATCCGTCGAAAAAGTTGATAAACGGAACTTTGGACTTTAAGGTCGCAAGGTGCGCTACGAGCGCCAAATCCATAACTTCCTGAACGGAAGAATCGCACATCATCGCAAAACCCGTCTGGCGGCAAGCCATAACGTCGGCGTGGTCGCCGAAAATGTTGAGAGAGTGAGCGGCAAGGGCGCGTGCCGAAACGTGCATAACCATAGGCATAAGTTCGCCCGCGATCTTGTACATATTCGGTATCATTAAAAGTAAGCCCTGCGAAGCGGTGTAAGTGGTGGTAAGCGCGCCCGCGCAAAGGCTGCCGTGAACGGCACCCGCGGCGCCGCCTTCGGACTGCATTTCCGCGACGCGGATCTTCTGCCCCCACATATTCGTTCTGCCTGCGGTCGACCACTCGTCGGCGACTTCCGCCATCGGCGAAGACGGGGTAATCGGGTAGATCGCCGCTACTTCGGAAAAGGCGTAGGCAACGTGGCTTGCGGCGGTATTACCGTCGATTGTCAATTTTTTCATTGCGTAAAACTCCTTATATATAAATTATTGTAATTTTAAATTAGCAACGTTTATTATTATACAACGATAAACCGAATTAGTCAACGGGTGGGAAAAAATATTTCGAGTAAAAACCGAAGCGATTTCGTTTGCCCGTTCAATACGCTTGTAAAAAAACGCCGAAAGTGGTAAAATAATTGCAAAAGTCGGTAAAAGGTGGAGTTATGCCCTTATTAGAAGTTAAAAACGTTTCGTATTCTTACGACAAAACGACCAAAGCGCTGAAAGGCGTGTCTTTTAACGTGGAAGAAGGCGAATTCGTCGCGATAGTCGGGCATAACGGCAGCGGCAAATCCACTCTCGCAAGGCTTTTGAACGGACTTTTAAAACCCGCGGACGGCGAAGTGGTGGTCGACGGGTTTTCATCAAGCGATAAAAACGCGGTTTTCGAGATAAGAAAACGCGTCGGAATGGTCTTTCAGAATCCGGACAATCAACTCGTAGCGTCGATAGTCGAAGACGACATTGCCTTCGGTCCCGAGAATTTAGGCGTTCCGCGCGAAGAGATAGGAAAACGGATAGATTTTGCGTTAAAAGCGGTCGGTATGGAAAATTTCCGTAAGGCTACGCCGACAAGGCTTTCTGGCGGGCAGAAACAACGGATAGCGATAGCGGGCGTGCTGGCGTTAAACCCCAAAATTCTCGTTCTCGACGAATCGACGGCGATGCTTGACCCGCATGGCAGAAAGGAAATCGCGGAAGTGGTGAAAAGGTTGCGCGCACAGGGCGTAGCGGTTATCGCCATAACCCATTATATGGAAGAAGCGGCGAAAGCCGATAAAGTTATAGTTATGGATCGCGGCGTAATAGCGCTTTCGGGCACGCCGAAACAGGTGTTCGGTCAGAAAGAAATATTGAGTTCTTTGGGGCTGGAACTTCCCGCCGCGGGCATTATCGCGGACAAACTCCGCGCACGCGGGGCGAATATCCCGAACGATATTATTACGGAAGAAGAACTTGCGGAGGCGTTATGGAAATTGTAGCGGAAAACCTTACGTTTACTTATAGCGCCCAAACGAAACGCCTTGCCTTCCGCGCGCTTGACGGCGTGTCGGTCGATATAAAGGAAGGCGAGTTTTTCGGCATTATCGGCAGAACGGGTAGCGGAAAAACGACTTTCGTTCAGCACTTGAACGGGCTTATTAAGGTGCAGAAAGACAGCGGAAGATTACTGATAGGCGATTACGATCTCACCGCCAAAAAGTGCGATTATAAATCGCTGCGCGCCAAAGTCGGTATGCTTTTCCAGTACCCCGAACACCAACTTTTCGCGGAAACGGTCTTTGACGACGTGGCTTTCGCGCTTAGAAACTTCGCGCCGAAACTAACGGAAAAAGAAGTAACTGTCCGCGTTAAAGAAGCGCTGGAACTTACAGGGCTCACATTCGACAGAGTTAAAGATAAATCGCCCTTCGACCTTTCGGGCGGGCAAAAAAGAAGAGTGGCGATAGCGGGCGTAATAGTCGCAAAGCCCGAAATTTTAGTACTTGACGAACCCGCCGCGGGACTCGACCCCAAGGGCAAAAGAGAGTTTTTGGAACTTTTGCAAAGACTTCATAAAGACTTCGTTAAAACGATAATCATCGTTTCGCACGATATGAATTTAGTCGCCGAATACTGCACGGGCGCGGCGGTTTTTTCGGGCGGTAAAATACTTGCGGCAAAAACGCCGAAAGAGATTTTTTCGGACGGTGAACTTATAAAGGAAAGCGGGCTGGACTTGCCCCTTACCGCTTCCCTTACCGAAGGGTTAAAAAAACGGGGCGTTACAGCCGATAACGACTTTACCGCGGACGGGTTTGTGGAAAGCGTGTGCCGCGCGCTGAATATCGGGGGAAAAACGAGATGAGAGACGTTGCTTTCGGAAGTTATTTCCCCGCGGAATCCTTCGTTCACAAAATGGACGCGCGCGCAAAAATTCTTATCGCCATAGCCTATATGGTGGCGGTGTTTTTAGTGTCGGCGTTTCACTTTTTGGGCTTCGCCGCTTGCCTTTTGTTCGTAATAATCGCGACCTGTGTGTCCAAAGTCCCCTTTTTACGGGTGATAAAAAGTATAAAGACAATAATCTTTTTCGTGCTGTTTTCGGCGATACTCCAACTGTTTTTCAATAAGCAGGGAACGGTTTTATGGTGGATAATAACCGACGTGGGGCTAATTAACGCAGGCTTTATCGTCGCAAGAATAGTCCTTATCGTTTTGGGCGCGTCGCTTTTGACCTTAACCACAAGCCCCGTCGAACTCGCGGACGGCATAGAAGGGCTTTTGTATCCCTTAAAATGGATAAAATTCCCCGTTCACGAATTCGCACTTATTATGAGTATCGCTTTGCGCTTTATTCCGACTTTAATCGACGAAACGGACAGAATAATAAAAGCGCAGAAAGCCCGCGGCGCGGATTTCGAGAGCGGCAATATTTTTAAGCGGGCGAAAGCGCTTATCCCCGTGCTTATACCGCTCTTAATCAGTTCTTTCAGGCGTGCGGACGAACTTGCGGACGCGATGGATTCTCGTTGCTACGCGGGCAGTAAAAACCGTACCCGTTATAAGAAAATGAAACTCACTTTCCGCGACCTTATCGGTGTTTTATTCGTCGCGGGGCTTATCGTCGGAATAGTTTACTTAAACGGATTTTACGCGCTGTCGGGCTTAGCGGAAATCGCGGGGGCGTTATGAGAATAAAACTTTGTCTTTCCTACGACGGAACGGATTTTTGCGGCTGGCAAAGGCAGCGAAACGGCGTTTCCGTTCAACAGACGGTTGAAGACGCCGTTTATAGTTTAACGGGCGAAAAAGTTACCGTTACCGCGAGCGGCAGAACGGACGCGGGCGTGCACGCAAAAGGGCAGGTCGCGCATTTCGACACGAACGCGAATATTCCGCCCGAAAAGTTTTATAAAGCGCTGAACACCTTTCTGCCGAACGGCGTAAAGGCGCTGTCGAGCGAAAAAGCAAGCGACAATTTCAACGCAAGGAAGAACGCCAAGCGCAAAACTTACGAATACAGCCTGTATTTATCGGATACCGAACTTCCCTTAAAAGAGCGGTACGGTACGCGCGTTTACGGTAATATAGATATCGAAAAAATGCGTTCGGCGGCAAGACTAATAGAAGGCGAACACGACTTTAAGGCGTTTTCGGCGACGGGGGGAAGCGTAAAGACTACCGTCCGCACGGTTTACGGAATAACGGTTGAAAAATCGGGCGAAGATATAAAGATAACGGTCTGCGGAAGCGGGTTTTTGTACAATATGGTGCGGATAATAGCGGGCGCGCTCGTAAAGGCGGGCAAGGGCGAAATTTCCGAAAGCGATATATTAAAAGCGTTAGAAACGGGAAACAGAGAACTTTTGGGTGAAACTCTTCCCGCAAAAGGGCTGTGTTTGTTAAAAGTGGAATATTAAAAAAGTTGCGACAAAAAATTAATTAAAACGTTGACAAAAATCGCGCGGAGTTTTATACTTTTTTACGGAAAAAACAAAAAGGAGTTTTTATTATGTCAACGAACAAAGAGTTAAGGGCAAAAGCGAGAGCGGATCTCGGCGGCGGCATTTTTCAAACCATGTGGCTTTTAACGCTGGTAGTACTGCTTGTATACAGTATAATCGTCAGCGCGGCGAGTTACGTTATTATCGGCGCTATTTTGGTGGGCGGGCCGCTTGAATACGGCGTTTCAAGAATTCTCGTGAGCACCGCAAGGGGCAAGGGCGAAGTTAATTTCGGCGACCTTTTCATAGGCTTTCAAGAAGATTTCGGCAACACGGTCATACTCGGATTTTTGAAAAATCTCTTTATTTTATTATGGTCGTTGCTTTTAATAATCCCCGGTATCGTCAAATCTTATTCTTACGCGATGGCGACTTATATTCAGCAGGACGCGGGAGATAAGAACTGGAAGACCTGTATCGACCAAAGCAGGGCGATGATGGACGGCAAAAAGTGGAAACTTTTCTGTTTGGATTTAAGTTTTATCGGTTGGTACATAGTCGGTTTCCTGTGCCTTGGCATCGGTATATTTTTCGTAATGCCTTATCACGAACAGGCTCGCGCGGAATTTTACGAAAACCTTAAAGGTGAAAACGGCGCGTCCGCGACGGAAACGGTTACCGAATAATCGTAAAATAAAACGATAAAGTTTCTGCGCCCGACGGCAAAATTGCCGTCGGGCGCAGTTTTTGTGGCGGGTAAATTTTCACATACTATATATAGTATTTCGCCCGAAAATATCGCAAAACAACGCGAAAATTTGCGAAAAAGCCTTAAAAACGCTTGACTTTTACGGGTTAAATCATTTAATATATTTAGGCGTTTAGAGTTTACGCTTTACGGGATTAGCCCTCCCGCGTCGGACTTTTCGTGTAATCCGACTTTTAAGGTTAAACTTAAACCGTTAAATTTCAAGGAGAAAACAACTATGAAAACTTATATGGCTCACGAACAAGACGTGGTCAGAAAGTGGTACGTCGTCGACGCCGCAGGTTTAGCGCTCGGGCGTTTAGCGTCCAAAGTCGCAGCGATACTTCGCGGCAAAAACAAGCCCACTTTCACGCCTAACGTCGATACGGGGGACTTCGTTATAATCGTCAATACCGATAAGGTCATCCTTACGGGCAAAAAACTCGAAAAGAAATATTACAGATATCACACGGGACACGTCGGCGGTCTTAAAGAAATTCAGTACAAGACTTTAATGGCGGAAAAATCCGACGTGGCAGTTTACGAAGCGGTCAAAGGGATGCTCCCGAAGAACAGTCTCGGCAGAAAGATGATAAAGAAACTCAAAGTATACAAGGGTGCGGAACACAATCACGCGGCGCAGAAACCCGAAGCGCTTGACTTAAATTAAAGGGGGAATAGGAAAATGGCAAAAACAACTGCTAAAAAGAAATTACAGTACTGGGGAACGGGCAGACGTAAAAAGGCTATCGCAAGAGTGCGCCTTATTCCCGCAGGCGACGGCGCTATCACCGTAAACGGCAAAACGCTCGACGAATATTTCGGGCTCGATACGATGAAGTTTATCGTCCGTCAGCCTTTGGAACTTTTGGAAGTTTCCGCAAAGTACGACGTTATAGTAAACGTTACGGGCGGCGGATTTACTGGGCAGGCTGGCGCTATCCGTCAGGGTATCGCGCGTGCGCTTTTGATTGCGGAAGACGGTTCCCGTGCGGCTTTAAAGAAAGCGGGTTTCTTAACGAGAGACTCCCGTATGAAGGGCGAAAAGAAGAAAAGAAAGAACGTTCCTACGGGGCGTTCTTTTTTCGTGCGCGACGAGCCGTAAAAACAGGGTTCCCGAAAAAGATTTGCAAAGCAAAGATTTTTTGGGAAGAGGAAGAACGCCGCAGAAAGGTTTTGCCGACGCGTAAAACAAGGCGGCAAAAGAAAAAGCGGGGTTCTGACGAGCGCACCGCAATTCTCAAAGAGATAATTTCGAGAGAAACGAAAAAAGAAAAGACAAAGCGTTTTTGCTTTGTCTTTTTTATGTTTTTTAAGAACGGTGTTCTCGTCCGACAAGTTCGTCAAGAGAAATGCCGAAGAAGTCGGCAAGTTTTACGCAAAAATCAATATTAGGCAGCGTTTTACCGCTTTCCCAGCGGTTTATGTTTTGGTGCGAAGTACCTATTCTTTTAGAAAGTTCGTGTTGTGAAAGCCCAAGAGTTTCTCTATGAGATTTGATTTCGACACCGTAATTTTTTGTTTTATTATCCATTTCATAATAATCATTGCACAAATTTGTGAAAAATGCTTGACTTGCACAAAAAAGTGCAATATAATAATTTTGCGATATCGAAATTCGTCAAACTTGAAATTTGGTCAAAACACCCTAACCGCGAAACAACTATCCTACACGCGCCCGTGCAAAAGTACGGGCGCGTGTAGTGGTATAAGAGCAATTTGCTTTACAATTTACACCGCGTATTGTATAATCGATATAAATAACCAAAAGGGGATATAATATGCTTGAAATTCAGCATCTTACCAAGACTTACGGCAATAAAAAGGCGGTGGACGACTTGTCGCTTACCATAAACGCTGGCGAAATTTACGGGTTTATCGGGCACAACGGCGCAGGGAAAACGACCACCTTAAAGTCCGTAGTCGGAATACTTAAATTCGACAGCGGCGAAATAAAGGTGAACGGTATTTCCGTTAAAGACGACCCCGTCGCGGTCAAAAGGAATATCGCGTATATTCCCGACAATCCCGATCTTTACGAATTTATGTCGGGCATATCCTATCTTAACTTTATAGCGGATATTTTCGACGTGAAAGAACCCGCGCGTTCGGCAAAAATAAAAGAGTACGGTGACCTGTTCGGCTTAACTTCCGATCTGGCGCAACCGATATCCGCGTATTCGCACGGTATGAAACAAAAACTCGCGGTTATTTCCGCGCTTATACACGAACCCAAACTTATGATAATGGACGAACCGTTCGTGGGGCTTGACCCTTCCGCCGCGCATATACTTAAAGGATTGATGCGTGAACTTTGCGATAACGGCGGCGCGATATTCTTTTCGACGCACGTTCTGGAAGTCGCCGAAAAACTTTGCGACAAAGTCGCGATAATTAAAGACGGCAAACTTATAACTTCGGGAACGATGGAAGAAGTTAAGGGCAACTCTTCGCTTGAAACCGTCTTTTTGCAATCGGAGAACGGAAATGTTTAAGGCGTTACTTAAAAAACAACTGACGGAGATAAATTCCTATCTCTTTCAGAACAAAAGAACGGGGGTTTTATACGGTAAGCGCAAAATAGCGCTCGTTACCTGCCTTTACGCGTTGCTGTTTTCCCTTATCGGCGTAAGTTTTTTTCTTATGCTAAGGCAACTTTGCAGACCTTTCTTCGACCACGACCTTTCGTGGCTGTATTTTGCCATCGTCGGGCTTTTGTCGCTCGCGCTCGGGATTTTCGGAAGCGTTTTCAACACCTACGCGAGTTTATACCGCGCGAAAGATAACGACCTGTTGCTGTCCTTACCTATTCCGCCGTTTAAAATTTTGGCGACGAGAATTATAGGCGTGTTTATTTCCGCGCTGTTATACCAGTCTATCGTGTATATACCCGCCCTTATCGTAAGATTTATTTATGCGCCCGTAACCGTTTCAGGCGTGGTGTTTGCGGTTCTTTTATGGCTCGTTACGGGCGTGCTTATCACCTTTTTCACGATAATTCTCGGGTGGGTGGTTGCCGCTATCTCCGCAAGACTGAAAAACAAATCTATCGTTACCATTATTTTGTTTATGGTCTTTTTCGGGGCGTATTATTATCTGATATTTCAAGCGGGCGATTTCGTTACGAAAATAATCGGCGCGGGCGAAGATATAGCGAACGGTTTTCGCAATTTCGCCTATCCGCTGTACTGTTTCGGCATAGCCGCCGAAGGCAACGCTCTCGCTTTTTTAGGTTTTACGGCGGCGACCGCGGCGCTCTTTTTACTCGCGATGTTTATAATGTCCAAAACCTTTATCAGAATTACGACGGGTGCGAAATCGGGCAATAAAATACGGTACAAAGAAAAACCTATAAAGACAAAAACGCCTTCCCGCGCGCTTTTGTACCGCGAAGTCAAAAGGCTAATGAGTAGCGCGACGGTCTTTCTTAACTGTTCGCTTTCGACCTTTTTGGGGGTGCTGTTCGCCGTGCTTCTTCTTATAAACAAAGGAACGGTGGCGGAATTGTTCGAAAAGGTGGGCGACGAGGCGTTCGTCTTACGAAATATATTTATATCGATGGGCTTCGGAACTTGTTTTATGCTTGCCTTAATGAACAATATCTGCGGGCCTTCCGTTTCTCTCGAAGCAAAGTCCATAGACCTAACGAGATCTCTGCCCGTAAAAACGCGCGACTTGCTTTTAACGAAACAGAAACTTCATATTTTAATGACCCTGTTTTCCGTACTGGCGCTTGCCGTGTGCGTGGCGGTGGTGTTGCAAACGGGCGCGATAGAAACTGTGTTTATTATAGTCGACAGCGCGATATTCGTATTTTACGGTTCGGCGTTTTCGCTTACCATGGGGCTTAAATTTCCCAACTTAAAGTGGACGAACGAAACGGTCGCCGTAAAGCAGGGCGCGGGGAATATGATAACCGTATTCGGGGGTATGGGTGTAGCCGCCGCCGTAGGATTCGGAGTGTACGGGCTGAACCTTATAATGCCGTTATGGCTGGGGCTTTTGATTATAGGCGTTGTATTTCTTGGGCTTGCCGTATTCCTTAACGCGTGGATATTTAAAAAGGGCGTTAAAATTTTCGACGAACTGTAAACGGTAGAAATATTTAAAACTCACGCCCCCGCGCGGCGTCGCCGCGCGGGGGCGTGAGTATTTTAAAGTTAAAGAGTTATTCGTCTAAATCGTCTATTCCCAAAAACTTTGCCAAACGGTCTTTTTTGTGAGTTACCGTCGTAAAAACAAAACCGATTATTATATACGAGTAAAAACTCAATATTCTCCATAAAACCATTGCGGAGAAGGCAAGACCCATAAACGGCACGCCGACGGAGAACAGCAAATAAAACGAAAGGTCCGCCGCGCCCGAATTCCCGGGGGTGGGGATAAACGATATTCCCGCGTACAGAATAAACGAAAGTTGCATAATCTGTAACCATTCGAGAAAAACGCCCGCGTCGGGGTTGTTGTAACCGAAAAGTTTAAGCGTAAAAAAGGCTATGGAACATTGAGCAAGGTTTTCGGCAAAACCGAGAAGAACGGTCGTAAACAGTGCTACGGGGTCTTTGGCGAACCGCTTTATGCAAACGGAATTATGTACCACCGTTTTTAAAGTCTTGTATTCGGTCTTTTTGGGGTCCTTTATGATTTTAAGTTTTCCGCCGATAGAGATGAACCACTTGACCATCGTTGCGCCGATTCTCGGCAAAAGCGAGAAGAGAACGACCAGCGCGGGCATAAAAAAGCACCCGAAAAGCCCGATTACGGCAAGCACGTTAAAGACTTCGGGGAATTGCGTTATAAATTCTTCTTCAACACCTAACACGTTGCCGTTAAAAAACACGAGTGCGGTGATCCCCAGCGCCACGAACGCGAACTGCGAAAAGAAGAAGGCGATTATGGGCATACTCGCCGCTACTCCGCCGTGTACGCCGTGCTTTGAAAGATGGTAAATTTCAAACGGTTGACCGCCCACGGCAAGGGGAGTAACGTTGTTGTAATAGTGTCCGATAATGCCCGTTTCAAAACAGGTTTTAAAATGCCATTTGCCCGTCTGCGACTTGCATATGACGGAGAGTTTTAGCCCCTTGAATAAAATGGCGAGTACGAGAGCCGCAACGGCAAAAAGGAAATAATACCAAGTTCCGGCAAGTTTATCCAAAGCGCCCACGAACGAAACGGCTGTTTTTTTGTCGTCGCTTGAAAAAAAGTCTTTATAAAACGTAAACGCCAGAACGCCGACGACGAACAGTATAAATACGATACTTACGATGCGCTTAAAAAATTTCTGTCTTTTATCAACGCCGTTATCGTATTTCTGAATACCTAAAATTCTCGTCATTACGAGTTGTTTGCCGATACTGCTCTGATTGTTTTTTTCCGCTTCGGTCTGTTTTATCGCTTCTTCCGCGGCGGCGTTTAGATCGTATTCTTCTTCGATGCCGACGATTTTCGGTTCGGAAGTTTTGGAGTCGACTTCTATTTTTTGTATGCCGATTTTCTTTTTGGTCTTGCCCATAGCGATTGTATTATAAACGAAAGAAAATAAAAAGTCAATGAAAAAAGATTTGCCGAAAAACCGTTGTCGACAAAAAAAGCAAAAAGCCGCCCTTAATAGGCGGCTTTTTGCCGATTTATCACGATTTGACTAATTTATGATATTTACCGTAATTTTCGCCGCTTCTTCGGCGGAAATGCGAACGGTGGCGGAATAAACGCCCGCGGTCTTTATGCCGGACGGCAGGGAAATTTTCTTTTTATCCACGTCAAAGCCGAGTTCTAATAACTTGTCCGAGACTTCTTTATTCGTAACGCTGCCGAAAAATTTGCCCGATTCTCCGCTCTTTACCTGTATGGTAACGGTAAGTCCGTCTATTTTTTCGCGCAGGGCTTTGTTTTCTTTAAGTTGCTCGATTCTATGAAATTCCTGCGCGGCTTTTTGAGCCTTGTTTTCGTTGAGTGCGGCGGTGTCGGCGGCTTTTGCCAGCCCGTTTTTAATGAGATAGTTTTGGGCGTAACCCTGTTTCGCCTCGATAATATCGCCCGCCTTTCCCGAACCTTTAACGTCTTTAAGTAATACTACTTTCATAAATTTCTCCTTACGGATTTATTTTACCCTTAAACCCGCCCGATTGTCAAGGATAAGGGGGCAAAGGTTTTGTTTTTAGGTATAATACTTTAAATTTTAACGCATAATAAAAGAAAAAAGGAGCGTATTATGAACAGAAATTATTCTATTAAGTGCGACGTAAAAAATTGCAGACATAACGCGGACGGCTGTAACTGTTGTCTTGATTGCGTTAAAATCACCTGCGGCGCGGGCGAAAACTGTACCCGTTGCGGCGATTATTCCGAAGAATAAGCCGTAAACCGCCTTCGGAAAGCACGATAAAAAGGGGTTGCCGATAAGCAACCCCTTTTCCCATATATTATTCCGGAAAATTAAATATTTTTGTAAATTAAGCGTGCTCTTTTCCCCTTACGTAATTATTGTAACACGATTTTTTCGTTTGTCAAGGGGGTTTTTAAAAATTTTTTCACCGTTGTTGCCGCAACCCCCTCAAAAGTTGACAAAGACTTCAAAATTATTATATAATAGTAAAATCCTATATTATGTTATTTTAAGGAGTATAATTATGGCAGAAGAAGTAATCCTTACAAAAGAAGGCAAAGAAGAACTTGAAAAAAGACTAGAATATCTTAAATTTGAAAAACGCAAGGAAATAACCGAACGTATAAAGGTCGCGAGAGAATTCGGCGACCTTTCCGAAAACGCCGAGTACGACGCCGCCAAAAACGAACAGGCGATGATCGAAGGCGAAATTCTGGAAATAGAAAACAAATTAAAGTACGCGGTCATTATTAAGGACGAAGGCAAAAACGGCATAGTTTCCTTGGGCAGTAAAGTGGACTTCGTTATGGCGGACGACGAGAGCGAAGTAGATACTTACGAAATAGTGGGAACTACCGAAGCCGACGTTGAAGCGGGCAGGATCTCCAACGAATCGCCGATAGGCAACGCGCTGCTCGGTAGGAAGAAAGGCGACCGCGTTTCGGTCGTTACCCCTTCGGGCGTTGTCGAAATTATAGTTAAGAAAGTATATTAAAAAACCGAAAAAACTTTGCGGAGCGAGAAATGGAAGAAAACATCATTAACAGAGAAACCGAAGATTTAAACGAAATTCTGCGCGTTCGCCGCGAAAAACTCGAAGCCTTAAAGGCGGCGGGTAAAAATCCGTACGAAAAGGTAAGATACGATCGCACGGCTATGAGCGCCGATATAAAAGACGCCTACGAAGAATACGAAAACAAGGTCGTGGGAGTTGCGGGCAGACTTATAAGCAAGCGCGTTATGGGTAAGGCGTCTTTCGCCGTTATTTTGGACGGTAAAGGCACTATCCAGTCCTATCTTTCGGTAAACGATCTGGGCGACGCATACGCGGATTTTAAGGATTACGATATCGGCGACATAATCGGCATAACGGGTTTCGTTTTTAAAACCCGCACGGGCGAAATATCCGTGCACGCGCAAAGCGTGGAACTTTTGTCCAAATCGCTTTTGCCGCTGCCTGAAAAGTATCACGGTCTTAAAGACGAAGATATGCGCTACCGCAACCGCGAAGTGGACTTGATCGCAAATCCCGAAGTCAAAAAGACGTTTATAATGCGTTCAAAGATACTGAAAGAGATACGCGCGTATTTAGACGGCATCGGCTATCTCGAAGTGGACACGCCCGTTTTGCAACCCTTGGAAATAGGGGCGGCGGCAAGACCGTTCAAGACGCACCACAATGCGCTCGACATAGATATGTATCTGCGCATAGAAACCGAACTTTACTTAAAGCGCCTGATAGTCGGCGGGTTCGACAGAGTGTACGAAGTGGGAAGAATATTCCGTAACGAAGGTATGGACCGTTCGCATAACCCCGAATTTACCACGGTGGAAATGTATCAGGCGTACAGCGATTACCGCGAAATGATGGACGAGATAGAAGATATGTACCGCACCGTTGCCGAAAAGGTCTGCGGTTCGGCGAAAATCACATATCAGGGCGTCGAGATAGATTTGGGCGCGAAGTGGGAACGCCTTACCATGGTAGAAGCGGTCAAAAAATACGCGGGCGTGGACTATAACGACTGGAAAACGGACGAAGACGCAAGAAAAGTCGCAAAGGACAAAGGCGTTACCGTGGAAGAAGGCGACAGCGCGACGAAAGGGCACGTTTTAATAGCGTTTTTCGACGCGTTCGTGGAAGAAAAACTCGTTCAGCCGACATTTATCTACGACTATCCGGTGGAGAATTCGCCGCTCGCTAAAAGAAAACCGAGTAATCCCGCGTTTACCGAAAGATTTGAATATTTTATTTATTCGAGAGAGATGGGCAACGCGTTCTCGGAACTCAACGACCCCGTCGATCAAAGACAGAGATTTGAAAAGCAGGTCGCGGAAAAGCGTGCGAAGGGCGGCAACGACGCCAAAGTGGACGAAGACTTTTTGACGGCGTTAGAATACGGTATGCCCCCGACGGGCGGCTTGGGCTTCGGCGTGGACAGGCTCGTGATGCTTTTGACCGACAGCGCGTCGATAAGGGACGTAATTTTATTCCCGACGATGAAACCTATAAAGAAATAGAACACGATATAACCGTATGGATAACAGGTTGACCAAGAGAAGATTATCGGATTTTCTCGCTTACGAATGGATTTTGATGATAGTCGTCGCGGTGGCGGCGATTATCGTGCTGGAACTCGCGTACACTATGGCGGCGACGAGGCTTTCTACCGGTCAACAATTTAAATATTATCTGGACGAAACTCTGTATTCTTTCGACGCGTCGGATAAGAGCGTATACGACCTTTTAGGCGTGGAAACGGGGAAAAACGGCAAAACTTTCAGTTACGACGTGCTTTCGGTGGAAACGGAAAAGCTTACTTCTTCGTATAACGTGCTGACCGTAAGGCTTTCGGTGCAGGAAGGCGACGCAATTTTTACGTCGTCGGTCGAAAACGAAGGCGAAACCGTCAGGATAAAGAGTATTGCGGACGAGTTTCCCGTTTACGACCTTGAAGACCTTTTGGTTCGCGCGGAAAACTATCTTAAACCTTTTACGGTAAACGGTGAAGTGTATAACGAAAACGATTACGACGAAACTAAAATCCGCGACTACTTCGACGCCCGTATGAAAGGCGATAAGCGTTTCCGCACGGAAGCGGAAAAGGAAGAAGGTCGGAAAAACGAAGTCGGGCGCATAATGAAACTTGCGGGCGAAGTAAAAGATTTCAAAACGCTTTTATCGGTCGACGAAGAAAAGGGGCTTTTTTACAGATACACCAAATACGAACAAATGAGCGCCCAAAATCCCGACGACGAAAACTATAAAGCCGCTTACGAGCGGGAAAAAGCCGAAAGGGAAAACCGCATTTACGGTATCAATATGGGTGCGCTTACGTATGCTACCGACAGGACGGATAAAAAACCCGTTTCCGAATATCTTAAAATAGCGAATACGGACAGTGCCCAGAACGTCGTTTTAGTGCTTTTCGATTTCGGAAAGTATCAGCCCGACCTGCAATTCGAGTGCATATCTTTTCTAAACACGCTGGTAAGAGAATTCAGCGATATTTTAGGTTAAAACTTTAAGGATAGAAATGAAAGGCAAATTCGTTACTTTCGAAGGTTGCGAAGGCGTGGGAAAATCCCGCCAGATAAAACTTTTGGAAGAATATCTTAAAAACAACGGCGTAAACTATTATCTCACGCGCGAACCGGGCGGCACGGAAATTTCCGAACAGATAAGAAAAATTATTCTGGACGGTAAAAATTCCGCTATGACCGACGAGTGCGAAGCGCTTTTGTACGCGGCGGCGCGCGCGCAACTTATAAAGGAAGAAATTGCGCCGAGATTAGCGCGGGGGGAACTAGTGTTCTGCGATAGGTTTATAGACTCGTCGCTCGCCTATCAGGGCAAAGCGCGGGGCTTAGGGTACGAATTCGTAAAAGAGATAAATTCGTTTGCCGTAAATAATTTTATGCCCGACGTAACGGTGTTTTTAAATCTTTCGCCCGAAAACGCATTTAAGAGAAAGGGCGGCGCGGACGGCGGCGACAGAGTGGAACTTTCGGGTATGGATTTTCATAATAAAGTTTACGAAGGATATCTGGAACTTGCCGCTGAAAATCCCGAACGGTTCGTCGTAATAGACGCTTCGGGGACGAAGGAAGAAACGCACGGTAAAATAATCGCCGCTTTAATATCGAAAGGGGTAATAGGCGGCAGGGAATAAGGTAACGCGATGGCAAATCTGTTGCGCCTAATTGAAAACACGGGCGCTTATAAAACGGTAAAATCGGATAAAGCCGCAAACAGGCTTTCGCACGCATATCTTATTCTGTCCGCGGACAAAGACAATCTCGGCGAATACCTTAAACTGTTCGCAAAACTGATTTTAGACGGCGACGCAAGGGCGGACAGACTGATTTCGGAAGGGATACACCCCGACGTTCTGACTTTTCCGATTAACGGCGACGCCGTATTAAAAGAAGACGTCGCGGCGCTTATCGAAGAGAGTTTTTTAAAGCCCGTAGAGAGCGACAGAAAACTTTTTATCATAAACCACGGCGAATCCATGAACGCGTCTTCGCAGAACAAACTGTTAAAGACGCTGGAAGAACCGCCGAAAAACGTGCATATCTTAATCGGCGCGACGAGCGAATATCCGCTACTCACCACGGTAAAATCGCGGGTAAAAAAACTTACCGTTCCGCCTTTTGACGCGGAAACGCTTATAGACGCGCTTACGGACGACTGTCCCGATACGGAAAGACTTAAAGAAGCCGTTTCCTGCGGGGACGGCACGGTGGGAAAAGCGTTGGCCTTATACGGCGACGAAAATTTGTCCGAAACCGTGGAACTTGCCGTCGATACTTACAACAATATGTTGTCGAGCCGTAACGTTTTGGAATATTCGGATAAAATAACGGGTAAAAACTGCGGGATAAAGGAGTTTCTGTCCGTTTTGGAACTTATTAACCGAGACAACCTTTTGTATTTAAGCGGCGCGGAAGACGCGGTTTTCAATAAAAACTTGCTTTCGCGGATAAAGGGGGCGCAAGGATTTACTTTGGGCGCGGTAATATACGCCGCGGGAAAAATCGCCGAAGCCGAAAGACGGCTTGCGGCGAACGGCAATCCGCAAGCGGTTCTGGAACGGCTTTTATTCGCAATTTTGGAGGGTAAACATAAATGGCGGAAGTTATAGGCGTAAAATTTAAAAACACAGCCAAAATATATTATTTTTCACCGATAAAAGGGGTAAAGGATTATCCCGAAAAAGCGGGCGTTGTCGTAGAAACGGCAAAGGGCTTGGAATACGGCACGGTGGTGTTCGGATTAAAAACCGTTGACGACGAAAAAGTTACTCACGAATTAAAGCCGATACTGCGGCTCGCGACTGCGGAAGACGAAGCGCGTGTCAAAGAAAACGAAGAGAAGATCCCCGAAGCGATGGAAGCGGCGCGGGAAAAAATCGCCGCGCTTAATCTCGACATGAAACTTATCGGCGCGGAATATTCCTTCGACGGTAAAAAACTCACCTTCTTTTTCTCTGCGGAAGAAAGAGTGGATTTCAGGGAACTCGTCAAAAATCTCGCGGCACAGTTCCGTTTAAGAATAGAACTTCGCCAGATCGGTATACGCGACGAAACCAAGATTTTAGGCGGTATAGCGCCGTGCGGCAGAACTTGCTGTTGCGCGGGGGCTATGAGCGATTTTGCCAAAGTGTCTATAAAGATGGCGAAAAATCAAGGGCTTCACCTTAACCCGTCCAAGATAAGCGGGCTTTGCGGCAGGCTTATGTGCTGTTTAGAATACGAAAACGACTATTACGAAAAGGCTTGCAAACTCGTGCCGAAGGTGGGCGGAACGGTGGGAACGCCCGACGGCGACGGCACGGTCGTGTCGAACGATATGCTTAAAATGATATCGAAAGTTAAAATCGTCAAACCCGACGGCAGCGAAGTGTATAAAGATTTCGACGTTAAGGACTTAAAATTCCAGCGTAAAGGTTGCGACGGGTGCGATAAAAAGGACGCGGAAGAAGACGACGATAGCGACGATATAATAAAGGACGAAGAATAAAGGATAAAAAATGCGAAAAGTTTTCAAACCTATTGCAAAAACGCGAAAATTGTGATACAATGAATAACAGAATTAAATCGGAGGTGTACAAAGATGGCATATAAAATCAGCGATGCTTGCATTTCTTGCGGTTCGTGTGCGGACACTTGCCCCGCAGGCGCGATAAGTCAAGGGGATACGCAGTACAATATCGATCCCGAACAATGCATGAGTTGCGGCGCGTGCGCCGCGGGTTGCCCCGTAGAGGCTATTTCCGAAGAATAATTTCTACAAAAACTTTTCAAGGCGCGGAATCGTTTCGCGCCTTGAATTTTATTGCGAGCCCGCACAGCGGGCGTGGCAATCGCGTTTTAATTATGAAAACACTCGAATATCTTTCCGATAACGTTAAAATTTATCAGGACGACGATCTTTACACCTTTACTTCGGACGCCATACTTTTATCGAAGTTCGCGACCGTTAAAAAGGGCGACACGGTCGCCGATTTTTGCGCGGGCGTGGGCGTCGTCGGGTTTAATCTTTATACGCTTAATAAAGATAAAATTTCGTCGGTTACTTTTTTCGAGTTGCAGCCGCCGCTTTTAAAACTGTGTGAAGAAAATATCGCGCTAAACGGGCTTTCGGACAGGTTTTTTGCGGTTTTAGGCAGAGTGCAGGATATTCCGAAAGAATATTACGGTAAATTTTCTCTTATAGTATGCAATCCGCCGTATATGAAAAAGGGTTCGGGCGAAACCGATAAATCGGAACAAAAAGCCGTTGCGAAAACGGAACTCGCGCTTTCCTTGGAAGAACTTGTCGTCGCAATCTCGAAAGGTCTTAAATTCGGCGGCAGGACTTGTATCGTTCACCGTGCGGACAGGCTTATCGACGCGGTGTGTTCGATGCGGGCGCACGGTATAGAAGTAAAACGGATAACGCCAGTTGCGGCGAAAGGCAAAGCGCCCTATCTCGTTCTTATCGAAGGGGTAAAGGGCGGCAAAAGCGGGCTAAAACTCACCGAAACCGTTTATAATTAGGGGGCTGTATGCTGTATTTTGTAGCAACGCCGATAGGCAATTTAAAGGATATATCTTTAAGGGCGCTTGAAACGCTTAAATCCGTCGACGAAATAGCGTGCGAAGACACGCGGCACTCGCTTACCCTTCTTTCCGCTTACGATATAAAAAAACCGCTTTTTTCCTATCATAAATTCAACGAAAGTAAAGAGTGCGAAAAAATAATTCAAAAACTTAAAGACGGCAAAAACGTAGCGGTAATATCCGACGCGGGGATGCCCGTAATTTCAGACCCCGGTAGCGTGCTTATCACCGCGTTAAAAGAAAACGGGCTGGAATTTACCGTAATCCCCGGGGCGAACGCCGCGCTTTCCGCGCTTATACTTTCGGGGTTTAATGCGGAACGGTTTTGTTTTTTGGGGTTTTTGCCCGAAAAGAAAAGCGAGCGGGAAAGCCTTTTACGAGAGTATAAAAATCTTTCGGCAACGCTTATATTCTATTCCGCCCCGCACGACGTTAAAAAGGATATAGAAACGCTGTACGCCGTTTTGGGCGAAAGAAAAGCGGCGGCGGTAAAAGAGATAACCAAAATCCACGAACGCGCCGAGTTCTTTAACTTAAAGGACGGTGTTTGCGGCGAACCGAAAGGAGAATACGTTTTAATCGTCGAAGGTGCGAAAAAATGCGCGGAATACGAAAATCTTACCGAAGAAGAACATATAAAAATGTATATAAACGGCGGTATGGATAAAAAGGAAGCGTTAAAGCGCGTTGCGAAAGAGCGGGGGGTTTCCAAATCTTCGCTTTATAAATATACGATAAACGAAAAAGAGTAAAAACTTTTAAAATCTACGGGCGCGGCAAATTGCCGCGCCCGCGTAGGTAATCAACGAATTAAAAAGACTTATCCGTACTGCCGAATCCGCCCACGCGGGTTATTTCGCACGCGTCGCTTTCGGTTATTCCGAAAGGCAGAAACACGCCTTGCGCGAACGCCTTGCCTTTTTCTACCGTCAAAGTTTTGTCGCCGCAGTTGGTCATTTTAATAAAGATATGCCCTTCGTTTTCGGCGTTAAAATAGTCGCTGTCGATAACGCCGACCGTGTTGTCGAGCGTTAAACGGTACTTAAATCCGAGTCCCGAACGGGGGAATATCATAAGCACCCAACCGTTTTTTATTTTAACGCGCACGCCCGTGGCTATTTTTACCGTTTCGCGCGGGGCAAGGGTAAAGGTTTCGGGTGCGAAAAAATCGTACCCCGCGCTTCCTTTGGTCGCGCGGCGGGGCAAAAGAACGCCCGAAAGTACGTCGGCACTTTTACCCGAATTAAGAAACTCTTTTTCGCTTACTTTAAAAAATTCCGCAACTTTTTCCATAGTCTTATTTTACCACTTTTAAGAACAACAATCAAGCGTTAAACCATTAAAAACAGCGTTAAAAGCGACAGGGGTAAAGAAACGAAGGCGACGAGTATTCCGTAAAGCGCGAATTTATAAAAGGGCAGTTTAACGCCGTAGCCCGATAGAATTTTATTCCACATAATCCCCGCAAGCGCGCCGACGGGGGTGATAAAAGCCCCTATATTCGTGCCGATAACCGCGCCGAAGGTTGCCGCAAGGCTCTTTCCCGCGACGATTTTTTCCATAACCACGGACGCGGGAATATTGTTTAACAAGTTGGAAAGCCCCGCCGTTAAAAACCCGAAAGTCAATCCGTCGGACTTTTCGCCCGACGTAAGAAGCGAAGAAAGTTTTGCCAAAGCGCCGCTTTTTGCGAGCGCCAAGACGATAACGAACATTGAAAGCACGAAAGGGACGAGTTCCCACGGGGATTTTCTTATTCCGCTTACCGCGCGCAAAAGCCCTTCGCCGCGTATAATTCCGTAAACCAAATTAAACACGAAAAGGGCGGCGGCAAAGCCCGCCGAAATCATCCACATTTCCGCGCCTATTATATCCGAAAGCGCCAACGCCGCTATACAGGCTATAAGTGCGACGAGTGCCGCCGCCATAGACGGTTTGTTTATTCTTACGGGCAGAGAGCGGAAGTCGTCCGTAGTTTCGGCGGTTACCGTGCTTTTTAATAAAAGACTTTTGCGGAATATTATCAAAAGCACGGCGAGTGCGGATATTCCCGCCGCGGCGGCGGGCAGAACCATTATTTTAAAGTATTCGTAAAAGGAAACGCCCGCACTCTGCGCAAGGTAGATATTCGTGGGATTTCCGACGATAAGCGTTATACTCCAAGTATTCGCGGCGACGAATTCGCCGATTAAAAACGGCAAGGGATTAAAGCCCGTTTTTTTACAAAATATGCAAATTATGGGCGTAAAGGTCAAAATAACGATATCGTTCGACGTAAACACCGTCAAAAGCGAAACGACGGCGTATAAAATTATAAACAAGCGAAGGGTTGCGCGTTTGCCTTTTACGGACGAAAAAACTTTTTCGGCGACGAGATGAAAAAATCCCGAATCGCCGAGATAGACCGAGATAAGCGTCATAGACAAAAACAGCGCGAGAATTTTAAGGGGGTTGACCGCCGAATTTACGGTAATTCCCTTAATTGCTTCGCCCGCGGACAGTCCGCCGAATAAAAGTTCCGCAATAGCGCCTAAAAAGCATATAATAACGTAAAGCCCGACTTTTATCTTTCCGAAAGAAAGATAGGGCTTAAACAGTACGGATAAAATCATGGCGATAGCGGTAACCGCCGCGATAATAACGGGAACTAACATAACAAGAGATATTTTAGCACCGATTAAAAAGGTTTGCAATCTAAAAAAGGATAAAAGCCGTAAAAGTTGACAATAAAAGTAATTGTATAGTATAATCATAAACAAAAAATACGGGCTATGATAAGGAGTAAAATATGAGAATATGCGTATTCGGCGCGGCAAGCAACAGAATAGATAAAAAATATATAGACGACTGTCGGGAACTCGCCAGAAAACTCGGCGCGCGCGGGCACAATTTGGTGTTCGGCGCGGGCGGCGAAGGGCTTATGGGCGCGGCGGCGCAAGGGTTTAAGGAAAGCGGCGCGAGACTGCACGGCGTTATCCCGCGTTTTTTTATCGACAGCGGCTACGAAGCCGTTTTCCAAGGGCTTGACGAGTTTACTTTGACCGAAACGATGGCGGAGCGCAAGCGGATAATGGAAGACGAGGCGGAAGCGTTCGTCGTAACGCCCGGCGGCATAGGGACTTTCGAAGAGTTTTTCGAAGTGCTTACGTTAAAGCAGTTAGGCAGACATAAAAAGCCGATAGCGGTGTATAACTGTTACGGGTATTTCGACGGTATTCAGAAATTCATAGACGGCATTATCGACATAAAATTCGTAAACAAAGAATGCAGGTTGCTTTATAAAGTGCTTAACACGCACGACGAAGTGATAGATTATATAGAAAACGATTCGCCCGTCGGCGTAAAGTGGGATTTACTTAAACGCAATTAAAAAAAGCGGCGAAACGGGGCGCAAAAAGATTGACGGATTTAAATTGATTTGGTATAATTTTATCGTAAGTTGAATATTTGCCGATATAAGTTCGTTAATTACGGCACGAACGTTTCTACCGCGCAGCCATAAAAGCGCGACTATTGGACAAGCATTACCGCTTTAAAGCGGTTTTCGGATTTTATCGGTAACGGGCTGTTTTTTAGCCTGTTATTCGATTTTTAAAGAGATTTTTCTTTTTTGCGGGAAGATAAGAATAATGGAAATTCTGGAACGCGCTATTACGGAAAAGGGGAAGGTACTTTCGGGCGGAGTGCTTAAAGTCGGGGCTTTTCTCAATAACCAGATAGACGTAAACCTTATTTCCGCTATGGGAAAGGATATTTATGAAAAATTTAAAGACTGCGGCGTAACCAAAATTCTGACGGTGGAAGCATCGGGGATAGCGATTGCGGTGATTACGGCGCAGTTTTTTAATTGCAACGCCGTGTTCGCCAAAAAAAACAAGACCGCTAATCTCGACGGCGAATTCTTTTCCGCAAAATGTTTTTCCTTTACCCATAAAGACGAAAATACCCTTATAGTTCCCAAGGAATATTTAGATAAAAACGACACGGTGCTTATCGTCGACGACTTTCTCGCTCACGGCGCGGCGGCGAACGCTCTTATAGATATAGTAAAGCAGTCGGGCGCAAGCCTTGCGGGCGTTGCTATTGCGATAGAAAAGGGATTTCAGGGCGGCGGCGACGAACTGCGCGAAAAGGGAGTGAACCTTTATTCTCTCGTCGTAATCGACAGTATGGAAAACGGACGAGTCGTTTTCAGAAAATAGCGAACAACCCGCTTAAAGTCAACAAAAGCAAAAATTAAACCCGAAAGGGTCAGGAGGTTTTTATATGAAGAAACTTATCACACTTATAGTTGCCGCTATAATGGCGGTGGCTTGCTGTTTCGGTCTTACCGCTTGCGGTGGCGGGGACGACAAAACCGTCGGCGAAGTCCAGATTCCTGCGGTTACAAGTCAGAACGTAAATCAGTTCGATAATGTTGAAATTGCAAGTGATTTCAAAATCGGAGTAATTTGTTTGCACGACAAGAATTCTACTTACGATAAGAACTTTATCGACGCTGTAGAGACTGCGGCGAAAGCATTGAAACTTTCCAACGATCAACTTATCATTTATACCGGCATTCCCGAAGGTAGTGAATGTGAAACGAAAGCGAACGAACTTGTGGGGCTTGGTTGTAAAGCGATCTTTGCGGATTCTTTCGGACACGAAGATTTTATGATAAAAGCGGCGAAAGCGAATCCCACCGTTCAATTCTTCCACGCAACTGGTACCAAAGCACATACTGAAGGCGTTTCTAATTTCCACAACGCGTTTGCTTCCATCTATGAGGGCAGATATCTTGCAGGTGTAGCGGCCGGTTTAAAACTTAAAGAGATGGATCAAAACGGTTTGATTAAAGACACCAACAAAGACGAAAACGGAAACGTTAAAATCGGTTATGTAGGTGCTTGGACTTATGCAGAAGTTATTTCCGGATTTACTTCTTGGTATTTAGGCGTTAAATCCGAATATCCCAACGTTGTTATGGATGTACAGTTTACGGGTTCTTGGTATGACGAAGTTCGTGAAAAATCCGCAGCGGAAATGCTTATTTCCAGAGGTTGCGCACTTATTTCTCAGCATGCTGATAGTATGGGTGCGCCCAATGCTTGCGAAACTGCAGGAGTTCCGAACGTTTCCTATAACGGTAGCACAATCAACGCTTGTCCCGATACGTTTATAATTTCTTCCAAGATCGATTGGACTTATTATTTTAAATGGATAATCGCTTCCGTGGGCGGTGATGCCGAAGCTGTTCCGACTGATTTTGCCGGGACTATAGACGATGGTTGCATGGTTGCTTTAACGGCTATAAACGGTGATGTTATGGCTGAAGGCACGGTTGAAAAATTGGTTCAGGTAAGAAAATCAATAATGGATAAGACCATCAGAATATTCGATTGTTCTAAATTTACGGTAAACGGTGAACACCTTACTACTTATCTTGCAGACGTTAATACCGATGCGGATTTTACGCCTGATACCGAAGTTATAAAAACCGAAGGCGGTATAACATATTTTGCAGAAAGCGAATTACGTTCCGCTCCCTACTTTGATATTAAAATAGACGGAATTACTTATCTTAACGTAGCGTATTAATTTTAATTTCTATAAACGATTCTGGGCGGGGAGTTTCTCCGCCCAAAATCGTTTATGAAACACACATGGAGGTGGCTAAATGGAAAAATCCATTGCCATAGAACTTAAAAACATTTGCAAGTACTTCCCTGGAAAAGTTATGGCAAATAAAAACGTAAATCTTACCCTTTATAAGGGCGAGATTTTGTCGCTTTTAGGGGAAAACGGTAGTGGTAAAACTACGCTTATGAATATAATATCAGGGATTTACGCTCCTGATGAAGGTCAGATTTTTATTAACGGGGAAGAAGCCGTCATCCGTTCCCCGAAAGACGCGTTTAACTATAAAATAGGTATGATTCACCAGCACTTCAAGTTGGTGGACGTGTTTACCGCCGCCGAAAACATAGTTTTAGGCGTAAACGAAGGTAAACACTTTAACATTAAAGACGTAAATACCCGTGTGCGCGAAATTGCGGAGCGCTATGGTTTCGATATAGATCCGAAAAAGAAAATTTATAATATGTCCGTGTCCGAAAAACAGACGGTCGAAATAATAAAAGTCCTGTACCGCGGCGCGGATATCCTTATTCTCGATGAACCGACGGCGGTTTTAACTCCGCAGGAGATAGAAAAACTCTTCGCTATCCTTCGCAAAATGCGCGAAGACGGTAAGTCGATAATCATAATAACTCACAAACTCAACGAGGTGCTCGCTATTTCCGACCGCGTTTCAATTTTAAGAAAGGGCGAATATATCGGCACGGTGGAAACCAAAAAGACAACGCAAAAAGAACTTACCGAAATGATGGTGGGGCAAAAGATAGACCTTAAAATCGAAAGAGTAAAGACCGACTTCGACAAACCGCTTTTGGAAATCCGGAATCTTTGCATAACGTCTGACAACGGAAGTTTGGCAGTTAAGGACGCGAGTTTCTATATCCGCGGCGGCGAGATTTTGGGCGTTGCGGGGATTGCGGGTTGCGGACAGAAAGAACTTTGCGAAGCAATCGCGGGACTTCGCAAGATAGAGAGTGGGCTTATTATGCATAAAGGAGAAAACCTTATAGGACTTCCTCCGAAAGAGATAATCGCGAAAGGCGTTTCTATGAGTTTTATCCCCGAAGACCGTTTGGGTATGGGGCTTTGCCCGTCCTTTTCCATTACCGACAATATGATGCTTAAAACGTACGGGGACGGCAAAGGACCTTTCGTGGACAGAAAATCCGCAAGAGAGCGGGCAAAATCGCTTATCGGAAAGTTGGAAATCGTAACCCCGTCCACCGAAACTTCCGTAAGAAAATTGTCGGGCGGTAACGTGCAGAAGGTTTTGGTCGGCAGGGAGATAGAAGCGGGGCCTAACGTCATAATTACCGCTTATCCCGTAAGGGGCTTGGATATAAATTCTTCTTATGTAATTTACGACATACTCAACGAACAAAAGAAAAAAGGCACGGGTATTCTGTTTATAGGCGAAGACCTTGACGTTATGCTTGCCCTTTGCGACAAGATAATGGTTATCTGTCACGGCAAGATAATGGGTATCGTTCACGCCGAAAAGACGACGAAGGAAGAGTTGGGACTTATGATGACGGGTTCACTTGACCTTACCGAAGAAAAGAAAGATAAAAACTACGGCATAGCGAAAGACAGTAATTTAACCGAAGAAGAATGGAAGGAACAAGAAAGAAAGGAGGGAAACGACGGTGAATGAAGCAAAGAATGTACGAGAACCTTTATTTCATGTTGCACGTCGCGGAACAGTTGCTTTAAAAAGACAGGTTTGGGCGAGAGTGATAGCGGTTTTTGGCGGCTTGATAACGGGGAGTTTGATTTGTTTGGTCGTTTACGGAAAAAGTCCTGTTGAGTTTTTATGGCGGCTTGTTTACGGCAATTTTAAGTCGATGGATTCCGTGTGGAACCTGTTAAGAAATACAGCTTTTTTATTAGCGATAGGATTAGCGCTTATTCCTGCGTTCAAGATGAAGTTCTGGAATCTTGGCGGCAACGGTCAGATTCTTATGGGGGGCATTGCGACAGTTTGTTGTATGAAATATCTTGGCGGAATTTTACCCGATGTAGTGGTTTGGCTTTTTATGCTTGTAAGCGCGGTGGCGGCAGGAATGATATGGTCAGCAATTCCGGCAATATTTAAGGCATTTTTTAAGACCAACGAGACATTGTTTACGCTTATGATGAATTATATTGCGGCAGGGATTGTTGCTTTTGCTATAAAAAAGATAGGCGGTAAAGGGACTACGGGCTCTATCGGTGTTATAGAAACCGCTCAACTGCCGGTTTTGTTTCACGATTCTTTTCTCATAATATTATCGGTCGCGTTGCTTACGGTCATTATGACATTATATATGAAAAAAAGTAAACACGGCTACGAAATCGCAGTGGTGGGCGAAAGTGAAAACACAGCGAAATATGTTGGTATCAATGTAAGAAAAGTTATTATAAGAACGCTTATTCTTTCAGGGGCAATATGCGGATTTGTCGGATTTTTGTTTGTAGGAGCTTCAGAACATACGATAGTGACAGAAGAAACTCTGGCAAAAACAGGCTTTACGGCGTTTACCGCGATAATCGCCGTATGGATTGCTCATAACGATCCTATCGCGACAATAGGTGCTTCTTTCGGCATTATATTTATAAACAACGGTATGCCTTTTGTTAAGGCGACGTTAGGAATAACGGAAGATACGGTGGCAAATATGATAATCGGGATAATGTATTTATTTGTTATAGCCTGCGAATTTTTCATATCATATCAGGTCATATTTAACAGAAAAAACAAAAATGCGTTAAGGGAGATGTGATAAAATGGCGTTGGATATTATTTTAGGAGCGATAAGCATAGGTATCGTGTTTTTATACGGTTCAGTAGGAGAAATTATAACGGAAAAATCCGGACACCTTAACTTAGGTATTCCGGGAATTATGTGTATGGGAACAGCGGGCGGAATGCTCGGCATTTCCGTTTATATGAACTCTTTGGCAAATGTAAAAAATGCTTCTTGGCTTTCTCTTGTGTTTATTCCGTTGATATGCGCATTTTTATTTGCGGCTTTCGGTGGTTTGATATATGCTTTTCTCACCGTGTCACTTAAATCCAATCAAAACGTGGTTGGACTTGCTATAACCACTTTTGGTGCAGGATTTTCTCAGTTTTTTATTGATAAATTTGTAGACACTACTTATATCGCAAGAGCGAGGAAAATAATAAGTCAAGGTTTTTCTTTTACTTCAAATTTAGGACCTACAAACATCTCCTATGGATTTTTGGCATATCTTGCTATTTTGCTTGCAGTGGCAGCGGCATTTATACTAAAAAGAACCAAAATAGGATTAAGATTGAGAGCGGTCGGAGAAAATCCCGCGACTGCCGATGCGGTCGGGATTAATGTTACCGCTTATAAATATTTTGCTATATTTATAGGTAGCGGAATAGCGGGATTGGGCGGGCTTTATTACGTCGCAGGATATACAACGTTTGATAATACGCTAACAATACAAACTTTTGGTTGGCTTGCTGTGGCTTTGGTCATTTTTACTATGTGGAGACCTGATTTAAGTATTATAGGTTCTATTCTGTTTGGCGGTTTATACGTTGTGGGTAGTAAAATGACTACCGTTATTAGTTCGTTAGCAACTCAAGAAATAATATTGTTGCTCCCGTATGTGGTAACCATTATCGTTTTGATATTTACGAGCATATTCGGCAGTAAGAACGTTCAGCCGCCAGCGGCGCTCGGACTTAACTATTTCCGTGAAGACAGATAGTTATAACTCAAAATTAAAAATTGGGTGAAAAGTTTATTCTGCTCGGCGCGGCTTTTGCCGCGCCGAGCAGGTTTATAATCAAAATGCATTTACAAAACATATTAAAAGTGTTAAAATTAAAAAGACTCATACTTAAAGGAGAGATCCATGTATAAAATCTTAACAAAAAAATCGCTTAACGCTTCCGTTACGCAAATGGAGATAGAAGCGCCGCTCGTCGCGAACAAGGCAAAAGCGGGGCAATTCATTATCCTTCGCGTAGATAAGGACGGGGAAAGAATACCCCTGACGATTGCGGGCGCAGACAGGCAAACGGGCGCGGTCAAAATTATTTTCCAGATAGTCGGCGCGACTACTATGAAACTTAACGCGAAAAATTCGGGCGAATATATACAGGACTTCGTCGGACCTTTGGGAAAGGCGACGGAAACGGAAGGTATTAAAAAAGTGTGCATAGTGGGTGGCGGCGTCGGTTGCGCTATCGCTATGCCCGTAGCGCAGGAATTCCATCGCTTGGGTGTGGAAGTAACGAGTATAATAGGGTTCAGAAATAAAGACATAGTTATTTTGGAAGACGAGTTTAAGGCTTGTTCCGATAAACTTGTCGTCATGACCGACGACGGGTCTTACGGGCGGCACGGCAACGTTACCGTTCCTTTGAAAGAAATGCTGGGGGCGGGCGAAAAATTCGATATGATAATCACGATAGGTCCTTTAATTATGATGAAATTCGTGGTTCTTACCGCAAAAGAATTCAATATTCCCTGCACGGTATCTATGAATCCCATTATGATAGACGGCACGGGTATGTGCGGGGGTTGTCGGCTTACGCTTAACCGTAACGGAGAACGCATAACCAAATTCGCGTGCGTGGACGGACCCGATTTCAACGGTTACGAGATAGATTTCGACGAAGCGATGTCGAGAAACACGATTTATTCCGATTTTGAAAGAAAAGCGCGCGATAAAGCGTGCAATCTTTTCAAAACCGTTTAAGGGGGGCGAAAAAAATGACAATAATCGCTAAAAAGCATGAAATGCCGACGCAGGCGCCTGAAATTCGCGCCCACAATTTCGACGAAGTGGCTTTGGGTTATTCCGCGGAAGTCGCCGTCGAAGAAGCAAAGCGCTGTTTAAACTGCAAAAACCGTCCTTGCGTGGCGGGCTGTCCCGTGAACGTCAATATTCCCGACTTTATCGCGCTCGTAAAAACGGGCGATTTCGAAGGCGCATATAAAATAATAAACAAAACGTCTTCTCTTCCCGCGGTGTGCGGCAGGGTTTGTCCGCAGGAAACGCAGTGCGAACAAAGGTGTACGCTCGGCATCAAATTCGAGCCCGTGGGAATAGGAAGGTTAGAACGTTTCGTCGCCGACTATCACAATAAAAACGCGGCGGCGGGGGACGTTATAAAACCCGTAGATAACGGGCGTAAAGTCGCGGTCGTAGGCTCCGGTCCTTCGGGACTTACTTGCGCGGGCGACCTTGCGAAAAAGGGGTATCGGGTCTCCGTTTTTGAAGCGTTGCATACGGCGGGCGGCGTGCTCGTGTACGGCATACCCGAATTCAGACTCCCGAAAAGCATAGTGGAGAGAGAAGTCGAAGGGCTTAAAGCGCTCGGCGTGGATTTTGAAACCAACGTAGTTATCGGTAAAACACTTACCGTGGACGAACTGTTTGAAAATGGCTACGAAGCGGTGTTTATCGGTTCGGGCGCGGGACTTCCTAACTTTATGAATATAAAGGGCGAATCGCTTAAAGGCGTGTATTCCGCAAACGAGTTTTTAACCCGCAGTAATCTTATGAAGGCGTACCGCGAAGCCCCCGACACGCCTATTATGAAAGGCGGTAAGGTGGCGGTATGCGGCGGCGGCAACGTCGCTATGGACGCGGCGCGCACGGCGCTCCGTCTCGGCGCGGACAAGGTTTATATCGTTTACAGGCGTTCGATGGAAGAACTGCCCGCAAGACGCGAAGAAGTGGAACACGCGCAGGAAGAAGGCATAGAGTTCAGGATACTTTGCACCCCCGTGGAGATTTTGGGATATAAAAATCCCGACGATCCGCGCGACCCTAAAAACGGATTCGTTACGGGTATGAAATGCATAAAAATGGCGCTGGGCGAACCCGACGCTAAAGGTCGTCGCCGTCCCGTTCCCATCGAAGGTTCGGAATTCGAACTTAAAGTGGATACGGTGATAATGGCGATAGGCACTTCGCCTAATCCACTTATAAAGAACACGACGGAAGGGCTTACAGTAAACGAGCGCGGCTGCATCATAGTAAACGAAAACGGACTTACGACGAAAAAGGGCGTTTACGCCGGCGGCGACGCGGTAACGGGCGCGGCTACGGTAATTTCGGCGATGGGTGCGGGAAAAGTTGCGGCGAAAGCCATCGACGAATTTTTAAGTGCGAAAAACGATTAAGGGGACGTAAAAAATTATGGATTTCCGCATTGAAAAAGATTCTATGGGCGAAATGAAAGTGCCCGCCGACAGGTACTGGGGCGCGCAGACGCAGAGAAGTTTTGAGAATTTTAAAATCGGCGGCGAACTTATGCCGAGAGAGATTACGGCGGCTTTCGGGATATTGAAAAAGGCGGCGGCGATGGCTAACAATTCGCTAAAAAAACTGTCCGACGAAAAACTTAAATATATTTCCGTCGCGGCGGACGAAGTGGCAAGCGGAAAACTGAACGACCACTTCCCGCTCGTCGTGTGGCAGACCGGTTCGGGCACGCAGTCGAATATGAACGCGAACGAAGTCATAGCAAACCGCGGCAACGAACTCGCAGGCAAAAAACTTCTTCACCCGAACGACGATATCAATATGTCGCAAAGTTCCAACGACACTTTCCCGACGGCTATGCACATAGCGGCGGTGCTTGCGATAGAAGATAAACTTATTCCGTCGATAGACGCGTTAGTTGCGACTTTCGATAGGCTCGAAAAGGAAAATAAAGGCATAATAAAAAGCGGCAGAACGCATTTGCAGGACGCCGTTCCCATATCTTTCGCGCAGGAAATAAGCGGCTGGAAAACGATGCTGATAGAAGCCAAGGAAATGCTGACGCTCGCTCTTCCCAAACTTTCCCGCCTTGCTTTGGGCGGTACGGCGGTTGGGACGGGGCTAAACGCGCCCGCGGGTTTTGCGGAAAAAGTCGCGGAAAACGTAAGCGTTTTAACGGGTAAAAAGTTCGTTACCGAACCTAACAAATTCCACGCGCTTACGAGTAAGGACGCGCTCGTGTTCGCGCACGGGGCAATGAAAGCGCTCGCCGCCAACCTTATGAAGATAGCGAACGACGTGCGATGGCTCGCGTCGGGACCCCGTTGCGGGTTGGGGGAAATAACTATTCCCGAGAACGAACCGGGGTCGTCTATAATGCCGGGGAAGGTCAATCCTACTCAATGCGAAGCGCTAACCATGGTCGCCGTGCAAGTTATGGCTAACGACGCGGCGGTAAGTATGGCGGCTTCGCAGGGGAATTTCGAACTCAACGTGTTTATGCCCGTCATAATATATAACTTTTTGCAATCGGCGAAATTGCTTGCGGAAGGGATAGTTTCTTTCAATAAAAACTGCGCTTCGGGGATAAAGGCGAATAAAGAGAAAATGCGCGCGAATTTATTTAACTCGCTTATGCTCGTTACCGCCCTTAATCCGTATATCGGTTACGACAACGCGGCAAAGACGGCGAAACTTGCGTATAAAGAAAATATTTCCTTAAAGGAAGCGTGCGTAAAACTCGGGTTTTTAACCGCGGAAAAATTCGACGAGATTTTTCATCCCGAAGAAATGGCGAAAGAAATTTAATAAAAAGGGTTTTAATTATTTCCGCGCCGAAGGCAAAAGCCTTCGGCGCGGAAATTTTAAATTCTTAATCCGACTTTTTTACGGATAAAAAATAAAAAGGCGGAAACGAAAAACGAAAGCGCGCACATAAAAACGGCGACAAGGGGCAAAAGCGCGCCGTTTCCCGTCGGGGCGAAACTGTAAAAATCCGGCCACGCTTTAAGCACCGTTACCATAACGGCGTAAACCACGGCGTACGCAACGGTCGGTATCAGCGCGTAAAAAGCGTATGTGAAACGGAGTTTCGGTTTTTTCTCGAAAAATATAAAATTAAGGATAGAAAGGGCGGGAAGCAAAAAGTGCATAAAAAAGCCGTTTCCGCTGAAAAGGGTAAAATAACTTTCGCCGTAGGAAAGTATCGTAGGGCTTAAAAACAGCGCGACCGTCGTAAAGGTAAGCGCCACGGCGCAAGTTGCGACGTACTTTATTATAAGCGCCCATTTCGGAAATTCATATCGGTCTTTTATAACGTTACGGATATTTAAGAACAGCACTATTGCGGACGCTATCGCGGCGAACGCGTTTGACAGAGTGGTAAAGTATCTGAGAGATTTTAGTCCCGTGAAGTCCGTAAGGATAGCGCCGTTCACCGTCTGCGGGTTGCGGACGATATCCGTTCGGAAATTGTGCGCGACGGAATAGGCGGTAACTATCACCACGGTAAGATTTATTATTAAAGAGATAACGTTTAATTTTCTCGTATTCATATTCGGTTTTATTTTATTATGCGTAATAAAAAAATAAAAATAACCTAAAAATAAGTTTTACCCCCTTTCCCGCGATTGACTTATTCGCCGTAAAATGTTATACTTTATCCGTAAGCAAAAAACTTAAATTTTTCTGCGACTGACGGAAAAGTGGATAACCACGGGGAAACAGAAAAAATCATCATAAAGGTCAAGGGGTTGACCTTTGCCGACCGTCTGGGCACACTCGTTTCCGAAACGCGAGCAGTGCCTTTTTATATTTTTTCCGAAAGGAGAGTTTATCTATGAAAAAAGTAGGAATAGTAATGGGAAGCGCAAGCGACCTTCCCGTTATAGAAAAAGCAGTCGAAACGCTTAAAAGCCTTGATATTCCGTATGAAGTACACGTTTATTCCGCTCACCGCACCGCAAATGCGGCGGCGGAATTTTCCGAATTAGCGAGAAAGAACGGCTTCGGGGCGATAATCGCCGCCGCGGGTATGGCGGCGCATCTTGCGGGGGCTATCGCCGCAAGAACCACTCTTCCCGTTATAGGTATTCCGTGCAAGGGCGGGGCGATGGACGGACTCGACGCACTTTTATCCACCGTGCAGATGCCGAGCGGGATTCCCGTGGCGACGGTGGCTTTAAACGGCGGGGTAAACGCCGCTCTTCTTGCCGCCGAGATAATCGCGGTGGGCGACGAAAAGTTGGCGGCAAAACTCGACGAACTACGGAAAGCGGGCGAAGAAAAAACTTTAAGATCGGACGCCGAAGTTTCGGCAAAATTCAATATTTAAGTCAAGGAGATAAAAATGGAAAAACTCGAACAACTTTACGAAGGCAAAGCAAAAAAAGTCTATAAGACCGACGACGAAAATCTGTATATAGTTTCGTATAAAGACGACGCGACGGCGTTCAACGGACTTAAAAAGGGCACGATAGTCGGCAAGGGCGTAATAAACAACAAAATGAGTAATATGATGATGCAACTTCTCGAAACGAAGGGGGTAAAAACACATTTCGTAAAAGAACTCTCGGACAGGGATACGCTCGTTAAAAAGGTTTCGATAGTTCCCTTGGAAGTTATAATAAGAAACGTTTCCGCAGGTTCGTTCGCAAAGCGTTACGGCGTGGAAGAAGGTATAGTCTTTAAAAATCCTACGATAGAGTTTTCGTATAAAAACGACGCTTTGGGCGATCCGCTTATAAATTCTTATCACGCGCTCGCCCTTAATCTTGCGACCGAAGCGGAGATCGAAAAAATAAAAGAAATGGCGTTCAAGGTGAACGAAGTTCTTAAAGAGTATTTTAAGGGGCTTAATATCCGCCTTGTCGACTTCAAGTTGGAATTCGGCAGACTTCCGAGCGGCGAAATCGTTTTGGCGGATGAAATTTCGCCCGACACTTGCAGGCTTTGGGACTTAACGACTAACGAAAAACTCGATAAAGACCGTTTCCGTCGCGATCTCGGCGGGGTCGAAGACGCTTATAACGAAGTTATGAAGCGTTTGACTTCGGCAAAACGGTAAACCCAAAGGAGATTTTATGGGCGCATATTTCGGAGTAGTTTCCAAAAGAGATATTTTAAGCGACGTGTTTTTCGGGACGGACTACCACTCTCATCTCGGTACGAAAAGCGGCGGCATCGCGGTTTACGATCGTGAAGCGGGGTTGCAGAGAAAGATACACAATCTCGGCAGCGCACCCTTTCGGACAAAGTTCGAGCACGTTTTCGGGGAGATGAAAGGCACTTCCGCGATAGGCGTGATAAGCGACAGCGACCCCGAACCGCTTATGATACGGTCGCGGCTCGGCGTGTACGCCGTTTGTACGGTAGGTATTATCAACAATCACAAAGAACTTGCGGAAAAGTTTTTAAATAACAACGGCGGGCATTTCGGACTTTCTACGGGACTGGAAATAAATTCCGCGGAACTCGTCGCGGCTTTAATCGACCAGAAAGACAATTTTGCGGACGGGGTAAAGTTCGCGCAGGACAGTATCGAAGGCACGGCGACCATAATCGTCTTAAAAAGCGACGGGGACATAATCGTCGCAAGGGACAAGTTCGGCAGGATTCCCGTGCATATCGGTAAAGACGCCGACGGATTCTGTTTCGCGTTTGAAAACTTTTCTTACCGTAAACTCGGCTATTCGGACTATAAGGAACTCGGCGCGGGCGAAACGGTGGAACTGTCGCCAAACGGAGTTAAAGAACTTTTCCCCGCGGGCGAAAAGATGCGCGTCTGTTCGTTCTTATGGACGTACTACGGGTATCCGACGTCAACGTACGAAGGCAAAAACGTAGAGATAATGCGTTGCGACAACGGGGTTCTGCTTGCCGAAACGGATATAAAAACCAAAAACAATCTTGGGATAGATTACGTCGCGGGCGTTCCGGACAGCGGCACGCCGCACGCGATAGGCTACGCCAACAAAAGCGGTATTCCTTTTGCCAGACCATATATAAAATACACGCCCACTTGGTCCAGAAGTTTTATGCCTTCTATCCAGAAAGACAGGGATAAGATCGCAAAAATGAAACAAGTACCCGTGCGCGAACTTATAGAAGGCAAAAGTCTTTTGTTCGTGGACGATTCCATCGTGCGCGGCACGCAACTTAAAGAAACGGTGGAGTTTTTATACGCCAACGGCGCGAAGGCGGTGCATATGCGTTCGGCTTGTCCGCCCATAATGTTCGGGTGCAAATACCTTAATTTTTCCCGCGCGACGAGCGATATGGAACTCATTACCCGCAAAGTGATTGTGGAACTCGAAGGGGAAGAAGGGCTTAATCATATTGCGGAATACAGCGACGGAAATTCGGAGCGCGGCAAAAAACTAAGGAAAGCGATATGCGACAAATTCGGTTTCGCGTCGCTGGAATTTCAGTCGCTCGACAACCTTATCAAAGCGATCGGCATAGATAAGTGCAAGTTATGCACCTATTGTTGGAACGGCGTCGAATAAACGGAGTATAGGAGAAAGTTATGAACGAAAAATCGAAGTCCAAAGCGTATGCGGACGCGGGGGTAGATATAACCGCGGGATATAAAGCCGTGGAACTTATGAAAAAACACGTCGCCCGTACTATGATAGGCGGCAGAAAGGAAGACCTTGGGGGGTTCGGCGGGCTCTTCCCGCTCGACCTTACGGGTATTAAAAACCCCGTACTCGTTTCGGGAACGGACGGCGTGGGAACTAAACTCAAACTCGCCTTTCTTTTAAATAAGCACGACACGGTGGGTATAGACTGTGTGGCTATGTGCGTGAACGACGTTATTTGTTGCGGCGCAAAACCCCTTATCTTTCTCGATTATATCGCGTGCGGCAAAAACGTGCCCGAAAAAATCGCCGATATCGTCGGGGGCGTGGCGGAAGGCTGCGTTCGCGCGGGTAGTGAACTCGTCGGCGGTGAAACGGCGGAGATGCCGGGGTTCTATCCCGAAAACGAATACGACCTTGCGGGCTTTTCCGTGGGCGTCGTCGATAAAGATAAAATAATCGATAAAAATACGCAAGAGGAAGGCGACGTTATGATAGCCTTGCCTTCAAGCGGCGTGCACAGTAACGGATTTTCGCTTGTGAGAAAGGTTTTCGACGTGGGAAATTGCGACTTAAACGAAAAGCCCGCGTGCCTTAACGGTAAAACTCTCGGCGAAACGCTTATTACTCCGACGGAAATTTACGTTAAACCCATGCTCGCGCTGTTTGACAAAGTCAAAGTAAAGGGAGTGTCGCACATAACGGGCGGCGGCTTTTACGAAAATATGCCGCGTTCGATAAAAAGTGGGTTAGGGGTGTTCGTTAAAGAAAAGGACGTAAAGGTGTTACCTATTTTCGATTTGATAGAAAAGCGCGGCAATATCGACAGAAGGGATATGTTCAATACCTTCAATATGGGCGTTGGTATGAGCGTTATAGTCGGCGAAAACGACGCGGCTACCGCTATAAAAGTTTTGCGGGATAACGGCGTAAACGCCTATGTTTTGGGCGAACTTAAAAACAGCGACGACCCCGTCGTGCTTTATTAAGGAATATGAAAGAGAGAAAGGTAAAAATCGCCGTTTTGGTATCGGGCGGCGGAACTAATCTTCAAGCGCTTTTAGACGCTGAAAAAAGCGGCAAATTAAAGAGCGGCAAGATATCGCTCGTAGTTTCAAATAACGAAAACGCCTACGCCTTAACTCGCGCAAAGAACGCCGAAGTGCCGACGCGCGTTATAACGAAAGCGGGTTTCGGGGACGGGTTTGAAACCGAACTTATAAAAGCGATAAAGGGCGCGGGTGCGGAACTTATCGTGCTCGCGGGGTTTATGTCCATACTTTCCGAGCGGTTTACCAAAGAGTTTGAAAACCGCATAATCAACGTGCACCCCGCGCTTATCCCGTCTTTCTGCGGCAAAGGTTATTACGGGCTTAAAGTGCACGAAGCGGCGCTTTCTTACGGGGTAAAGGTAACGGGGGCTACGGTGCATTTCGTCAACGAAATTCCCGACGGCGGCAAAATAATAATGCAAAAGGCAGTGGAAGTTTTGCCTTCCGACACGCCGGAAAGTTTGCAAAAGAGAGTAATGCGGGAAGCCGAGTGGCAGATTTTGCCCGCGGCTTGCGAATTAGTTTGTGAAAAAATTTTAACGGGAGAAAAATTATGAACGTTTACAAAATAAACGATATCGCTGAACTTATTTCGGGCAATCCTTACGTCGGACGGGGGATAGTTATCGGGAAAAGCAAGGACGGAGAAAAAGCCGCCTGCGCCTACTTTATTATGGGCAGAAGCGAAAATAGCCGCAACCGTATTTTTACCGAGAAAAACGGCGAAGTTTTTACCGAGCCTTTCGACGAAAAAAAGGTGGTTGACCCGAGTTTAATTATCTACGCCGCGATAAGGCAGTTCAACAAGAGCCTTATAGTTACCAACGGCAACCAGACGGACACTATATATAACGGGCTTAAAGAAGGGAAGAGTTTTTCGGACGCGCTTAAAATCCGCAAGTTTGAACCCGACGAACCGAACTTTACGCCGAGAATAAGCGGCATAATAAATTTCGCGTATAACGATTTCGATTACGAAATGAGCATATTAAAGTCCGCGGACGAAAAGGGCACGGCTTGCAACCGCTATACCTTTTCCTATCAGTCGGTAAACGGGTTGGGGCATTTTATACATACTTATATCACCGACGGGAATCCGATACCGACCTTCTGCGGCGAACCCGAACGCGTGGAAATTCCGAACGATGTAGACGAGTTTACCGATAAACTCTGGAACGCGCTCGATAATAACAACAAAATTTCGCTTTACGTAAGGTACGTTGACTTAAAAACGAATAAAGCGGAAAACAGACTCATAAACAAAAACAAATAACCAAGGAGAAAGATATGAACGAATATTCCCTTAAATACGGCTGTAACCCCAACCAAAAGCCCGCGCGCATATTTATGACGGAAGGGCGCGACCTTCCCGTCGAGATATTAAACGGCAGACCGGGGTACATCAATTTTCTGGACGCTTTAAACGCGTGGCAACTCGTAAAAGAAATAAAGGAAGCGACGGGCGATTGTGCCGCGACTTCGTTTAAGCACGTTTCGCCGACTTCCGCGGCGATAGGCAAGCCGCTTTCGGACACGCTCAAAAAAGCGTGTTTCGTGGACGATATCGAAGGGCTTGACGATTCGCCTATGGCGCAGGCGTACGCAAGGGCAAGGGGTACGGACAGGATGTCGTCTTTCGGCGACTTTATAGCGCTCTCTAATGAGTGCGACTTAACTACCGCGAAAATCATTTCGAGAGAAGTTTCGGACGGGATAATCGCGCCGTCGTATAGCAAAGACGCTTTGGAAGTGTTAAAAGCAAAACGCAAGGGCGCTTACAATATTATAAAAATCGACCCGTCGTATAAACCCGACCCGATAGAGCATAAGCAGGTATTCGGCATCACTTTCGAGCAGGGTAGAAACGAGTTTAAGATAAATAAAGAACTTCTGACGAATATCGTTACCGAAAACAAAACCCTTCCCGAAGACAAAATAAAGGATATGATAATCGCGCTCATAACTCTTAAATACACGCAGTCGAATTCGGTGTGTTTCGCGGCGGACGGGCAGGCGATAGGCGTCGGCGCGGGGCAGCAATCGAGAATTCACTGCACCCGCCTTGCGGCAAGCAAAGCCGACCTTTGGAATTTAAGGCAGAGCGAAAGAGTGCTTTCGTTGAAGTTTGCGGACGGCATAGGCAGACCCGATAAGAACAACATTATCGACCTGTATCTGTCGGACGCCGATTATCCCGACCTTCTCGCCGACTGGCGGAAATATTTTGCGGTAAAACCCGAGCCCTTTACCCGCGAAGAAAAGGACGCTTACCTTAAGACGGTAAAGGACGTAACGCTTGCGTCCGACGCGTTCTTCCCGTTCTCGGACAACATAGAGCGCGCGGCGAAGAGCGGCGTAAAATACGTCGCGGAACCGGGCGGCAGCGTCCGCGACGACCTTGTGATAGACGCGGCGAACAAGCACGGTATGGTAATGGCGTTTACGGGTATGCGCCTTTTCCATCACTGATATTGTATTAAACTTTAAGGAGATAAATAAATGAAGAATTTTTTTGAAGAACTTAAAAATTACGACGAAGAAGTATACGCGGCGTGCGATTTGGAACTAAAACGCCAGCAACACAATATAGAACTTATCGCTTCCGAAAACATAGTGTCGAAAGCGGTGCTGCTCGCGGCGGGAACGGTGCTTACAAACAAGTACGCGGAAGGTTTTCCCGCAAAGCGTTATTACGGCGGCTGTCAGTACGTCGATATAGTGGAGAATATCGCAAGGGAGCGTGCTAAAAAATTATTCGGCGCGGAATACGCCAACGTTCAGCCCCACTCGGGCGCAAACGCGAATTTAGCGGTATTCTTCGCGCTCGTAAACCCGGGCGATACGGTTATGGGGTTAAATCTTGCAAACGGCGGGCATCTATCTCACGGCGCACCCGTAAACATTTCGGGCAAATATTTCAATATCGTGCCTTACGGCGTTTCGAGCGAAACCGAAAGGCTCGATTACGACGATATCGGAAGGATAGCACGAGAGTGTAAGCCCAAAATGATAATCGCGGGGGCTTCGGCGTACTCCCGCGCCATCGACTTTAAGAAGATGCGCGAAATAGCGGACAGCGTGGGCGCGTACCTTATGGTAGATATGGCGCACATCGCGGGACTAGTCGCGGCGGGACTTCACGAAAGCCCCGTGCCTTACGCGGACGTGGTTACGACGACCACGCATAAAACTCTTCGCGGCCCGCGCGGCGGACTTATTCTCTGCAAAGAAGAGTTGGGCGCTAAAATCGATAAGGCGGTATTCCCCGGAACGCAGGGCGGACCTTTAATGCACATTATCGCGGCAAAGGCTGTCGCGCTCGGCGAAGCGTTAAAGCCCGAATTCAAAGAATACCAAAAGCAAATCGTTGCTAACGCGCAGACTTTGAGTAAAGAACTCTTAAAAGAAGGATTTAAGATAGTTTCGGGCGGTACGGACAATCACCTTATGCTTATCGACCTTCGTCCGTTCGGCATAACGGGCAAAGAAATGGAAAAGCGTCTTGACGAAGTGCATATCACCGTCAATAAGAACGCTATTCCGAACGACCCCGAAAAACCCTTTATCACGAGCGGTATAAGGGTGGGAACGCCCGCCGTTACTTCGCGCGGATTTAAGGAAGAAGAAATGAAAAAGATCGCCGTGTGGATGAGAGAGATCGCGACGGACTTCGACGGCGTTAAGGACAGAATTACGGCGGAAGTTATCGCTCTTTGCGAAAAATATCCTATTTACAGTTAAAGTTTTAAGGCTAATAAATGAAAATTCTCGTTGTAGGCGGCGGCGGAAGAGAGCACGCCATAGTTAAAGCGATAAAGAAAAACAAGGAAGTGTCGGAGATATTCGTTCTTCCAGGCAACGGCGGTATGGCGGACGACGCTACGCTCGTTCCCATCGGTGCAAAGGAAACGGATAAAATCGTGGATTTTGCGGCGAAATCGGGTATCGATTACGCGATAGTCGCGCCCGACGACCCGTTGGTGCTCGGCACGGTGGATAAACTTTCCGCCGCGGGAATACCTTGTTTCGGACCGGATAAAAAAGCGGCGATCATAGAAGGCAGTAAGGCGTTTTCAAAAGACCTTATGCAAAAGTACGGTATTCCTACCGCGAAATACAAGGTGTTTACCGACGAAAAAGCCGCGCTCGATTATATTTCGGGCGAAAGTTTTCCGCTCGTTATAAAAGCGGACGGACTTGCGCTCGGCAAGGGCGTTATTATCGCCGAAAGTCTTAGAGAGGCGCAGTCCGCCGTTAAATCCATGATGGAAGACAAGGTGTTCGGCGAAAGCGGCGCCAAAATCGTCGTCGAAGAGTTTTTAACGGGACCCGAAGTTTCCGTTTTAACCTTTACCGACGGCAAAACCGTCGTGCCGATGGTTTCTTCTATGGACCATAAGCGCGCTTTGGACGGCGATAAGGGACTTAACACGGGCGGTATGGGCACAATCGCGCCTAACCCGTATTATACCGACGAAATCGCCGCAAGGTGTATGCGGGAAATCTTTATTCCTACGATTGACGCTATGAATAAAGAAGGCAGGACTTTTAAGGGCTGTCTGTATTTCGGGCTTATGCTTACCGAAAACGGTCCGAAAGTTATCGAATACAACTGCCGTTTCGGCGACCCTGAAACGCAGGTCGTTCTGCCACTCCTTAAAAGCGACCTTTTAACGGTGATGAAGGCGACAACTTTCGGGACTCTTGATAAAACCCCCGTGGAATTTGAAGACGGCTACGCCTGTTGCGTTATAATGGCGTCGAAGGGGTATCCTTCCGCATACGAAAAGGGTTACGAAATAACCGTAGCGGACGAAGTAAAGGACGGCGTGTACTTTGCGGGGGCTAAATTAAAGGACGGAAAATTAGTTACCGACGGCGGCAGGGTTTTAGGCGTTACGGCAAAGGGCGAAACCTTGAAAGAAGCGATAGACAAGGCGTACGCAAAGGTCAAAAAAGTTTCCTTTGCAAACGCGTATTACAGAAAGGATATAGGCGCAAGGGCGCTTAAAGCAGGGGATAAATAATGGTATACCGCGTTTTTGTGGAAAAGAAAAAAGGACTCGATAACGAAGCGCAAAGCGTTTACGGGGAACTTAAAAATCTGCTCGGCATAAAAGGGCTTAACGGTGTACGGCTTTTTAACCGTTACGACGTGGAAAACCTTTCCGAAAATCAGTTCGATCAAGCGGTTAAAACGGTGTTTTCCGAGCCGCAACTCGACGACGTTTATTACGATTTGCCGACGGGCGACGCGGTGTTTGCCGCGGAATATCTTCCGGGGCAGTTCGACCAGCGTGCGGATTCGGGCGAACAGTGCATACGTATCTCTTCGCTTGGCGAAAATCCCGTCGTGCGCACCGCGAAGGTGTACGTTTTTTCGGGAGATATTTCGGAAGAAGATATTCTCTCCGCGAAAAAGTACCTTATAAACCCCGTCGATTCGCGCGAAGCGGGTATGGAAAAACCCGAAACGCTTACCGTGAACTACCGCGTTCCGACGCGCGTCGATACGGTGAAAGGGTTTACCGCGATGGACGAGAATGCGCTTAAAAAATTTATCGCGGAAAAAGGGCTTGCGATGGATCTAAACGACGCCGAGTTTTGCAGGGATTATTTTTTAAGCGAAAAGCGCGACCCCACGATAACCGAAATAAAGGTTATAGATACTTACTGGTCGGATCATTGTCGCCATACGACTTTTTTGACGACGATTGACGGCGTTAAGTTTAACGACGCGATTTTACAGAACGCTTATGACGAATACCTTGCGGGCAGAAAAGAAATCGAGAGAAGTAAGCCCGTAAATCTTATGGATATAGGCACGCTTGCGGCGAAAGTCTTAAAAAAGCGCGGGCAACTCGATAAACTCGACGAGTCCGAAGAAATAAACGCCTGTACCGTAAACATAGAGATAGAAAGAGACGGAAAAAAAGAGCCGTGGCTGTTGCTTTTTAAAAACGAAACGCACAACCACCCCACGGAAATAGAACCGTTCGGCGGCGCTGCGACCTGTATCGGCGGCGCGATACGCGACCCGCTTTCGGGCAGGGCGTACGTTTACGCGGCGATGCGAGTAACGGGCGCGGCTGACCCGACGGTTCCCGTTTCCGAAACCTTAAAAGGCAAACTTCCCCAAAGAAAGATTTGTCAGACAGCGGCGGCGGGGTATTCTTCCTACGGTAACCAGATAGGACTCGCCACGGGCATAGTCGACGAAGTATATAACGCGGGTTACGCGGCAAAGCGTATGGAAATAGGCGCTGTCATAGCGGCGGCACCCAAGGAAAACGTAAAAAGAGAACGCCCCGTTTCGGGCGACGTCGTCATACTTTTAGGCGGCAGAACGGGCAGGGACGGTATCGGCGGTGCGACGGGTTCGTCAAAAGCGCACAATCTTAAATCGGTAGAAAACTGCGGCGCGGAAGTTCAGAAAGGCAACGCGCCCGAAGAAAGAAAATTACAGCGGCTTTTCAGAAACCCGAAAGTCGCTAAAATGATAAAGCGGTGCAACGATTTCGGCGCGGGCGGCGTTTCCGTCGCCGTAGGCGAACTTGCGGACGGACTCGATATAAACCTTGACGCCGTTCCCAAAAAGTACGAAGGGCTTGACGGCACGGAACTCGCCATTTCCGAATCGCAGGAAAGGATGGCGGTGGTCGTCGATAAAGCGGACGTTAAAGAATTTCTTGCGCTCGCCAAAGCGGAAAACACCGAAGGTACGGTCATCGCGACCGTTACCGATACCGCTCGGCTTAAAATGTTCTGGAAGGGCGAAACGATAGTTGATATTTCCCGTGAGTTTTTGAATTCAAACGGCGCGGAAAAACATATAACCGTGGAAACGGAAAAACCGCTTGCTTTCGATAAACCGAAAACGGCGGACTTTAAGTCCGAATATATGAAACTCGTTTCCGACTTAAACGTCTGCGATAAGCGGGGGCTTTCGGAACGATTCGATTCGACTATCGGCGCGGGCACGGTGCTTATGCCGTTCGGCGGAAAGACCCAAAGGACGCCTATTCAAGCTATGGTAAACAAAATATCCGTTGAAAACGGCGACACGGACGACTGTTCTTTTATGGCGTGGGGGTATAATCCCGAAATTTTCGTAAAAAGCCCCTATCACGGCGCGTATCTTTCGGTAACCGAAAGCATTGCGAAACTCGTAGCCGCGGGCGCGGATTTAAGCGATACCTATCTTACTTTTCAGGAATATTTTGAAAAGCCATTTTCAGACCCCAAACGTTGGGGCAAGCCTTTCGCCGCTCTTCTCGGCGCGTACAGGGCGCAGATAGATTACGGCGTAGCCGCTATCGGCGGTAAGGACAGCATGAGCGGAAGTTTTGAAAATATCGACGTTCCACCGACGCTCGTTTCCTTTGCGGTAACTACCGGCAAAATCAAAAACGTCATATCCAACGATTTTAAGGCGGCGGGGCATAAGGTAAGATTGTTGTTGTCCGAAACGGATAAAGACGGGTTGCCGACGGCAAAGTCCGTTAAGGCAAACGCCGCGGCGGTTTTCGCACTCGTTAAAAAGGGTAAAATTTATTCGGCGTTTACGCCGACTTTCGGCGGGATCGCGGAAGGCGTGTTTAAAGCCTGTCTCGGCGGCGATTTCGGCTTTAAGTTTGCGGACGGCGTAAAGGCGGAAGATATTTTCGGGTATAATTACGGTGCGTTCGTTATAGAAACGGGCGAAGAAACGGGAGTGCCGCTCGGCGAAATTACCGCTGACGGCAAGATAACGCTCGGTAAATCTACGGTGGAAATTTCCGAACTCTTTAACGCGTACCGCGCCAAACTCGAAAGCGTATATCCCACTCTCGAAGAAAAAGAGTACGCAAAAACCGAAACGTTTTCTTACGAAAGTAAAGAGTTTTACGCGCCCAAGGATTTCTGCGCGAAACCGAAATTTTTAATACCCGTATTTTACGGAACGAACTGCGAGTACGACACGGCGAAAGAGATCGTGAGAGCGGGCGGCGAAGCGGATATTTTCGTCGTAAACAATATGACGAAGGAAACGATAGAAAACAGCGTGGAAGATTTTGCGCGTAAGGCGCGTTCGGCGCAGGCGATATTTATCCCCGGCGGATTTTCGGGCGGCGACGAACCCGACGGTTCGGGCAAATTCATAATGGCGTTTATGCGCAACGCGGCGGTAAAGGAAGAGATACGCAATCTTTTATATAAGCGCGACGGGCTTATGGCGGGCGTATGCAACGGTTTCCAAGCGCTTATAAAATTAGGGCTCGTACCTAACGGCGATATAATAGATACCGACGAAAACTCGCCGACTTTAACCTTTAACACGATAGGTCGCCACCAGTCGCGGCTCGTGAGAACGAGAGTGGCGTCCACCAAGTCGCCGTGGCTTAAAGAAGTCAACGTCGGCGACGTGTTCACCGTGCCTATCTCTCACGGCGAAGGCAGATTTTTGGCGAGTGAAAAACAGATAAAGGAACTTGCCGCAAACGGGCAGATAGCCACGCAGTACGTCGATTTTGACGGAAACGCCACGATGGATATAAGGTTCAATCCCAACGGCTCGGCGTACGCGATAGAAGGTATCACGAGTAAGGACGGCAGGGTGCTCGGCAAAATGGGACACAGCGAACGTATAGGTAAAGGTTTATACAAAAACGTCGCGGGGAATTACGATATAAAACTGTTCCTGTCCGCAGTCAAGTATTTTAAGGGCAAATAAAAAACCAAAATAAACTTACGCCCCCGCAGGCAACGCCTGCGGGGGCGAAAACTATATTAAATTTTAAAATATCGCTTTTTCTATCACGCCGCCGCCGATACACTTTTCGCCCTTATAAAACACGGCGAACTGACCTTCGGTTATGGCGCGCTGTTTCTCGTCGAAGTCCACTTGAATAAATCCGTCGTTTATTTTTACGGTGCAACCCTGTTCGGGCTGGCGGTAGCGGAATTTCGCCGTGCACTTAAACTCTTTTTCGGTCGGGGCAAAGGGTATCCAGTTTACAGCGTTCATTATAAGTCCTTTACTGTAAAGCCGTTCTTCCGACCCGTGCGCTACGTATAATATGTTGTTTTTAAGGTCTTTTTCGATTACGAACCATCTGCCGCCGTCGTCGCCTTTCTGTCCGCCGATATTAAGACCCCTGCGCTGTCCCAAAGTGTAGTACATAAGCCCCGTATGTTCACCTATTTTTTTGCCGTCCGTCGTTACTATGTCGCCCTTTTTCGCGGGCAGGTACTTTGACAAAAAGTTGCGGAAATTGCGTTCGCCGATAAAACAAATTCCCGTCGAATCCTTTTTCGCCGCCGTCGCAAGCCCGTTTTTTTCGGCGATTTTTCTGACTTCCGATTTATCGAGTTTTCCCAGCGGAAACAAAACCCCGTCCAACTGTTTTTGCGACAACTGATTTAAAAAATAGGTCTGGTCTTTACTTTGGTCTTTGGCTTTTAACAGGTAATGCACGCCGTTCTCGTGCAGAATGTCGCAGTAGTGCCCCGTCGCGATATAGTCTGCGCCGAGTTCCTTTGCCTTTTCCTTAAAGTCCTTAAACTTAATCTCGCGGTTGCACAAAACGTCGGGGTTAGGAGTTCTGCCTGCGGCGTATTCGGACAGAAAATAGGAAAACACTCTGTCAAGGTATTCCTTGGCAAAGTTTACGGAATAATAGGGGATACCGATTTTATTCGCCACGCGCCTGACGTCCGTGAAATCTTCTTCGCCCGTGCAAGCGCCGCAGGCGTCGGTTTCTTCCCAGTTATTCATATAAAGCCCTATTACGTTAAAACCCTGTTCTTTAAGCAGTAGCGCCGCGACCGAACTGTCCACGCCGCCGCTCATACCCACGACTACCGTTTTCATCTTTGACCTTTCTTTTATTCGGTTTAATTATAATAGCACATTTTGTTAAAAAACACAACTTCGCACGCAATTATCGTAAATTACTTGATATTTTCCGCGATTACATATATAATTATATCACCGTAGATTTTAATTTAAGGGGGATTTTATGCCGGAAGGCTCCGTTCCGCTACTTATCGCTTTAATAGTTTTGGTTTTGCTGTCGGGGTTTTTCTCCGCGGCGGAAACCGCGTTTTCCTGCGCAAGCAGAATAAAACTCCGCGCGCTCGCAGGGGGCGGCAACAAGCGCGCCGCCAAAACGCTGGATATTGCGGAAAACAAATTCGACAAATTGCTTTCTACAATTCTTGTCGGCAACAATATCGTGAATATCACCACGGCGACTCTCGCCACGGTGTTTTTTACGCGGATACTTTCGGACACAAGCGTCAACCCTTCGCTTATCGCAACGATAGTCGTTACGCTTACGGTGCTTATATTCGGCGAAATAACGCCAAAATTTTTCGCCGCCGCGTATCCCGAAAAATTTGCGATGAACTTTTATCCCCTTACCGTATTCTTCTTTTGGGTATTATACGTTTTCAACGTTATTTTCGGCGGGTGGAAATGGTTGCTCGCTAAAATCTTCCGCATAAAAGACGAAGATAAGATAACCGAAGAAGAAATTATGACCGTCGTCGAAGAAGCCGAAGAAGACGGCACGATAAGAAAGGACGAAACGCGGCTTATCCGTTCGGTAATAGAGTTCGACGACGTGGAAGTCGGCGATATTTTAGTCCCGCGGGTCAATATCGTCGCGGTGGACGTCGATTCTTCGATGGAAGAAATAAAAAAGGTCTTTGACAAAGAAGGCTATTCGCGTTTGCCCGTGTACAGAAACGCAATAGATACAATAATCGGCACTATTCACGAAAAGGACTTTTTTTCGGCTTACCTTGCGGGCGAAAAGAACGTAAAAAACATTATGCAACCCGCGGTGTTTACCACCGAACATATAAAAATATCCAACCTGCTCAAACAGTTGCAGAAAAAGAAAGTGCATCTTGCAGTGGTTCTGGACGAATACGGCGGCACGGCGGGCATAATCACTTTGGAAGACGTTTTGGAAGAACTCGTCGGCGAAATATGGGACGAGCACGACGAAGAGATAAATTATTTCAGGAAAACGGGCGGTGCAACGCTTGTTGACGGTAACGCTCCGCTTTCGGAATTTTTCGCGCACTTTGCTTTGGGCGGCGAAGAAGAAAAGTTCGACACGACGACTTTGAGCGGCTGGCTTATAGAGCGAATAGGCGAAATCCCAAAAACGGGCTTTAAGTTCCGTTACCTTAATTTGGAAATAGAGATAATGAAAGCGACGGTAAAACGGATATTACAAGTCAAAGTTACCGTAAAAGAGCCCGAAACGGAAGAATAAAATTATCATTGCGCGCTTAACAAAAGCGCGCAAAATCACGCACCCGTAGTCTAATTGGATAAAACAGAGGCCTCCGACGCCTCCGTTGCGAGTTCGAGCCTCGCCGGATGCACCAAACGCGGCTACCTGCAAGGACAGGTAGCCGCGTTTGGTATATCCGAGTATTCCGCAATAACGCGGGTCGTCCGCCGTATGACGGGCAAAAGTGCGCCAAAGGTTTGCTTACAAATTTTTATTTTTTATTGACAAAATTGTCGGAAAGTGTCATAATATAAAAAATCAACGAAATTTAAGAACGTCTGAAAATTTTAAGGGGATATCCCCTTATCCGTTGCTTGCGCAACGGATAAGTACGGCCTTAACGGATTTGAAACGGTGAAAAAATTAAAAGGAGCATATATAAAATGAAAAAACTCGTAACTATGTTATTGTGCTTGGTACTCGTTATCGGCACGGCTTGCATGTTCGGTTGCGGAGACGCAACGTTCAACGGCAACTACAAAGAAGTGTCTGCGGATTCGACCGAAGTTCAGGAATTTGCGGCGGCAACCGAAAATGCTGAAAATAAAGTCGTTACTTTCGGTAACGGTGCAGACCTTTCGGTAAGCGTCAAAGGCACTGCGGAAGGTAAGAAGATGGACGTTTCCGCAACAATCAAGGCGACGCTCGATACTACGGATCCGACTGCCCCAAAATTAACTGCGGAAGGTTCGGTCAAAGCAAAGATCACGGCAACCAAAGACGAAGATAAAGCAAATAATGCGGACGTTGATGCGAAGATTTATTATAAAGATAAATTCGTTTATGTAACCGGTAAAATAGATGCCGCAATGATGAGTGCAAATACGCAAGCGGACGCTAAAAACGACGTTAAAATGAAACTGCCCGTAGATCTTGACGCGGGTATTCAGGGAGTAATGAAAAATCTTCCTATCGGTGAAATTACCGAAAACAGCGAAATCTCCGGTGGCGCTGTGGTGGAAGCGTTGAACGGCAACGTGCTGGAAATGCTTATCAGCGCAAAAGAAGAAGCGGGCGATAACTTAAAGATTTACATAGACGCCGAAAACAAGAAAGTCAAAGCGGAAATCAAAATCGCGGACGAAGAAGAAGGATCGGAAACCAACGTTACCGTTTATCTCGTTTACGACGAAAGTTATAATCTTATCGCGCTTAAAATCGAAGCGAACGTTAAATCCGCCGACGGCGATTTGACCGCTGAACTTACTTTTAAGGGATACACCGGTAAAGTGTCCGTACCCGAAGGTATCGAAGAAGATAAAGACTATATCGACATGTCCGTAATGATGCAAGCGTTATTAAGAGCGTAAATTAGTTTTAACGCTATAAATTACAACGAATAGACCGCGCGCCGAAAGCGAAAATCGCTTTCGGCGCGTTTTTATATATTATATAATGTATAGTTAAATTTTGAGAAATAGGCAAACAATGGTCAGAACAAAAAATAACTTAATATTTTCATACTTTTTTTCTTAAAACTATTGACAATAAAAAAGTTTTCGTTTATAATCACAATTACCTTCTTTTGAAGGAATTTAATACCTAAATCCGAAATCGCAAGAATTTTTCAAACGATTTTAAGCGTCAAAATCAAAAACTTGTGTTTTTCGTGCAATAAAAAACACAATATTTTGTGGGGCGAAAAAAGATTGCAAAATTCTTAAAAAAATCTTTAAAAACCCTAAAAAAACGCTTGACTTAAAAAATGGACTATGGTATTATAAGTAGGCTGTCGCAAGCGAACCGCTTGTTTTCGGCAAACGTCAACCGAAGTTGACGGAACGTTGTTTAAAAACTGAATAGAAGGAAATAAGACAAAATAATAGTTATTTTGAAAGTTTCTGTCAAAATCTTTGAAGTATGAAATATGTACTTTGAAAACAGTCATTAAAATGACAAAACGCAATTAAAAGCGAAATTCGTTAGAGCAGTTGAGAAATACGTTTCTCGGCTTTAAATCATTAACTCAAGAGTTTGATTCTGGCTCAGGACGAACGCTGGCGGTGTGCTTAATACATGCAAGTCGAGCGGACTTATGGGGGCTTGCTCCCATAAGTTAGCGGCGGACGGGTGAGTAACGCGCGAGCAACCTGCCTATGTCTGGGGAATAACACAGAGAAATCTGTGCTAATACCGCATAAGACCACAGTGGGGCATCCCACAGGGGTAAAAGATTTATCGGATATAGATGGGCTCACGTACCATTAGATAGTTGGTGGTGTAACGGACTACCAAGTCGACGATGGTTAGCCGACCTGAGAGGGTGATCGGCCACATTGGAACTGAGATACGGTCCAGACTCCTACGGGAGGCAGCAGTAGGGAATATTGGGCAATGGGCGAAAGCCTGACCCAGCAACACCGCGTGAATGATGAAGGTCTTCGGATTGTAAAGTTCTGTGATGGGGGACGAAGAAAGTGACGGTACCCCAAGAGCAAGCCACGGCTAACTACGTGCCAGCAGCCGCGGTAATACGTAGGTGGCAAGCGTTGTCCGGAATGACTGGGCGTAAAGGGTACGTAGGTGGCTATTCAAGTTAGTTGTGAAATCCCGGGGCTTAACTTCGGTGCTACAATTAAGACTGTTTAGCTTGAGTGCAGGAGGGGTAAGTGGAATTCCTAGTGTAGCGGTGGAATGCGTAGATATTAGGAAGAACACCGGTGGCGAAGGCGACTTACTGGACTGTAACTGACACTGAAGTACGAAAGCGTGGGGAGCAAACAGGATTAGATACCCTGGTAGTCCACGCCGTAAACGATGAATACTAGTTGTGGGAGGTATCGACTCCTTCCGTGACGACGTTAACACATTAAGTATTCCGCCTGGGGAGTACGGCCGCAAGGTTGAAACTCAAAGAAATTGACGGGGACCCGCACAAGCAGCGGAGCATGTGGTTTAATTCGACGCAACGCGAAAAACCTTACCAGGGTTTGACATCCTTTGA
>ONQV01000071.1 GCA_900320065.1 uncultured Eubacteriales bacterium | reverse complement strand
TCTATGCCGACGTATTTAAACGCCAAAGTCGTAAATTCTCTGACCGTGTGCTGTTCTCCCGTCGCTATAACGAAATCGTCCGGCTCGTCGTGTTGAAGTATAAGCCACATACATTCCACGTAATCTTTGGCATACCCCCAGTCCCTTAAACTGTCGAGATTACCAAGTTCCAAGTGGTCTTGAAGCCCGCACGCTATTCTCGCGGCGGCAAGCGTGATTTTTCTCGTTACGAAATTTTCGCCGCGCCTTTCCGATTCGTGATTAAAAAGAATACCGTTGCAGGCGAACATGCCGTACGCTTCGCGATATTGTTTTACCATCCAAAACCCGTATTGCTTTGCGACCGCGTAAGGCGAGTACGGATGGAACGGCGTTTTTTCATTTTGCGGACACTCTTCCACTTTCCCGTAAAGTTCCGAAGTAGACGCCTGATAAATTTTGGTTTTTTTGTCAAGTCCCAAGATGTGTACCGCTTCTAAAATGCGCAAAACGCCAAGCGCGTCCACGTTGCCCGTATATTCCGCAGCGTCGAAACTGACCTGAACGTGCGACTGGGCGGCAAGATTATATATTTCGTCGGGCCGTACTTTCCCGACTGTTTTTATAATGCTTGAAGAATCAGTCAGATCGCCTTCGTGAATAATGAGTTTCCCACCCTTTAACAAATGATCTATTCTCTCTGTCGTCGAAACAGAAGAGCGCCGTATTATACCGTGTACTTCGTATCCTTTTTCAAGCAGAAACTCCGCAAGATAACTTCCGTCCTGCCCCGTTATACCCGTAATTAAAGCCTTTTTCATACATTGTACTCCTTGATGAGATTGTTTATATTTTCTTTGAATTTTTCAAACGTAAAATTTTCTTCGACGCGTTTTTTTGCCGCCGCGCCGTATTTTTCCGCAAGTTCCTGATTTTCGCCCAAAGTTTTTATCGCTCCCGCAAACTTTTCCGAGTTGCCGTTTTCGACTTCAATCCCCGTAACGCCGCTTAAAGAAACGTAATTCACGCCCGAACCTTCTATCGTAAAAGTTACGGCGGGTTTACCGAAACTCATAGCCTCCGCAAGCGCTATGCCGAACGCTTCGTTTTTCGTAACGGAAGGAAAGCAGAAAATATCGCACGCCTTATAGTAAGCGATTTTATCTTCTTCTGAAATCTTACCGAGAAACGTTATCTTTTCGTCTTCTGCGGCAAGTTCTTTAAGACGTTCGGTAAGCGGACCTTGCCCCGCAATATAAATTTTATAATCGTCGGGTAAATATCTGCTTGCCTTAACCAGATATTCCATACCTTTATAGGGGATATGCCGTCCTATCGCGAAACAAATTTTTTTATTCGCCGCAACTGATTTTATTTCGTCTGTTTTATCGGACAAATCGCAGTCGGACAAGTTTTTAAGGTTGAGACAGTTCGGTATTACGACACACTTATCTTCCATCGGCGAAAGCCAAGGACTGTATTTTAAATAATTCGGACTAGTACAAACGACTTTATCCGCTCTTATTAACAGTCTTTTGTTCTGTCCGTTAAAAAACAGTTTCAAAAATTTTTGCTTTACGATATCCAGATGCCAGTAAACGATAAGTTTACAATCGGGATATTTTTTAAGTATTTTCAAAAGGAAATGCGCCGCAAACGGATTCGGATAATGAAAAATTACCAAGTCAGGCTTAAAAGCGGCAAAAGTTTTTTTAAGCATCTTCCCGTAACGGAACGAAAGTGATTGCGAAGCGATTTTGGCAAAACAACCGGCACGTACTACTTCAACGCCGTCGACTGTGTCGATAACCGAGTTTTTGCCCGAATTAAAACAAAAAACCTTGCGCTCGCACTGAACACTGTCGGAAATATCTCTCGCGACCTGTTCTATTCCACCGATATGCGGATAATAATAATTGCTTATCTGCAATAATTTCATAAACAATTCCTTTAAAATCACAATACGGCGGCGAATCGCCGCCTATATGCAAACTATTTTGCGCCCGTACGCTTAAAAACGCAACCGACGGTTTTAAACAAAATTTTTAAATCGAACCATATCGAACACTTGTCCACGTAATACAGTTCGAGCGCCTGTCTTTTTCCGCTGCAATAAGTGCTGTTATTTCTGCCGTTTACAGCCCACCAACCGACGATACCGGGTTTGACCGAAAGAAATTTATCCACGTCTTTACCGTATTTATCGTACGCTTCGTCTCGCAGAACGGGACGCGGTCCGACAATCGAAATCTTACCCGTGAATACCGCGAAAAAGTTAGGCAATTCGTCAAGGCTGGTCTTTCTTAAAAATTTACCTAATTTCGTGATCCGATTGTCGTCGGCCTGTTCTAATTTATACTCTTTTTTATATTCTTTAAGTTGTTCTTCGGAAAGGCTTTCGTTAAGATTTTCCGCATTTTTTTTCATACTGCGGAATTTGGCTATCTTAATGTTTTTCCCGTTTTTCCCTATGCGGGAATGAATAAAAAACACCCTTCCGCCGTCGGAAATTTTAACGGCTATCGCAATTATTATATAGAGCCAACTTAAAAGCAAAATCAAAATTCCGGAAAATATTATATCGAACGTGCGTTTAAAAAAGAGATAACTCTTATATCTAAACGTTTTTTGTCTTTTTATATAATCCGAAATTTCCGAGACGTCATCGGATCCCGAGACGTTTCCGACTTTTTCTTTGACCGAGAAATCGCTTTCGGGCTTGTCCAAAACGTCCACTCCGCCGTTTATTTTTTTATTCTTATTTATCGTATTAGAACCGTCATTATCCAAAATCGTATTACCTCTTTGGCTCGCTCTTAAATTTTGTTTAATTTAGTTATTTTACCATATAAGGTCGAAATTTGCAAGCCAAAAAATATACTTTAAAGTTTTTTGTCGTATTATATATTCTTTTGTCGTTTTTGCCTAAAATAATCAACGAGCAGTCCGCTGCATTTTTTCTCTTCTATACCGCCCGTAAATTCGACGCTGTGATTTAATCCGCTATCCGATAAAACGGGAAATTTACTTACCGCACAGCCGCTTTTCGGTTCAAACGCGCCGAAAAAAACCTTTTTTATCCGCGCGTTTGCGATAGCGCCCGCGCACATTGCGCAAGGTTCCAGCGTTACGTATATTTCCGCGCCGTCAAGCCGCCAACTTTTGAGTTTTTTACAAGCTTTTTCTATCGCGACGATTTCCGCGTGCCTTGTCGCTATCTGCGTTCTTTCGGTTTCGTTATGCCCGCGGGAAACGATTTTATCGCCGAAAACCACGACCGCGCCTATCGGCACTTCGTCTTTGTCTTTCGCTTTTACCGCTTCTTTTAAGGCGGCGCGCATAAACTTTTCTTCTCTCGTCATAAAATCTCCGTCAAAACCTTAATAACGTCGCGGTTTTTATAAAAAATCTCTTCCGCAAATTCTTCGCCTATCGGGTGAGAAAGCGCGTCGTTGCCCACTTCGACGGTAAGCGCGGGTATCTTCAATTTTTCCACGCACCAGTCCTTATATCCGCCCGCGCTTAACCCAGCGCTTTTGATCGGATAACCCGTAACCGCGGAAACCGCGTTCGCGATTTCAAAATCCCGCTCCCGTGCCTTTCCTTCCTGAAAAAACTCCCAGTATATCTCTTCGCCCTTACTGTGGTAACTCAAAGTAACGTCGGGACGAACGGAAAGCGTAAAATCGCGTAATGCTTTCGTTTCGCTTTCGGAAAAAGGACGTTCGCCTATATAATTTTCGGACGATTTTCCCCGAACGTTTTTAGCGCCTTCGCCCCATCCGGCGTCGAAATTAACGTTTAAGTCGACCATATTCGCGTTGGCTTTATACGTTCTATCGCCGCCTATGACTTCGGCTATTCCGTCGGGATTTACCGCGGGAACGAAATAAACGGTTCCCCTTTTACCGCTTTTTAAAAACTCTTCCGCCTGCATCATAGAGAGATACGTGGTGATATACTCCCTTGCGTGAATAGCGTACTGCGCTAAAATCACGGGGGCTTCGGATCTTCTCACCGCGAAAAACGGAATTAAAACTCCGTTTTCAGTACAGCCGATATAGCCTTTTTCGCCCGTCCAACTCTCGTAAAAAACGCCTAATTTTTCCAAAACGTTCATACGATTATTGTATGAACGAAAAAAATTTTACGTCGATAAAACACGTCGGCACGCATCTTTTTTTAATTATACCATAAAAAGGAGTTTATAACAAAATCTTTCCAAAAACTCTATATTACAGTAAATTAGCAAAAATCCGCTTTTTTATACCCGTTACTTATGATAAGGCGTGCCCGCGTTTATGCAGAACGCTCTGTAAATCTGTTCGGTCAGCACCAGTCTGAAAAGCGTGTGCGGAAAGGTCATGTCCGAAAAGGATATAAGTCCTTCCGCTTTACGTTTCAATTCTTCGGAAAGTCCGTAAGAACCGCCGACAACGAAAGTTATTTCACCCGCGCCGCCGTCAATCAGCCGTTTAAGTTCGCCCGCAAAATTTTCACTCGAATATTTTTTCCCTTCTATCGCAAGAGCAAAGACCGCGCCGCGGAGTTTCGGCAAAATACCTTTACCTTCCCTTTCGGCTATCGCCGCCGCGGAAAGTCCCGAAACGTTTTCTTCCGCCGTTTCGGTTATAGTAAAATCACAAAATCTTTTAAGGCGTTTAGCGTACTCCGCTATCCCTTCGGCAAAATACTTTTCCTTTACCTTGCCCACGCACACGAGATTTATTTTTACCATTTTTCTCCTTTATGCGGCAAGCGGCAACGCCGAAAGCACTATTAAAAGAACGGCTACCGCCACCCCTATAAAACCGAACGGAATATAAAAATCTTTTATATTCTCGGTACACGCACGCTCCGCGCGCGGTTTTTTATCG
>ONQV01000091.1 GCA_900320065.1 uncultured Eubacteriales bacterium | reverse complement strand
ATTTTTTAAAGAGAATAAAAATAGGGGATTTAACGTTAAGCGGGTTAGACCGCGGTGAAACGCGGAAATTAACCGCAGGAGAAGTCGAATATTTAAGGATGCTGTAATTTTTATTAAAAAACGAACGCGCCGTCAATAATGACGGCGCGAATTATTTTAAAATAATGGATTTTATTTATTATTGTTGAACGTTTTGCGCGGCGCAAGACAATATCTTAACGCAAAGAATAATACCAAATCACAATAATAAATTATCGGAATAATCAATGCGGATAGCAATGCCACGGTGTTTGAAAAGTCAATTTCAAACAGAAAATCAATGGCAAAAGTGATTAAAATGAGATTAAACGCAACGATTGCCGACGTTAAAATTCCATCGGGCAAAATTTTATTTTTGCGAAGTTTATCTCGATGCGAAAAATACGTTATCCCTAAAACAAAGATAGGAATTATGCTTAAAGCACTTAAAACTATTACCGAAGGCGCCGAAAACGCACTTGAAAATATACTGCTTAAAACACCGAATTCAATTAAACAAGCGACAAAAACGAGTGCGGAAACAATAAAATTAAGTTTATTTATCAAAAGATTTCCGAGCGGTTTAGCCGAATCTTTTGATGAAATTCTTATTAAATATCCTTCTTTTTCTGCCTTTAAAGTCAAGTCGCCGTAGTCTATTTTTCCGTTAAAATTCGCTTTATTCGCGTTATAATCGGTGTCGTCGATAGTTTCGTTAAATTTCATTACGTCGCCGCTTGTTTTAGGATGTTCGTCGTCGCTGACAATCGGTTCGATAACTTTATGTTCGGTTTGATCGTGCGAAGTTTGCGCCGAAATCTGAATCAAACCGTTTAAAATATTACGGAAATTACGTTCGTGGTCGTCAGTTTCGATTTTTTCTTCTTTCTCTTCGTATATAGGCTGACTTTTTGTTTCGGGTTCAACGGTTTCCTTTATAGTAACAACGTTTTCGGTGGGTTTTTCCGGTTTTTCTTCCGTCACGATTGTTCGCGGCGTTTCCGTTACGTTTTCCGCTTTGAAAACGGGAGTAGGTGATAAGTTCATCAGTTTATCGATAATTGAGCGAGAATACGCCCAAGATGACAGATTGCTTTCAACGGTTTGTTTGCCTGAATCGGTTATTTTGAAAAATTTGCGGCGACCGTCGACGTAATCGTGCCAGTAAGATTCGACAAGTTTAAGCGATTCAAGCCTTTTTAAAGAACTGTATAAAGTTGCCTGATTGATTTTATATTCGTTTTCGCTTTTGCTTTCCACGGCGTCGCTTATCTGTTGGGCGAATTTATCGCTTTCGATAAGCGTATGAAGAATTATGGTATCGATATGACCGCGAATAAGGTCGCTACTGATTGTCGGCTGATTTTCCATAAGCCAAACTCCCGAAAATTTTCTATATAAATATTATACATTATTATTGTAAATTAGTCAATGATTTTTTTATTTGCAAATATGGCTGACATAATCGCATTTGAAACGACTTACTGTAAAAATATAAATAGAAATTTTATCAAAAACCTTGACAAACCCTCTGTTTTCACTATATAATATCTATATCTATGCGTAAAACAGTCATTTTGCGCATAGATATAGATATTTCCCCATCTATAAAAAATAAAATAAATTTAGGAAAAATTATGGAAAAATCGTATTTTGAACAAAGAGAAATAAACTGTATCGAACGTACCAACGCCCTGATTTCGGAAATGCCGTATTTTTTGCGGGACTTTTTCATAGGCGTCGAAATGCGTACTTCTCCCTTAACGCGCTTAAATTACGCGTATGATTTAAGGGTGTTTTTCGATTTTCTTGTAAAAAAAGTATTCAGAAATAAAAAAATCGCGGATATCGAGTTAACAGATATCGATATGCTTACGGCAACCGACATAGAATATTTTATGAGTTATCTAAATCACTATGAAATAAACGGCAAATCGGAACGTTGTACTGAAAGCGGCAAAGCGAGAAAATTGTCTACCCTACGCAGTTTTTACAAGTATTTTTTCAATAAAAATATGTTGAACGCCAACGTTGCGGCAAAGGTTGAAATGCCGAAAATTCACGAAAAAGAGATAATCAGGCTGGATTCTAACGAAAAAATAGACGAAATCGGCGATATGCTCTATGTTGTTGACAGCGGAAGCGGACTTACACAGCATCAAAAAGCCTTTCACGAAGCCACAAGACTGCGGGATTCGGCGATTATTACCCTATTTTTAGGCACTGGAATCCGTATCAGTGAACTCGTCGGACTTAACGTAGAAGATTTTGACTTTAATACGAGCAGTTTCGTCGTTACAAGAAAAGGCGGCAATCGTGCCGTGCTTTATTATAACGAAGACGTTGCTGCCGCGCTTAATGCTTACTTTACAGTACGAAACGGCGACCTTTCCGTACCTAAGACCGAGCGAGCGGCATTTATATCCTTGCAAAATAAAAGAATTTCCACGAGAACCGTGCAGGAACTTGTGAAAAAGTACGCTAAAATCGTTTCCCCACTCAAACATATTACACCGCATAAACTTCGTAGCACTTTCGGTACTAACTTATACAGGCAGACGAAAGATATTTACGTCGTGGCGGATTGTTTGGGACATAAAAATGTAGAAACCACTAAAAAACACTACGCTGCAATTACCGAAGATATACGTAAAAAGGCTGCCCTATCGCTGGATATTACAGGCAGAAAAGATACATAAAAAACAAGAGAAAACCTAGGGTTTTCTCTTGTTTTGATTTTGCTCTTTTATTTTATTTAATATTATTAAAAAAGTCTTTTATATAATCGGTATTGACTTTTTCTATTTCGCCTTTATCCGCTAAATCGGCAACCGTAGGATCTATAGGGATTTGCACCGAATTATTTATTTTGTATTTTTTTGCGGTGTCATCTACACTACTTTTGCCGAAAATACGGATTTGTTCGCCGCAATTCGGACAAATATAATAAGACATATTCTCAACTATGCCG
>ONQV01000052.1 GCA_900320065.1 uncultured Eubacteriales bacterium | reverse complement strand
GGTCTTTTTCTCGCCCGAAGGCGACCATTACCGCACGCGGCTTACGCACACGCTCGCAGTGGTGCAGATAGCCCGTTCGCTTGCCCGCGCACTCTCATTAAACGAAGACCTGACCGAAGCCATTGCGTTAGGGCACGATTTGGGACACACGCCGTTCGGACATTCGGGGGAACGGATACTCAATAAACTCAATCCCAACGGGTTTTTGCATAACAAGCAGTCGGTAAGAGTGGTGGATATTCTCGAAGAAGACGGCAGGGGGTTGAACTTAACCCGCGAAGTGGTGGACGGGATATTAAACCACAAAAAAGGGTGGCAATCCAAGACCTTGGAAGGTATGGCGGTAAATTATGCCGACAGGATAGCGTATATAAACCACGATATAGACGACGCCGTACAGGGCGGGTTCATTACCGAAAACGATTTGCCGAAAGACGCGGTCAGACTTTTGGGCGACACTTCGAGCAAGCGGATAAACTCTATGATACTCGCGATATTCAACGAAAGCGAAGGTAAAGACTTCGTTAAAATGGCGGAAGAAGAAGAAAACGCGACGGAAAGTCTGCGCGCCTTTCTTTTCGAGCGCGTGTATAACGATATAACCTTTAAGGAGCAGGAAATAAAAGCGGAGCGTATGCTCGGCGCGCTTTACGATTATTTTTATAAGAACACGGAAAAATTGCCCGAATTTTATATTAAAGAACTAGTTGCAACGGATAAGGATACCGTGATATGCGATTATATTTCGGGGATGTCGGATGGATACGCGGTAAAGACGTTTACCGAACTGTTTATTCCCGACAAGTGGGAAATAACCTAAAAAATGAAAGGGTTTAATTTAAAATTCCTTGAAGAATTGAAATCCAAAAACGATATAGTGGAAGTAATAGGCGGTTACGTTCCGCTTACCCGCAGAGGCAACAGCTTCTGGGGGAAATGCCCCTTTCATCACGAAAAGACGGCGTCTTTCTGCGTAAACGGCACCGACCAGTTTTATTACTGTTTCGGCTGTCATAAATCGGGCGACGTAATAAGTTTCGTCCGCGAAATGGAAAGTCTGGATTTTGCCGACGCGGTGAAGTTTCTTGCCGAACGCGCGAAAATGCCCATGCCCGAATTTAACGCGGACGATACGGCTATAAGAGAGCAGAAACAAAAGCGGGAAAAACTGTACGCCGTATTAAAGGACGCGGCGCGGTTTTACGCGGCGAACCTGCGTTCCGGCAGATGCCCCGCGCACGAAGATTACATATTAAAGAGAAAACTTTCCGCCGAAACTGTCAACAAATTCGGGATAGGCGCGTCGGAAGATTACGACGGGCTGGTAAAACACTTATACGATAAAGGCTATTCTTACGAAGATATGTTTGAAAGCGGCGTAGTCGGAAAAACCGAGCGGAACGGACAGGTAAGGTATTACGACGCTTTGGCGGGCAGACTTATAATTCCCGTTATCGACGGGTTTAATAACGTAGTCGCCTTCTGCGGCAGGATAATCGACGGCAGAAAGAACGTCGGCAAGTACGTCAATACCAAGGAAACGCCCGTTTTCACCAAGGGCAAAACGCTGTTTAACCTTAACAATATTAAAAAGTACAAAAACGAACACGGCATATCCGAAGTGATAATCGTCGAAGGTCATATGGACGTGATTTCGCTCGTGCAGAACGGATTTAACAACGTCGTGGCGAGTATGGGCACGGCGCTCACCAAAGATCAGGCGCGGATAATCAAACGGTTTTCGGACAAGGTCTTAATAAGTTACGACGGCGACTTCGCGGGACAGAAAGCGGCGGTCAGGGGCTTGGAAATTTTTAAAGACGAAGGGCTGGACGTAAAGGTCGTGGCGCTTCCCGACGGATTAGATCCCGACGACGTAGTCAAAAATTACGGCAAAGAAGGGTACGAAAAACTACTTAAAGAAGCGATGCCGCTTATAGATTTCAAACTCGATATTTTAAAGCGCACTTTCGACGTAAAGACTACGGACGGCAAGCGCAAGTTCGTGGCGAACGCCTTAAAAGTTATAAAGGAAAGCGATTCGGCGGCGGAGCAGGAAGACCTATTAAAAGCCGTGCGCGACTATTCGGGGATAACCTTGGAAGCCTTAAAGCGCGACCTTGACCGCACGGATACGAGCGTTTTAACGCCGCCCGCGCCGCAGACTAATGCGGAAGCGCCGACGGCGGGGGACAAGACCGCGGCGGCGGCGAGATACGTGCTTTATTCGGCACTTTTCAACAAGCCCTACGCCGAAGACGAAAACCTTGACGAGATAGAGTTTTTATTGCCCGAACACAAGCGCATCGCGGAATACGTTTCGGAGTGTAAAAGGGACGGCTTGACGGCAAGGTTCAACGATCTTTACACCGTTTTGGACGAAGATATGCACGCGGAACTCGACGCTATCGCGGGGATCTCTTCGGACGAAGACGTAAAGTACGACAGGGAAACGTACTTTTTCGACTGTCTTAAAACGCTTAAAGTTTATTCGCTGGACAAAAAACTCGAAATGCTTAATTCGCGCTTTAAGGCGGAAACGGATAGCGAAATAAGGCGCAAACTGATAGAAGAAATAAATCGCGTTATTTTGGCGCGCAAAGAATTAAACTGACGGAAAATTCTTAAACTAACTTAAAAGAGCGGCTTTGCCGCGGGAGGAACTTAAATGGAAGACAACGGTTTCAGCAGAACGGAACTCGAAGAACTTGAAAAAGCGATTCTGGAAGAAGATAAAACGCCGCTTACGGACGCGCTTATCGGGCTTGTTTCCGATCTTATTCTGGAATACAAAACGAGCGGGATGATAACCACAGCGCAACTTTTCGATAAACTCGACAAACAACAGGCTTCGCCCTATCAACTGGAACAAATATACGGTATGATAGAGAACGCGGGCATAAAGATAGTCAACGAGTACGAAAAAGACAAAGATCTATACGACGAACTTATCCAAGAAGTCAGTATGGACGACCCCGTCAAAATGTACCTTAAAGACATAGGTAAAGTTCCGCTACTTCAACCCGAAGAAGAAACCGAACTCGCAAAACGTATGATGGACGGCGACGAAGAAGCAAAGCGTCTTTTGTCCGAAGCGAATTTAAGGCTGGTCGTTTCCATAGCAAAGCGTTATATGGGCAGGGGTATGCAGTTTCTGGACCTTATTCAGGAAGGCAATTTAGGACTTATGAAAGCGGTCGAAAAATTCGATTATCAAAAGGGTTTTAAGTTTTCGACCTACGCTACTTGGTGGATTCGCCAAGCCATAACCCGAGCGATAGCCGACCAAGCGAGAACGATAAGAATACCCGTCCATATGGTGGAAACTATAAACAAACTCGTCAGAGTTTCGAGAAAACTATTGCAGGAATTAGGCAGAGAACCCACCCCCGAAGAAATAGCGTTAGAGATGGGCGTCAGCGAAGAACGCGTGCGCGAAATTCAGAAGATAGCGCAAGACCCCGTGTCCTTGGAAACGCCTATCGGCGAAGAAGACGACAGCCACCTTTCCGACTTTATCGAAGACGAAGGCAGCGCCGCGCCGACGGACGCCGTGTCGTTTACGATGCTTAAAGAGCAACTTTTAGGTGTTCTTGACACACTCACCCCGCGTGAAGAAAAGGTGCTGCGCTTACGTTACGGTTTGGACGACGGCAGACCGCGCACCTTGGAAGAAGTGGGTAAGGAATTCAACGTTACCCGTGAAAGAATAAGACAGATAGAAGCGAAAGCACTCCGTAAACTTCGCCATCCCAGCAGGTCGAAGCGGCTTCGCGATTTTCTCGATTGATGACCGAGCGGCTTATCTACATTTTCGCGGAGATACCGCGTTGCGACACTTTCGCCGATATCGCTTGCGACCACGGTTATATCGCTTCCGCTATGCTTAAAGAAGGTAGGTGCGAGAAAGCGTACTTGTCGGATATAAGCGCGAAAAGCCTTAAAAAAGCCCAAGACCTTCTCGCGGATTTTATTATAAAGGGCAGGGCGCAGGGCATTGTTTCGGACGGGTTCGACAACGTGCCGAAAACCGATTGCGCGCTTATAGCGGGCGTCGGCGGCGAACTTATAACAGATATACTTAAAAGGGCGGAAAAATCGGGGAAATTACCCGATAACCTTATTTTGCAACCGATGAAACATTGCGATAAAGTCCGTCGCCTTGTCGTGGAACTCGGCTATTTTATCAAGAAAGATTTTACCGTAAAAGCGGACGGACAGTTTTACGACATAATTTCGCTTGAAAGGGGTAAAGATTTTTTAACGGACGAAGAAACGGAGTTCGGCAGAACGAACGTAAGAGAATTGCCGCTTGCTTTCAAAGAAAAAATAAGCGTGGAAATCGGTAAAATAATATCTTACACGCAAAGCGAAACGATGGACGTCGCCACGCGAAAAAAGATGCTTGAAAAAGCGGAGAGATTAAAAAAATATGTATAGTTTAAATGATTTTTTCGGGGTACTCGATAAGATCGCGCCAATTAAATACAGTTATATGCAGATAGAACGGGGCGATTACGACAATAGCGGGATACTTCTCAATATGCACGAAAGCGTCGCACGGGCGTTGTTTTCGCTTGATTTGTCTATCGAAGCGGTAAAAAGGGCGAAACGGCTTAAATGCGACACGGTGGTAACTCATCACCCCGCGATATATCACCCGATAAAAGAGTTGGGTATCGGCGGCGATACGGCGGCGGTCGCGCTTGCCGCGAAAAACGGACTTAACGTTATTTCTATGCACTTAAATCTCGACGTGGCGACGGGCGGGATAGACGATAACCTGTGTTTAGGTTTAGGCGGTGAAAAATATAAATTTTTGAACGGGCTGGACGATAACGCGCACTACGGCAGAGAGTTTTCGGTCAGCGGCACTCTCGCGGAGTTCAAAAAGCGCATAGCGAAAACTTTCGGCACGCAAAAAACGCTCGTGTACGGTAACCTTAAAAATAAGGCGGGCATAGTTGCGTCCTTTTGTGGGGGCGGTTCGGAATACGCGCTATCTTACGTAAGGCAGGGCGGGGCGGCGGATACCGTCGTTACTTCGGATATGCCGCACCACGTCTTAAAAGAGTTGACAGAACGCGGCAAACAGGTTATAATTTTAACTCACTACGCTTCGGAAAATTACGGATTTAAAAAGTTTTACGAAAACGTGAAAAAGGAAGTCGGTAAAGATACCGAAACTTTCTTTTTTGAAGATAAAAGGTTTTTATAAGGTTAAGGAGAATTGTCATGATAGAACAGTTGTTGAAATATCAGGAAGTTGACGCGGGGCTTCGTAAGATAGAAACGGAACTTGCGGGCAGCGAAGCGCGTAAAAAAGCCGTTTCCGCGAAGAAATATCTGGAAAGCGTGGACGAAACGGTCAGTAAACTCGACGTAAAGGCGGCGGAACTCGCGCACATTTACGAAAAGATGCAGAACGAAAGCAAAATCATTTCCGAACAGCGCGAAGAGTTTGTAGGCGCGTTGGAAACGGCGACCGACGAAAATGCGCTTAACTATCTTGCCAAAAAAGCGGACGAACTTTATAATAAAGTAAAAAATCTTTCGCAGGAAGCGAGTAGGGTTGCGGACGCTATGCAAGCGGTATATAAAGAATACGCGGGTATTCGAGCGAATATTAAGGCGGCGCAAGCGCAGTACACCGAAAACGTTAACGTTTACGGCGAACTTAAAGCGGCAAGACAAGACGAGCGTAGCCGTATAGAACGCGAATTAAAAGAACTCGAAAAGAACGTAGACGCTAAACTTATGGAACGTTATAAGGCAAAGCGCGCCGCAAAAATTTTTCCGATAATTTACGAAGTAAACGGTAACGTTTGCGGTGCTTGCAATATGGAATTGCCGAAGTCTGTGCTTTCGGGGCTTAAAAACGGGGACGTTATTGAGTGCGACCAATGCGGCAGATTGTTATTTATGAAAAAATAAAAACATTTAAAATTTACAAAAACATAAAAAACGCTTTGACAAAAAGCGTTTTTTATGTTACGATATCGTAGATGCTTGTTAAAAGCAAGGAATATTTGAGCCGACAAGACGGAGAAATACCCAAGAGGCTCAAGGTCGCTTCCGCGCCGGCTCCAAGTAAAACTTGTTCGCGGCTTTGGCTACAAACAGTCCACAGGACTGTTTGTTTAACGCGTCGCCCCCCTGCTTCGGGGACCCTTAGCAGGTGAGCAGACAATAAGACAACTTAATATAAAAAAACTAATTGACAGTTCTGGAGAAATACCCAAGAGGCTCAAGGGGCTCCCCTGCTAAGGGAGTAGTATGTGAATAACGTAGCGAGGGTTCGAATCCCTCTTTCTCCGCCACGGAAAGCCACCCGAAAAGGGTGGTTTTTTCGTGGCGGAGAAAAAGTACGAAATTGGTTCCTTAGTTCGTTCGTCATATGACGGACAGTCTTGACGGGCAAAGTCCTGACAGGAACCCCGCTTGCGGGATAGGGCAGTATCCCGCCCATATTTCAGAAACGCCCCTTTCGGGGCGTTTCTTGTTGACGGAAATGATTATTTTCTTATATTCTTATACAATGGTCCGTAAGCCGCACAAGCGCGATAGTCTTGTCCTTCTTTGTCCATACCGAAAGCGTTCCATGCCGTCGGTCTGTATATCTTGTCTTCGTCTACGTTATGCAAGCATACGGGAATTCTTAACATAGAACACATAGTTATCAGGTCAGCACCTATATGCCCGTAAGATATAGCCCCGTGGTTCGCGCCCCAGTTGTTCATTAAGTCGTATGCCGACTTAAACCCGTTCTTGCCCGTTATTCTCGGCGTAAACCAAGTGCAAGGCCACGTGTAGTCCGTTCTCTTCCACAGTTTGTCCGTTACTTCGTCGGGTAATTTAACAGTCCACCCTTCCGCTATCTGTAAGACAGGTCCTAATCCCTTTATTAAATTAAGCCTTATCATTGTCGCGGCGCGTAAGGCCAAGTAGTCGCGTTCATCATAACGTCTATATCTTTATCCGTTACTTCCCACCATTTCTTCATCGTGGGATTGCCGTTCTCGTTTTTTACTTCTCCGCAAGCGTCCACGCAACAAGCGCCCGAATTTATCAAGTGTATAAATCCGTCCGCTTCTTTCGCTTTTCCTTCTATCTCGTAGCCCGTTACTCTCTTGACCGCGTTCCCAGACCAGTACGTCCTTACGTCCGCGAACATCTGCGCTCTGCCCGTCAACAGTTTCATAAACAGCATACTCGTTGCGTTTAAGGTGTCGTTTTCAGTTCCGAGTATATACGGCTCTCTCGCGCCGTTCCAGTCGAAAGACGAGTTAAGTATGCTTTCGGGAAAATCGCAATTGGGATAAAAGTCCGTCCATTGTCTTTGTCCTTGGAAACCGCCGACTATCGCGTTATGTCCGACCATTTCTTCTTCTCTACCTTTCGGTAAGTTCTTATTCCCGTTGAAAAGGTCCTTTATTATACACGCCATTTTAGCGGTGAATTCCCAGTCCTTTTCCTTTTGTGCGGGAGTTCTCTGCATTTCTACGGGGTTTTTGTCGAAATCGGGTTTGCATTTTTCCTTTATCCATGCAAGCGCTTTTTTGTATTCCGAACGGCTGTAAATGCCTTCGGTCATTCGCCTTATTATCTCTACTTCGTCTACGCTTTCTACGCGCATACCCAGATATTCTTCAAAAAATTCGGGACTTATGATAGAACCGCCTATTCCCATCGTTACAGAACCTATCTGCAAGTACGATTTACCGCGCATTGTCGCCACCGCTACCGCCGCACGGCTGAACCTTAATATCTTTTCTCTCACGTCTTCGGGAATTGTCGTGTCATCCGCGTCCTGTACTTCTTGCCCGTATATTCCGAACGCGGGAAGTCCCTTTTGACTATGCGTTGCAAGTACACTCGCAAGATATACCGCCCCCGGTCTTTCCGTGCCGTTAAAGCCCCATACCGCTTTTATGGTCATAGGGTCCATATCCATAGTTTCCGCGCCGTAGCACCAGCAAGGCGTTACGGTTAAAGTTATATCCACGCCCGCTTTCTTGAATTTGTCCGCGCAAGCAGCGGCTTCCGCTACTCTGCCTATCGTGGTATCCGCGATTATTACTTTCGCTTTCTCGCCGTTTGAATAAAACACGTTTTCTTCTATGAGTTCCTTGGCGGCTTTCGCCATATTCATAGTCTGCTCTTCCAAACTTTCTCTGACCTTGATTTTTCCGCGCCTGCCGTCTATCGTGGGACGTATACCGATTACGGGATAGTCTCCGATAAGTCTTGATTTTGCCATATCTTTTTTCTCCGTTTAAATATTTTTTTACTATAATAATATAAGTTATATTTTGTAATGTAAATATCATTATTTGCTTTTGATATGGACAAATCCTGTTTTTTGCTTGATTGAAAGCGTAATCCGCGCTATAATCTTATTAGTAAGTATAATGAGGGGGAACCCGATCATGACGAAACAAGAAAACGTTTACTCTTTTTCCGCGCTTCATTACGATATCGTACAATGCAACAGGAAAAAGGTCGGCAACCGCGCGTTCTACGACGATATAGACTTCGACTGGAACGCGGATATAAACCACCGTTTTTCCTATTGGAATCACAGCAGGATATGGTGCGTTACTGACGGCACGGGTTACGTTAAAACCACGTTCGGGGAAATGCATCTTAAAAAGGGGTTCGCCTACTATATTCCGCAGTCCACGTTATTAGAAACCCGTTGCGAAGACTTTATGGTGCAATATTTCGTAGATTTTATGCCCGTTTCAGATTTTATTCCGATAGAAAACCTGTTTACGTTCAAAAACGTATCCGAAGATTACGAACTCATACTCGGTCTGATAAAAGAACTTATGCGAACGGAAGGCGGAATTATAGGGGGCGTCAAAAAAACCGCCATTATGAATATGATTTTATCGCGCTTTGTAAAAGCGCCGTCTTTTTCCGTTAAACGCGATTCTCCTATGCTCGCTGTCGCCGAACGGATAAATTTCGATTATACTCAAAAAATATCTATCTCGGATCTGGCAAAAAAATTCGGATATAATGTCGATTATTTTTCGCACGTTTTTAAAGAAACGTTCGGCATCTCGCCGCAAAGATACGTAATAAATAAACGCGTTTCCACAGCTAAACATCTGCTGCTTACTACGGATAAACCCGTCGGCGAAGTGGCGCTTTTATGCGGCTTCTCCGACCCGCTTTACTTCGCGCGTATATTTTCCAAGGAAATAGGCGTGGCGCCGTCTGTTTTCAGACAAAGCTTCAAGCACGGAAAATAGTTGAATTTAAGACGTTTCCCACGCTTGATTTTTTTATTTAAATTATTATATAATTATTACGAACGAAAAATTGTAAAGGAGCGTTTATGGCAGATAATAAGAGCGGACAGCCGTCCGCGCGGAAAACCACCAAAAGAGTGACCGCCAACAACGTTTTCGCGGGCTCTAACTCTAAAAGTACGACGCAAAAAACCGTAAAACGAGCGGGCGTGGCGGCGGCGACCGTCGGCGCGGTGAAAGCGGCGAAAAAAATGAGCGGTAAATCTTTCGCCGTCGTTTTTGTATGCTTTATTCTCGCGCTTGCCGTCGGCGTCGGCGTGTGCTTTTTTCTCGGTAGAAACGATAAGTTCGACATGCTCGGCGCAGAACAAATAACTCTCAAAATAAATGATAAGTACGCGGACGAAGGGGTTGAAATCAAAGAATTCGGAATAAATTTAAGCAAAAAAGCGATAGTCGACACCGACCTTAAAACGGACGGAAACGGCAACTATTACGCCGAAAGTGCGGGCGATTATTACATAGCGTACACGGTAAAATCGTTGAAATTCGGGCTTATCTATCCCGTTCAGAAAATAAGGCTTATAAGCGTTATCGGCGAAAGCGAAGGAGGCGAATAAGATGGCGACTAAAAGAAAAACTTCAAAAGGATTGACTTTCTTTATTGCTTTAATATCCGTTATAGTAGGCTTGACGGCAGGACTTATAATTCCGCTTTATGTCGCGCAATCCTATTTTACCGAAAATATTTACACGGACGAATTCGCGCCGAAAGATGTTCCGCACGTCGATATAAACACCGAAGACGCGGATATAGCAGTACATTTTATAGAACTCGGCAACAAATACACAGGCGACTGCACGCTTATAAAGGTCGGCGACGTGGAAGTTTTGATCGACTGCGGTTCGCGTGCGGACAGCGTTATGACCGTGAGCGGCTATATCAACAATTACGTTAAAGACGGAAAACTCGAATACGTTATCGTAACCCATGCGCACCAAGACCATTACGCGGGATTTGCTACGCCTGCGAAGATGAATTCTATATTCGACCTTTACGAGTGCGAAAACATTATTACTTTCGCTAAAACAAACCAAAAGGACACCAACACCACTTATAAAAACTATCTGCGCGAACTTAACGACGAAATAGCGCAAGGCGCG
>ONQV01000079.1 GCA_900320065.1 uncultured Eubacteriales bacterium | reverse complement strand
CGCTTCCGACATCACGCCGCTGTGACTTCTCAGCTTGATAGCCATATCCACCGTCAGCTTTACATGCTCTGCCTTCGCGATCTCATAAATCGCCAGCAGATATTTAAGATGTGAACTCGTGAGCTTCATTTCGCGCCCGCCTTTTTCATGGTTTCGACTATTCTCTCCGTAGCCTGATCGACCATTTTATGGTCGTAAGCGGCTAATTTGATCCTGATTTTCTGACCTGCCATTTTTACTACTCCTTTTTATACTAACTTTTACCGTGTATTTTGCTGTAAACTTTCCCGTGTGTGTCGAGTTTTCCGAAATAAAAAAATCATTCGCCGATACTTAAATTTTTAAGTCGCTGCGAATGACTTCGGATCGTCTTCGTTTTAAGTTAGTCGCGGGGATCGATGCCCCACAATTGTCAACGGAAATTATCTTTCAGAACCTGAATTAAGTAACTTCCCGTCTCAACCCAAATTACACAGCTTAATTATTATAACAGCCGTGTAAACCTTTTGTCAAACGTTTTTCAAAAGTTTTTTACGGGATTTTTAAATATTTTTGCGGAAAATATCGCTTTTTTACGCCACGCTGTCCGCTTTTTTTACGATAAGCGGTTTCGCGCCGTGTTCGACGACGTTCTCGTCCACGACGATTTTGGCGACGTCGGTTTCCGAAGGAAGATCGTACATAGTGTCTATCATAAGATTTTCAAATATTGTACGAAGCCCTCTCGCCCCCGTCTTTAACGCTATCGCGCGGCGAGCAACGGCGTTTATCGCGCCGTCGGTGATTTCGAGTTCCACGTTGTCGAGCCCGATAAGACGCTTGTACTGTTTGACGAGCGCGTTTTTAGGCTTGGTCATGATATTTACGAGCGCCGCTTCGTCCAAGGCGTGAAGTCCGACGGTTATCGGAACTCTGCCCACGAATTCTGGAATAAGCCCGTACTTTATTAAGTCCTGCGGACTTACGTCGCGGGTTATATCCACCGTTTTTTCGCCCGTTTTATCGACGTTTCCGCCGAAGCCCAGCGAAGCGCTTTCCTTTCTCTTTGCGATAATGTCCGAAAGCCCTACGAACGCGCCGCCGCAGATAAACAATATATTAGTGGTATCGATACGCAAGCACTCCTGTTGCGGGTGCTTTCTGCCGCCCTGCGGCGGAACGTTAGCCACCGTGCTTTCGATTATCTTTAAAAGCGCCTGCTGCACGCCTTCGCCCGAAACGTCGCGGGTTATCGAAACGTTTTCGCCTTTACGCGCTATCTTATCAATCTCGTCGATATAGATTATGCCTTTCTGTGCCTTATCTATATCGTAATCGGCGTTCTGGATGAGTTTAAGCAAAATATTTTCCACGTCTTCGCCGACGTACCCCGCTTCGGTAAGCGTAGTCGCGTCCGCAACCGCAAACGGCACGTCAAGAATCTTGGCAAGCGTTTTCGCAAGCAAAGTCTTGCCGCTGCCCGTAGGACCTAAAAGCAGAATATTGCTTTTATCGAGTTCGGTTTCGTCAGAATTTTTATCCAGCCCTATACGTTTATAATGGTTGTACACGGCAACCGACAAAACCTTTTTCGCTTCTTCCTGCCCGATAATATACTCGTCGAGTTTCGCCTTGATTTCGGCAGGCTTTAAGAGAGTAACGCCCGCTTCCTTTTCTTCGCGTGCGTCCCCGTCTTTTAAAACTTCGCGGCAAACTTCTATACACTCGTTGCAAATGTATATTCCGCTCGGTCCCGCTACAAGGCGTTTTACCTGTGCTTTCGGCTTTCCGCAGAAAGAACAAAACAATTGATCGTTATCGTTTTTCATAATTCTCCGCTCTCTACGGGCGCTTTACGAATATTTCGTCTATAAGTCCGTATTCTTTGGCTTCTTCCGCGGACAGATAATTGTCCCTGTCCGTGTCTTTTTCGATTATTTCGTAAGGCTTATTGCAGTTCTCCGCAAGAATACTGTTTAAGCGATGTTTGGTCTTTATGATATGGTCGGCTTGAATTTTAATGTCGCTTGCCTGACCTTGCGCGCCGCCCAAAGGCTGATGTATCATTATTTCGCTGTTCGGAAGCGAATAACGCTTGCCCTTCGCCCCGCTCGACAAAAGGAACGCGCCCATAGACGCCGCAAGCCCTATGCAAATAGTGCTTACGTCGCACTTGATATAATTCATGGTGTCGTAGATAGCAAGCCCTGCGGAAACGCTGCCCCCCGGACTGTTGATGTAAAGGCTTATATCTTTATTCGGGTCTTTACCTTCCAAAAAGATAAGTTGCGCCACGACCGAATCCGCGACAGCGTCGTTTATCTCGCCCGTCAAAAATATAATTCTGTCTTCTAAAAGACGGGAATATATATCGTAACTTCTTTCGCCCTTGCCCGTGTTTTCGATAACGTAAGGCACTACCGTGTTCTTTATTTCCATTATATTCTACCCTTATCCGTTAAATTTTATCCGATAACGTTTTCCTTCTTCAACGTATCGAAGAGTTTTTTGATTATTATATCGTTTTTAATATAGTCGAGTTGTCTTGCCTGCATATTCTTCTTTACGTCGGGCGCGGGTTTTCCTTGCGCTTTCGCCATTTCTTCGACCCTTGCTTCAACGTCGGCGTCCGTCGCTTCGATTTTTTCTTCCGAAATTACTTTCTCGATAACGAGTTGGGACTTAACTATCTCTTTCGCCTGCGGTTCGTATTCCTTTCTGTATTCTTCCATCGTCTTCCCGAGATACTTTAAGTAGTCCGCAAGTTTAAGCCCCTGATAAGACATACGATATTCCATTTCCTGTACCATGCGGTCAACCTGATTTGCTATCAAAGCGTCGGGGATTTCCACCGTAGCGTTTTCGGAGATCTTTTTGACGATTTCGTCTTCGAGTTCTCTTTCCGCTCTGTCGGCGTTCTGCTTTTCAAGGCGTTCTTTAACTTCCTTTTTATACGCGTCGACGCTTTCCGCACCAACGGCGTCTTTAACGAACTCGTCCGTTACTTCGGGAAGTTCCTTCTTCTTTATTTCGTGGAGTTTGATAGCGAACACCGCGTCTTTGCCTTTTAAGTTTTCGGCGTGATAATCGTCGGGGAATTTAACGTTTATATCCTTTTCGTCGCCCTTGTTCATACCGACGATTTGGTCTTCGAACCCCGGAATAAACGAACCGCTACCTATAACGAGCGTCTGTTTTTCCGCCGTGCCGCCGTCAAACTTAACGCCGTCCACACTACCCGAATAGTCGATTATGACCGTATCGCCGTTTTCTACCGCTCTGTTTTCAACGTCTACCATACGGGAATTACGTTCCTGCAAGCGGGAAATATCGTCGTCGATATCCGCGTCTTTAACATTATATACAGGTTTTTTGAATTTTATACCCTTATACTCGCCGAGAGTTACTTCGGGTTTGACTGCGACCACCGCTTCGATAACCAACCCTTTTTCGTCTATTTTTTTGATATCGACGTCGGGATGCGCTACCGCTTCGATGGACGGTTCTTTATCTAAAACTTCACCGTAATACTTCGGGAAGGCTTCGTTTATGGCGTCTTCGTAAAAAATGCCTTCGCCGTAAGTTGCTTCTAAAAGATGTTTCGGCACTTTGCCCTTTCTGAAGCCGGGGAGCGAATATTTGCCCTTGGTCTTTTCGTAAGCGGCGGAAATCGCCTGCTTCCACTCTTCCGCGTCGAGAGTTATCGTAATTTTTACGGTGCTTTTTTCTGCTTTTTCAAAAGTGTATTTCATAAAATTCTCCGAATAAATTGAAATTCCTAAACATTTTATCACAACGCATAAAAAAACGCAAGGTTTTAATGCTTGTATAACTTATTTTTTAATAATACTTTATATTATTTAAGCATATCCGCGTGCGGGTCGGGTTCTACCGTTATCGACTTAAAATCCGTGTACGAACAAAATCCCGGCGGCGATTTTTTGGGCTTTTTGACGAATTTCCGCTCGCAATACACTATCTCCGTTTTACCGCTATTTCTTCCCTTTGAATAATACGCGCAAATTTCCGCCGCGGCGGTTACGTTTCTATAATAACGTGCGAAGAATGGTAATTTTTAGAGTGCAACCACAAATCGACAGGCTTTGCGGTAAACGTGATTTTATCGTTTTCCGCGTTGTTTCTGCCGACCTTTACCGTGAAACCGTAAACGTCGTAAACTCTGGGTTTTAGGGTTTCTTCCGCTTTCTTGCCCTTTTTAAGTTGCGGCTTTTTAATAAATCCCGAAAGACTCAACTCTTCTTCCACCGCTTTTAAGTCGGAAAGGCTTTCGCAAATCGAAATTTCGCTATCCACGCTTTCGAGATAATTAAGTTCTTCTTCCGCACTTTCCTTTTGCGGCGCAAGAGAAACAAGCGCGCGCTTTTGCTTATTGTATTTTTTATAGTAATTTTCGGCGTTTTTCGCGGGAGATAGCCGTTCGTCCAAAACGACGGTGATTTTTCCGCCGTCGTAATAATTATCTAATTCCGCCTGTTTTTCGCCGCCCTTTAATTTGTAGATATTAGAAAGTATAAGTTCGCCTTTCAATCTGTTCTCTTCGGCGTTTTCCGCGTCTTTTACACGAGAAAGCACGGCGGCAAGCCGCTTTTTCGCCTTCTTTATCCCCGCGGACACCACGCCGTTTAATTTGTCTTTTAAGTTTTTAAAATCTTTACGCGCCGCCCTTTCGGTAAAATACGCTTCTTCCGCGGCGCAAAGCGTAGAATATTCACGGATTTCGCCGACAATCGACTTGTACGGGTACACGCAAACGTCTTTAACCACCCCTTCCGAATAAACGACGCAAGGTCGCGGCGCGGTGTTATATATATAATCGTTTAAGTGCGCGTAAAATTTTTCGCCCGTATTTTCGCCGTTTATACCAGCGAAACCGTCCGCAATTTCCCGCGCGGTGGAAGGCGCAAGCCCTTGCACTTTCTCGCACAAATTTTCCGCGGTAATGCTTTCCGCGGCGTTAAAAATCTCTTTTAGCCCTACGTCTTTCGGTTCTTTTTTGTCGCCGACGGGCGGCAATTTATAAGATAGCCCCGCAATTAAAGGTCGAACGTTATTATCGAGAAAGTTTATGCCGCGATTTCCGCCTAACACCTTGCCGTTTTCGGTCAGAATTACGTTGCTGTATCTGCCCATAAGTTCGACGTACAGAGTTTTTTCGGGTGAATCGAAAAATTCCGCCGACGGAATAAGGTCGATTTTAACTATTCTGTCGAAACCGACAAGAGAAATCCCCTTTATTTTCGCGGACTGGATATGCTTTTTTAAGAGCATACAAAAATTCGGAGAAGGAATAGCCGGCGCAGGTTCGGTTTCGGTCATACCTATCCGCGGGCAGGCGGGGTCTACGTCAAGCAACAGTTTTTTTACCCCGCTTTCAGTATACACGGTAAAGATTATCACGTCCGTCGTCGGCTGCGAAATTCTATTTATCCTGCCGTCCTTAAATATTCCGTTTAATTCTTCGCAAAGATAGCGGAGAGTAAATGCGTCCTGCGGCATCGTTACACCCCTTTTCCCCTTGTAAAAGTCTGTCCGTCAAGATAATACAAGAAGTCGTTTTTATTAAAACGCAGTGTAAGTTCGTCGGAAAAAAGTTGCAGTTCCTTAACGCCGTGCACTCTATTGAAAGCGTTGTCGCCGTACTTGCCGTCGCCGACTATCGGACAGCCGAGAAAGGCAAGGTGTGCGCGTATCTGGTGCGTTTTGCCTGTAAAAAGCCTTACCCTTAAAACGCAAGTTTCCTTTTCGCGCTTTATAACCTTATACCCCGTTTTTATTCCGACCGCGCCGTCGGTTTTCACGTTTGAAATTCTAACCGTGGCGCTAACGGCGTCTTTTATAAGATAGGCGGTAACGACGTCTTCGTTTTTAGGCGGTTTTCCTATTACCGTCGCGGTATAATATTTTTCAAACGAACGGTTTTTAAAGCCCTCTAAAAGTTCGGTTTCCGCTTGTTTATTACGGGCAAAAATCATAATACCCGCGGTGTTTCTGTCAAGGCGGTGAATAAAATACGTTTCGCCTTTCAATTTAAGTTCTTCAAACACCGCTTCCGACGCATACCCCGCCTTTTTATCGACGACTATTACGTTATCGTCGTTATAAAGCACGGAAAACTTTTCCGTCTGCCGCGCGGTGTAGAAAATTTCCACCTTATCGCCGACGGAAAGCGAAACGTCGTCTTTAACGCGCTTACCGTTTACTTTTACGTCCTTATTGCGTAGCAGTTTATTGAGTGCGGAATACGAAAGCCCGTCGCTGCTATTCAGCGCGAGTTTTATAAGTTTTCCGTTTTTATCCGCAATAAAAGTTATCATTTTACCTACCGTAAAAAACAAGACTTCGGTAGCCCGAAGCCTTGCGTTTTCCGTCGTTTTTTTAGGCTTATTTTTTAGCGTTTACGTTAAGCGCTTCGCCCGTTTCGTCCGTTTCCACTTCTTCCTTCGGTTTTATAAAGAGAAGAATAATAATGCCGATTAAAGATAACGTGCCGACTGAC
>ONQV01000015.1 GCA_900320065.1 uncultured Eubacteriales bacterium | reverse complement strand
ACGGCGGTATGTTCGTCCACCCAATAATGCAGAAAATTAAGCGTTGCGTTTTCAACGTCTTCTTCCGACAATTCTTTAACGTCTTTCGGGTAAAGTTTTACCCACTTACTAACGTCGTCGAACATCGACCCTTCGTTTTCCGCTCCCGCAAAATTCAGACACCCCTTTTCGGGAAATCTCGTCGGATATACCCTTTTTGTGCCGATAAAAACGTCGGAAACGCCTTTCGGCAAGGATACGCTCAAACACATTTTTCCGCAAAACACACTGTTTTTACCCGACTTTTTCTCCGCGCCGCTTATTATAACGTCGTCCGCGTTGCCTGAAAGAGATTCAAAACACACTGAAAAAAGTTCGGGGGTAAAAGTCAATTCCCGATTTAAAGAATACTCTCCCGACGCTATCTTCACGGTAAGCGGCTGATAGTTACCGCCCTTTCTCAAATCGACGCACCTTTTTACCGCTTCTTCAATAGAACCGACTACGTTTTCGCTCGTGCCGTCCTTAAAACCTATGAAATTTTTAGTTACGTAAATAGTCGTAATCCCGCAAAAATCCAGCATTACCTTGTCTCCTTTGCGTGAAGCGTGAAACTTACCGTTTCAAAATCTTTAAGGTCGTTCGGAAACCGCAGCCCCACCTTGCACAGAATATCGCCGCCGTATACCTTTCCGTCGAAAACGTCGCCCCGTATCTCGTAGTCGTAGTCTTCTTTAAGACCTTTAAACTTTATTACGGGATAAACGTCGTTTGCTAACGCCGCCTTTTTCATAAGAACGAACACCGCTCTTTTTTTGTCCTTCGACACGACGGTCTGCGCAAAATAATTGCTCTCGAAAGGACTTTTAAGCCTGTATAAATCGCCTTTCAAAATCAAGTCGGATACCGCGTTATAAAACCCGACGTGTTCGGATATGGCGTTAAAATCTTCTTCCGAAAGCGAGTTTAGGTCAAGTTCAAACCCCGTCGCGCAAAAAGACGCGATATCCCTTCTCGACTTGAACGGTGTAAATCTGCCCGTCTGGTGATTAGGACAAACGGAAACGTGCCCGCTTATAGAAGACAGCGGGTAACAAAAACTCGTTCCGTACTGGATCGCGGCGCGCGCAAGCGCGTCGGTATTGTCGCTCGCCCAAATCTGCGGGAAATAACGCAGCATAGCGGGGTCAAACCGCCCGCCGCCGCCGGAACAGCCTTCAAAAAACACGTCGGGGAACTTTTCGGTAAGATATTCCGCAAGCGAATAAACGCCGAGAATATATCTGTGCGCAAGTTCGCCGCCGCCCCGAAAATCGGGATTCAAAGAATAGAACTCCGTCAGGTTTCTGTTCATATCCCATTTGACGTAAGAAATATCGTTTTCGGCAAGCAACGCTGTAACGGCGTCTTTGATATGTTCGACGACTTTACGGTCGGAAAAGTCGAGCACGTATTGATATCTTCCTTTACACGGTTCTATCTTCGGGTGGCGTATCGCCCAGTCGGGATGCGCGCGGAAAAGATCGCTGTCTTCGCTAACCATTTCGGGTTCTATCCATATACCGAATTTCATACCGTTTTCGCGGCATTTGTCTATAATAGGTTTAAGCCCGCCCGAAAGTTTTTTTAGGTTTACCCGCCAGTCGCCGAGCCCGCTTTTTTCGGAGTTGCGTTCTCCGAACCACCCGTCGTCCAAAACGAACGTGTCTATTCCCGTGCCTTTCGCTTTTTCTATGAGAGAAAAAATCGCTTTTTCGTCGAAATTAAAATAAAAACTTTCCCAACAATTGAGCGCTATCGGGCGTTTTTTAAAGACGTAGTCGGGGTTTATAAGAAAACTTCTGTAAAGGTCGTGAAAATTACGCGACATTTTGCCGAACCCTTCGCCGCTGTAAACCAGCACCGCTTCGGGCGTTTCAAAGGACGTTTCGGGGCGCAGTTTCCACGCAAACCCCTTTTCGTTTACGCCGCCGCCGACTCTCGTCGTGCCCGTTTGGTCGACCTGCGCTTTTATCGAAAAAGAGCCGGAATACACTAAATTAAAACCGTACGCCGTACCCGTATATTCGTCGGCGTTCTTGTCGCAAAGCGCTAAAAACGGATTAAGTTGGTGCGAAGAACTGCCGCGCGTGCTTGAAATTTCGTAAATGCCGTGCGTAAGTTCGCTCCGTTCGACGCCGTTCTCCTTCGCCCAGCCGCCTTGAAGACATATTTTATCGAAATCCGAACGCAGAAAGTCCACGCCGAAACTGTTTATCTTATCTATAACAACGTCGTTTTTACCGACGTTTTCAAGTACCGCGCGGCGCGCGATCGCTCCGCAATCTTCATACACGGTGTAATACAGAAAAAGCCTTAACTCATACGCCTTCTCGCTTAAAACGACTACGAGCGTTTCGCCGCCGCGCAGAGAAGGCATATTGTTTATCTCCGGTTTTTCATTTAAAATAATGTGCGAAGAATACTTAAAATCTACGACCTTGCCGCCGTCAAAACCCGTAACCATTACGGCGGGTTCGCGGTAATCACCCCTGCCGTATATGGGATATTCCTGCGGAACGAGATCCAAACTGTCAAAAGACGTTTCCGCGTCGAACGCAGGTGAAAATTCCGCGCGCAAACCGCTCGACAGATACCCGATATCCCTTTCGGAAATCTTTTCGCCGAAATAAAGGTGATGTAAATACCCGCCGTCGCCTATGCGGAAAACGTAACTGAAATCTTTTCCGTTTAAATAAAAGGTCTTAAATCTTTCGTTGATATAAGTGTTCGCTATGCTGTAACAGGTATTCACCGTAGTCCGAAGTTCTGCGCTCGGCAGATAGGTAAATCCGTACGCGGGCGAACGCGGACTTTCTTCGTTGAGTTTTTTGGTTTCTTCGACGACGGTAGCAGTTTGCAGATATTTTCTGTAAGCGTTGAATTCCGTCCCCACCGACCATTCGGTATTCAGTTTATATTTGCCCGAAGGCGCGTACGCTATATAGTCGTAAATTTCGCCGTTTTCGTCAACGTCCTTTTTCCAGTCGTAGTCAAGACCTTCTTCACCTATCGCCACAAGGTTGTAGAACTCCTTGTCCTTGTGCATAAGGTTCATAAATTTAAGGCATTTATCCGCGTTGCCGCTTCTTACGTTGATAGCGCTCATAGACGTGGTAACGTTATAAGTGTTAAGTAGCGGCGTCCCGAATCTGAATTGCGTAAACTTTCTGCCTATCGCGTTGTAAAGTTCCGCTTCACCGCCCGGTTTGTACGTGCCCGTGATCCTTACGCGCTGATTTTTAGTCTGCGGCGCAGACGCCTGTTCTTTCGTCATATAACCTTTTTCGTACATCTCGACGCAGAATTCCAAAAACTCCTTAAAGTATTCCGTTTCGTACTGGTTTATAACCTTCACTTCGTCCGAACTTCCCGCGGCCCCGCCTTCTTCGTTTTCCGTCGCTTCTTTTTCGACCGCTTCTATGATACCGGGGATTATCGTGTCGGTTCCGAGAGAATCAAGCGCATAATTCTGCATAAAGATATCCGCCCACGCTTCGCCTATTACGAGAGTCGTAGAAGGAACGACTCCGTTTTTCGATATTTCGGGATCAGCGGCGATATACTCCATCGCTTGCCTTATGCAATCCCTGTAAGAAAGATTTTCCGCGTCGATTTTTTCCTGCGTAAGTCCGATGGCGTTCGCGATGTCGGTTTCTATATTAAGTCCTACGCTGCGGGCGAAGATCTGTTCGTTGATAACGCCGTATATCTTGCCGTTTATTCGTGCCGCGTCCCATACTTCTTCCGGAATAGAGTTGTAAAGTTCGGGCGCGTGTTTCGGCAACATATCGGTTATGTCCCTGAAATATCCGCGCGAAGCGCAATACAAATAGGTAAGCCCCGACAAAATAGTGCCCGTAAAACACATATCGAAATCTTCGTCGGAATCCATATACAACCCGAGTTTGTTGGCGTAGTTATCGTATCCCAAAAACTCGAAGTCCACGCCGAAACCGAGTTTTTCCCTTGTAACGGCGTTTACTGCCGCTTCTACCCTGTCGCAATCTTCCAAAGAACCGCCGCCCGCGTACACGATATACCGTATCGTGTCGGTGGGCGCTCTCGTACCCTTCTCGCAACCCGTCGCCGTAAACGCAAACGTGATCGTAGAAACGATTGCAAGTAAAAACGCGATAATTTTTTTCATTTGTTTTTCTCCTTGATGGTTTTGTTTTTATTTTAAGGCAACGGTCGTCAGCCTTTCACCGCGCCGACCATCATCCCTTTAACAATATATTTTTGTAGGAACATAAACACTATCATTACGGGCAGACTGCCCACGATACAAGTCGCCATCACGACCGAATCCGCGCTTTCCGTCCCAGGAGAAAGACTGGCGTTCATTTTCCACGCCTGCGCTTCGTTCGCGAGTTTTATCATTAAATATTGCACCGACCAGAGTTCCCTGCTTTCGATATACAGAAACGAAGAATACCAGTCGTTCCAGTAGTTTAACGAAAACAACACGGCGCAAGTAGCCAGCGCGGGAGTTGAAAGCGGCATTATTATCCGCAGGAATATCCCGAAATTCGAGCACCCGTCTATCTTCGCGCTGTCGCTTATTTCTTTCGGCACGTCCGCGAAAAAAGTTCTCATTAAAATTATGTAGAACGACCCGCCGAGCCCCGGAACAATCAGCGCAAGCAGACTGTTTCTCCATTTAAGGTACTGCGTTATAAGAATATAAGTCGGAACAAGCCCGGGGGAGAAAAGCATAGTTACGAAAGTCGTTTTCATGCCGCAACAGAACTTTGCGAAGTTCGGAAGATTTTCTTCGTTTGCGCCTTCGCTCTGCCCGTGCGATAATCCGTGGATATAAGTAAGCGAACCGCCCGTCGCCTTGCTGCATCTGTCCGCTATATCCATAGAAAAGAATCTGTCCGCGTCGGAATTGACGTAAAAGGTCTTACAATTTATCCCGACGATTCCGTCTATGGTATCCCAACGCGCTACCGAAGTTTCGTTCGGGTGTCTGTTAGAAGATTCTCCGCTCGACTGCGACTGCGTTATTCCGCCGTATACCGGCATAGCAAATTTAAGCCTGTAATCGTACTTTAACACTATACTCGTAATAACGCTTCCCCACGAAATACCGGTGATACCTACTTTCGTCTTATCCACACAGTCGAAAGACGAAATAAGCGAAGTGCTCAATATGACCGCGGAAGTCGCGTGATACATCCATTGATCTTCGAGCGGCTTATCCCAGTCGCTGAAACCGTTGTTGGTGGGACCCGCTTCGTAGAACTGCCCGCCCGCATAACGGTTTCTGTCCCTATGGTAATCCCCCGTGTTCTCGTTGGAAATGCCCGCCGTAGGCTCTGCGCCTTCGGTGTCCATGCTTATCGCGGCAAAGCCCAAGTCGTTCCAGTATTTGACCCACTGCGGAACCGCCGTTCCAAGTCCGCCGTGTACGAGCACTATCGCCGGCACTTTGTCGGTAGCGGACGCATAACTCGGAAACCCTATATACGCCGCGACCCGCGTGGGTTTACCCTTATATCGTACAGGCGAAGTAAAGAATATCCCTTTTACCCCTTCGGTATTCTCTCCGCCGAAATCCAGAGTGCTTTCATAACCGAAATCGGGTGCCGACCAAAGTTCTTCGGGATAAACGACGTCCGAACCTTGTACGGACAGAACGCCGCTGACGCCTTCTACGAAATCCTTTTCGACAATTTCTTCTTGCTGGCCGCCGTTATCGTCGTGCGTAACGGTGTTCGTTTTCCCGCAGGAACAGAAAACAAGCAGAACGCTTAAACAGACAGCCAAAATTTTGCTGATATTTTTCATAAAACGGAAATCCCCCTGTTTTTTCATTTATATATTTAATTATAACCCGAAATTTCGGACACTTCAATACCCGTTTGTTGCAGTTTGTTGTTAATTTGTTGCACAAAACAACAAACGAACAACGAAACATTTTTACACTTTTTATTTATATATTTGTACAACTATTTTTAAAAAGCAAAACGACGCAACGCATGCGTCGTTAAAATAAATAGCGAGCGGGGGCGCTCGTTCGCAGGACGGGACTTGCTCCGCTTTGCTAAAAACGCTTGCGCTTTTTTGCAAAAACAAAAGTTTTTGCATATCCTTACGGATATACGCTCGCTTTCACGCCGAGATTGCAAATTACGATATACTTTGCGGCCACCGATACCAACCTGTTCAAGTCCCGCTATAACTTAAATGCCAAAATGACAGGGATAGGCAAAATGCCTATCCCTGTCATTTTGGTGCCGAAGGCGGGACTTGAACCAAAAACCAAACCTTAAAAAAGTCAATTAAATCCTTACGATTTTGCGATTTCTTTTCCCCAAATTTCCCCCATTTATGTTAAATTATTAATTATTCTTAAAATTTTTATATTGGACTTACATAGTTGCCAATAATTATTCTGATAAAGAATGTCCAAACAGTTTAATATAATTATCTAAATTTATATCAATCTTTTTCGAGGCATTTTTTAATAAATTATAAAACGATAACTGTAATTTATTATCATTTTCTATTAATACTCTCCAATGTAAAACGAGATTTGAGATCCGTTGAGTTATATGTCCAATTATAGAAATAGATTTACTATAAATATCATAAGCAATAAATATGAATTCAAATACATGATTTGGCTTACATGACAAAAATTCTAAGGCATCAATCATAAAAGATAAAGCCTCATTGTAATTCTCATCCGTATTAAAGCTCATACAATATGGGATAAAAGGTTTCCCCTGATTGGTATTTTTATATTTTTCTTCATATAATACTTCAACATCAAACTTTTTTCATTTGACCAATTATTTATATATTATATTCCGTCAAAATTATTCGTAGATTTCGTTTCATAAGACACGAGATTGACGTATAAGTTTTCGTTAAAATCATACCTGCCTTTCGATATTGCTTCGTCTATACTCCACAAAAACTCGCAAACTTTTGCGCCGTCTTTTATTGTATTAAACATTACTTTATTTTTCTATCTTTTTCATAAATTACCGCTATTTTAATTTTTTTAATATTTTACCTGCGGTTACAACAACCGTATCCGATATGGTGTCCTTAAACTCCGAAGTTCTGGCTTCATAACCGCCTTCTGCGTATGCCGCTTTCGACGGGAAATACCCTTCGTAACCGTTAGTTAAAGCGCACGGCATTATTAAGTCAAAACCGCCTATCGCCTTAATCTTCTCGCCTATCTCGGTGAACGGTTCGCCGGGTATCCCGATAAGCGCTATGTTCCCTAGCCTTAATCCTTTCATCTCCATAGTCTTTGTTTTAGGACTATTTTCGAGTCTTACCATACGCATCGCTTCGGCAACTACAGTTGTAAGTTCCATCGCCTTAAATGGTATAAGGTCGTCCCTGTCCTGACCGTGCAACTCTGCATATTTATGCGCAAGCGGTAAGTCTTTTTTATCGGGAACGTTTATATCCACTTTGCAAGGCTCGGTAATAATCTTTATACTATCAACGTCGACGTATTGTACTTTATCGTAAACTTGTAACACCGTTCCCGCAAGTGCGCGACCGACAAATCTCGCCATGCCTGGGCTTTTCATCTCGTTGTCGAAACTTATCTCTGTATCGTTCATATCGCTGTCTGTCGGGTGAACGTTGGTACTTCCCACGTCTCCCTGCGCACCCATTATACAAACGCATTTTACCCCGTCAAGACTTCTTGCAAGCGTACTTTGCGCCCAGCCTACCCAGTCCGAAGATATAAGTTCTCCGTTTACAGTATCCGCATGAATACCGTAATTCATTATCACTATGCTTTCGGCGTTTTCCCTATCGAAACGCAACACGTTCACCCTTTTGTCAAGCGTTCCCAAGGGGTAATCTATATTCGGATCGTTTATCGGCGGACAGGTCATGGTAGAACCGTCTTTCATCTTATAACGCCTTATGTACGCTATTCTGTCGGGTGCTTTACCTGTCGCATATCCCATTTTTGCGGCCTTTAAGTCCTGTATTGCGGTTTTTGCCGCTACAGCGGACTGTTCCGCCAAGAAATCAAGGTACTCTTTAACGAATTCTGCGTTATAGTCAAAATACCCGCTATCTTTAAGGCACGGCCCAGTATGCGTATGCGTTGCAGATATAAACAAATTTTCAGCCTTAATGCCCGTTTTTACCGCTATCGCCGATTTTATTTTATTCAATGCGTTAAGGTCTATCTCGCATATATCGAGACTTAAAATAATAACCGTCTCGTCGCCGCTTTTTACCGCAAGCGCTATCGCTTTAAGGTCGCTCAATATTCCTTTCGCAAATCTCGGAACGTAATAACCTTCTATCGCAATACCGAGTTTCGGATTTATATTTTCTTCTGCGTAGCCTATCTTCAAGTCGTTCATTTATATATCTCCGTTATCTTTTTCTCTTTGTCCTTGTAGTCAGTATATAATGCCGCATATCCGTTTTCCTTCGGCATATATTCTTTGTTCTTTTGTACTATCTTTTCAGTTGCGGATATTGTATCGCTAAATACTCCTGCGCCAAGTCCTGCAAATATTGCAGAACCTAAACATGCCGTTTCGTTCTCTTTTAGCGTTATTACCTTTTTATTAAGCACTTCCGCTTTTATCTCGCACCAGAGTTTACTGTTAGCGCCACCGCCCATACTACGTATCTCTTTTACGTCAGCATTTATGTAATCTGCATACTCTTTTATCGTGTACGCTATACTTTCCATTATAGCCCGAACAAAATGCCCTTTATTATGCTTTAACGTTGCCCCGAAAAACACACCTTTTACTTTGGCGTTATTTTCGGGCATTACAGTTCCGCATAAGTGCGGGATACAAATAAGTCCTTCGCTTCCTTTCGGCACGCTTTCAGCAAATTCATTGAGTGTAGCATAATCGTCGCTCTCGCAAAAGTTCTTCTTAAACCATTCTAATGTTGCTCCCGCTGTCGGTGCCCACATCAAAAGCGCATATAGTCCTTTTTTTACATAATAAGCGGAAACAGTAAGTTCTTTATGCCATACGGGTAATTTATCTGTAAGAACGGATACCGCAAGCGACGTACCCGTTGTTTCGCTCATTATCCCTTCTTTAACTACTCCTGCGCCCGTTATCCCCGCTATCTGGTCGAGTGCGCTCGTCATTACCTTTACCCCGTTATACTCTCCGACGTTTACGCCGCTTTCATAAAGTGTTGAAAGTTGACTTTCCTTTATCCCTAAATAGTCCAGCATTTCGAGTATGTATTCGCCCGTTTTTACGTTCATAAGTAGCGACGACGAATACAAAGACCTTGACGCAGCATACTTGCCCGTTAAACGGTAAATTATATAATCTTCAAGCAAAAGATAGTGAGCCGCGTTTTTATATACATCAGGTCTGTTCTCTTTAAGCCAGATTATTTTAGGCGCGGGATAGCCTGCCGGTATTTCCGCTTGCCCCGTTAATTCGTATATACCTTTTACCGTAAACTTTTCTTCTATCTCTTTCGCCTGTTTTGCCGCTCTGTTGTCAAGCCAAATTATTGCGTTAGTTAAAGGCTTATTTTCTTTATCTAACACTATTAAGGTTTCGCCCTGAGTATCTATGCTCATTGCATAGACAGGGTATTTCTCCGTTATTCTCTTTATAACGGACAAAAACACTTGGTAAAACTCTTCCGCGGAAAATTCTACAAACTCCCCTTCGGTTATTAAGTTATACTTCGCGGATTCCGAAACTATTAACTTGCCGTTTTCGTCGAACAAACACATCTTTAACGACGTAGTCCCGAAATCCGCGCCGAGTAAATATTTCATTTAATTAAAACCACTTCTTCGTATCTTCGGGTTTTCTTCTTTCCTGCTGTTTAGTATAGTGAACGTCTACCGCCTTTTCTTCGTCGGTATACTTTCTCCAAGTGTCTATTACCTTGCCGCCGTTATACTTACGGTCATTAATATCTTCCGTAGTTCCCATTACCGTTACGTTTATCTGTCTGTGTCTTGCTCTCACCTGATCCCAGTCAACAAAGTATATGTGTGCAAATTCCCCGCCGTCTAAAACACCGTCTTTAATAGTCATCGCTTCGCTTCTTCCGAAGAATACCGAACGCAAGTGTCCGTCCGTATTAAGGCTCGTCCAGTCGCCCGGTTCGTCCACGTGTCTTCCGAATTGAGTGTGGATAGGTCCGGGATGCATATACGCGTTGTTTTCCGAATAGTCGGGTACTAATTTCTGCATTATCTTTAAGATATCGTGCTGTAAGTATTCTAAATCGTAGATGTCAAGATCGTGCGAACACTCCTGTATCATTACCGAGCAGGTAGTATGATGCGACGCGATTGTTACCGTGCCGTTCTTTATGCCCGACTCTTTAACTATGTCGATCACTTCCTTACTTACGTCGTGAAAGGTCGGTCTCCAACCCTTCGATTGTACTTCTAATTCCTTCTGAAACACTTTGAATTCCATTTGTTTGTTCTCCTTCTTGTTTTATTTTATCTTTGTTTTTGTAATGCAAGCGGATTTCCGCTATGATTATCGACGTTATTACGAATATTTCATTAAGTATCCCCGCAAGCGAGAAGTGTAAGCCGTTATATATTAGCCAGCACCCGCTTGACGGAAGGTTTATATACCTTATTGCCCTTGCGTTATTTATTCCGTATGATATACAGGAAAGTAGTTTTGCTGTTATAGCGAGTAAACTTATATACCCTTCAAAGGTCGCAATCCCCAGCGCTATTGTTAAAGCCGAGAAAAATATTATCCAGAATAGCGTTGGTTTACCGTTTTTAACAGTGAATATGAAGATTATATTCCGCAGTATCCCTATTCCGTCCATCGCCGCGCCCGTCCACGCTTTTAGCAAAATATACTGCACGACGAATAAGCCTGAGCCAAGCGTTTTAAGCAATACTATCTGCCAGTGCTTATTGAATTGTACGGCTATTATGTTAAGCGCTATCCCTATAAACCCTATTCCTTGAACAAATATATCACACATTGTTTAGGTGCGTTATTTATTTCTCTCGTCGTAGGCACGTCTTACCGCCGCCATCATCTCTTCCGCGAGTTTAAGCGGTTCTTTTGCCTTTGCTATAGCACTCGAACAACCTGACGCGGATGAACCCGCCTTTATTATGTTGTAGCAGTCTTCCCCTTTGCTTATACCCGCAGACGGGAAAGGCTTTATGTCCGGATTAATTTCTCTTATTACCCGTATTACTTCGTCAACGTACGCCTTATCCGCAGGCTTGCCCGTTCCTATAAGTTCCGTTGGCTCTGCTACAAGTATATTAGGTGCTAATTTCGCTACCGCCTTAACTTCTTCTATACTGTCCGCACAGACCATCGTGGCAAGCCCTACGCTGTCCGCTCGCTTTATTGCCTTTTCTATCTCGTTTAACGTAAGTTTATGTTCCGCGTGGTTAAGCATTACGCCCACTGCTCCCGCGGCTTTTAATGCTTCAGGTAAAATTCTACCCATACCCCTGCCGATTTCTATACTATCCATATGTTGCGAATAAACGTGTACACGTTTGGTATCTACGTTATGCGCTATATTGTATATCTCGGTATCAGGTATATCCAAAACCACGTCCACATTATATTTAATTGCGAGTTTTTCTAATCCTTTTGCCATATTAAGCAAAGTTTCGCCGTACATATAACATTTAGGTCCGTACTCGAAAAACGGTTCGCTTATTTTATAATCCTTTAACATAATTTATAGTCCTTTTTTATTAAGTCTTTCGCCTACCGCTCCGCCTGGGTGTATTACCGCAAACTGTTCGTTCAAAAATCCCGTTTCTTCAATAAGCGCGGTTTGCAAAGTGTGGAATATTACACACAGCGCGGTAGTTGATGTCGTGCCTTGCGAATTGTATTTATCCGTTTCGCGGTTTACGTACTGCTTTAACACTACGTCCGCGCCTATTGCAAGCGGACTTTCAAAGTTCTCCGTTACCGTTATTACCTTTACGCCTTTCTTTTTACAAATATCTAATATGGGCAAAAGTTCTTTGGTTTTTCCGCCGCGGGACGCAAACACCATTACGTCGCCCTTTTGTAAAAAGCCGGTCGCTCCGTGTACCGCTTCCGCGGGAGAAATAAACCTTGCGGGCTGCTCGATACAACACAATAAATGTGCGAAGTGCTGACAGATAATCCCTGAATGTCCGCACCCGCAAGTACCTATCCTTTCGGCATTTTTAAGTAGGTCTACCGCTTTTGAAAAACTTTCTTCGTCGAAATATTTTTCCATTTCGGCGACACACTCCGATTCTATCTTATATACCGCTTTTACTTGTTTTATAGTTTCTTTTTTCATAATAATATACTTTATAGAACCTTTATAAAATTCGCGTTTTCGTCTAATAACACTATATCCGCTTTTTTGCCGACGGCAATTTCTCCGCGGTCAGAAAGTTTAAGAAGCTTTGCCGCGTTATACGACGTAAGCCAAGAAACCTGAACGGGTGTATATCCCGCGTTAAAGAGATTTTTCGCCACCTTGTCCATCGTAAGTTTACTGCCGGATAAATCCGCTTTGCCGTCGGCAGAGTAAAATACGTTTATATCGCTTTGGTCGTTCCCGTCGCTCATAAAACTATCGGTTATCGCTATAACTCTGTCGATACCGACTGTCTTTATTAACAAGGCGAGTTTTTCTTTTTTTACGTGTACCCAGTTTTTATCGCAGATAACTTCGTAAAACATATCCGACATAAGCATACACGCTTCGTCGAACGATATGTCTTGTGTGCCATCCATCGTGCTTTCGTCTTTGGTCGTTCCCGTTGCATCGAATATATGCGTCGTTAGCCTTGCTCCCGCTTGAAAAGCCGCTTTGACTTGCGCGTATGACGCTTTGCTATGTCCTATTGACGGAATTATTCCCGCCGCGGATATATCTTTTATCATCCCCGCTACGCCATCAACTTCGGGAGAAGACGTCCACTGCTTTACTACGCCGCTCTCTATATACTTACCATATTTCGCTTTATCGGGAAGTTCTTGTGTGTTCCCGCTACCCGTTCCGAAATTAGCGTTTAATATAGGGCCTTCTAAATGCGCGCCTATTACGTTCGACTTACCTATAAGGTCTTTAACTTCGTTTAAACAATTAAGCAGTTTTTCGTGCGGAACGTCCCTATAAAAAGTCAAAAGCATAGACGTCGTGCCGTGAGATAAGTGGTACTCGCCTACTTCTTGCGGGTTATCCGTCGCCATATTCAAAGCGCTTGCGTGACAATGTATATCTATAAACCCCGGCATTATATATTTGCCGGTACAGTCTGCTATTTCACAGTCCTTAGGACAATCCTTGCCCAGATAAGTTATAATGCCGTTTTCAACCGTAACGAAAGAATCCGTTAAAACAGATTCTTTCGTTACGATATTCGCTTTATAGCAAATTTTCATCTTAATATCCGACTTTTTCCCAACACTCGAACGGTGCGGCGAGTTCTTCGCTTACGTATACCTGCGTGTTCATAAGTTGTAACATAGAACTCGGTATTAAAGGCGTTACGGGCGCGTGCAATACAAGTCGCGAAGTCATACGCTGCCAAGAAGAGAAGGTGTTGTTGGTTAAAAGTGCGTGCACTTCTATTCTTTCTCTCGCGTTCTTTACGTCAACAGGCCCTATCGTCGCTGCCATGGGCGGAACGTCCGCTACGTAGCCCGATTGTCCGAATACGCCGTGAAGTGAATTCTGCGCGACTGTAAGCGGGTGTAATTTAACAAGTCTTGCTTTCATATTGAGCCACTCGTCTATATCTTTCGCACTCGTAAATTCTTCCACGGGATCTATAAACGCCATGTGTCCCGTCCAACCCGGTGACGACGAACAAATATCCGCTCCGCCTTCGCCCGTTTCCGTTATCATATCCGAATAACTGTTTATGTTCTTATTCGTAGGATAATGTACTTGCGACATAGGCATACGGAGTTTTTCGTCGATATTATATACCAAGTATTTAAGCATAGAGTGTGCAAAACCCGCCTTATACGTTTCGGGCGCGATATTGCCTTGGTCATCCGCCCATTCGTCCATAGCAAATATATGTACGTTTCTGCAATCTACCTTAAAGTAGTTGATAAGTTGCGAAAGCGGGATATACGTTTCTGGTTCGGGGTTTCCGAGTATCATGGTGAATTTCTTGCCCTTTTCCGACGCTTCCTTTATTCTCGAAAACAGCGTTGCGATTAAGACAGGGTGCGGGTTCATCATTACCTTTACTTTGAAATCAGGGTGTTGCCAACTTTCGTGCTTTTCAAGGTCGGTGCCGCTTATCTTCCTTAACTTTTCGCAAAGTTCCCTGTCCTTAAACGGAACGAAGTCCGCGGGTTTAAAGTTAAAATCTGTTGCCGGTTCAAAAATTTTATTCATTTTCTTTTCTCCTTTTATTTTTACATTTATAATTGCTTTTATTTATTCCAAAGCCATTGGCATAACACCTGTTCATTAACATATTTGAAAGGTCCTGTTATTTTCTCTCTTGAGTTTTCGAACAGCGATTTGTAGTTTATTAAGAATATGTTCTCTCTCGCCTGTTCAGGTTTTTCCACACACATCACCAAAGAAGTTACGCCTTTTAAGTCCAGCATATACGCTATTGCAAGTTCTGCTAGCATACCGATTGACATTGACTCTTGTATGCTATCAATATTCTATTTCAATAATATTTTCGTCTTGCATATCATCGTCGGCAAAAAACGGAAAAACTTTTCCGTATTCTTCACTATATGCGGTTTTAGTCCACTCTTTCTTGTTGAATTTAACGACTTTTAACAATTTATCGGTACGTTTGTAATTCAATGTAAACTTTTTACCGATATAGGTGAATTCCGCCGAACAATCGCCGAATTCTTTCGGTAAACAATGTTTTATCGTTAAACCGTCGAAGCCGTATGAAATACCGAAAAAATAGGAATACACCGTACGCAAAACGTACGAAACCGTTCCCGATAAAAATTGTAATTCAACTCTGTGCAGATTCGCGTCGCTGTTGCTGTATGCGTTGGCGATACAATACGGCGGCGCAAAAGTCTTTTCCACGGGTGCATACTCCTGTTCTATCGGAAGAATATAACGCGTAACATTATAAGCCATTTCGGGGTTGCCCGCGACGCAACACGCGCGCACCAAAAAACTCTGCGCGTGATTATACGGGCAATCTTCGTTTATAGACAGATTGCCCACTCTGCCCGCTTTCGGCACGAACGTCTTAAAAGCAAGGCTGTTGGTATTATACCCCATTCTGCCAAAACTGTATTTTTCTACGTTGGAAAGAACAGATTTGCGCATTTTTTCGTCCGCAACGCCGCTTATTATCGCCCAAGCGTTGCCGACTAAATACAATCTACTTTCCCCATCTGGATCTTTATCCGAAAACAGCCACTTTCCGTCGTCGTTAAAATACCCGTTGAAATAACCTTTTTCATTAAACGCGTATTTTCTTAACGCTGACGCAAATTTTTCTTTCTCTTCTGAATATTTTTCCGTCAAAGCGTAATATCTTTTGTCGAGTTTACCGAGTGATACCGCCCATTTTATTATTTCAATCACGTATTTTAAATTCAGTACTGTTTGTGCGGTAACTGTAACCGTTTCTCCGCGCCCGTCCGAACCCACGTGATCGATAACGTCCCACCAGTCCCCGTACCACGCTTTACACAAACCGTGTTCGCCGATATTTTTTGAATCGATATAATATCCTACGCACCTTTCAAAATGTTCCGCCACCGTACTTTTATCGTCGGAATCCAACCACATAACGGATTCGTTCAATAGTCCGACATCTCTTGTAAAAGTAAGATATTCATACAAAAGTTCGATAAAAAACGCACCGCCGTCGCAAAAATTTCGCATATCGCACGGGGATTGTCTTGAAATCGTGCTTATCTGTCTCGGAAACCAACCGTCAGTACGCTGGTTTAATAAAAGTTGCAAAATCGTTTCTCTCACCCATCTCGGATCTATCGGCGTCATCCCCGTAAAGTCCTGACTTGCGTCCCTTGTGCCGCGCATTGAAGACGGCCAACCCCTATCGAGCGAACACACCCAAAACATTTGCAAAGGCGCAAAATAATTTATAAAATCATTATACAAAACATTATCCGTTTTAACCGAACGTTTTGAAAACAAATCTGAATAAAATGCATTTGATTTACCGACGTATTCATTATATAAACACTCGTCAAAATAATTATACTCAAACTCGTTTTCCGAACTGTCGAACGTTTTAGAATTCTGAACGGTAAGGACTTGCATAAATGTCTTGCTGCTTTGCGGCTTTATGCGTGTTCTGTACTTTACAGCCCAAACCGCCTGTTTTTCAGAATATAAAATTTTCGTATCCGCATCTTTACATTTATGCTCGAACGGCAAGTCATTTATGACAGTTTCAGGTGAAAAGAAATTCCCCGCACGCGTAAATTTACTCATATTGAGTTCGAATTCGGCTTCGGGATCAAAATCACAGTTAAACGTAACCGAACGATATTTATTTTCATCCATCGAAGGATCTTTCATCTGACCGTAAATGCAAAAAGTTTTTTCGCTTTTTACCGCGGTACTTGTAAGATACCACTCCGGCAGATCCCACGCGACCATTTGCGGCGAGTTAACATAAGGAAACAATGCGGGCAAAACGGTAAATTCCGTTTCTTTTCCGCTTCTGTTCACGATAGTCGTCTTCATACAAACCGTCGCTTTATCCGTCGGCACGAATATTTCGGTGATTATGTCCACACTTTCGTATTCGGACTTATATATTGCGATTTCAGGCGACCACTTTACCGTAAAGACGGGTTTTCTAAGATCGTAACGCAACACTGGATTATTGAAATTACTTACGGGCACTCCGCCGTTAAGCCCTTTTGACTGTATCCATACCTGCCACTTACTTTGAGTTTCGCCAAGTTCCCTTTTGCAGACAAGAATCCCCGACGGCGGTTGGTGCTGAATTTTGACGGGCCCGTTCTGGTCAACGTATAAAAGTATATTTCTGTTTTGAAATATATAATACCACGGCGCGCAAAGTCCCCCGCCGTCGGTTACCGTATATCCGGCGGGAACGTTACGGTCAAATCGTCCGTAACGGCAAATTTCCTGTGTTTTATCGTAAAGTTTTTCTGCCATAATAAATTTCTCCGTTACCGCACGTAAACACTATTTATCAAACAAACCGAATTTTGAGAAAGAATAACGTGCCGTAAATTCCGGACTGCCGTTCTCCTTCCAAGTATCTGTAAAATCGAACGCATAAGGTCCGACAGCCACATCGACGTCTTGTTTTTCGCAGTGATGCGGTCCTAAAAGATTTCTGTTCCCCGAATACAACTTTATTTCGAGAATATTTTTCCCTTTTATAACCAAATCCGAAACGTCAATAGTATCCGTAAACATAAGCGATCCCGCACTTTGTCCGTTTACTGCAATTTCGGCATAATGAAATCTACCTTTCAACCTTAATTTGACGTTGTCTGAATTTGCGACGAATTCCCTTTTAAGGGTAATATTGCCCGCAAAAAACGGAAAACCCTGTTCGACAAGATCAACAATCTTTTCGGGCGATTTGCCGATGTAGAAGGTATCGGCGTGTACCGCCCATGGCGTATATCCCGCCCTGAAATTATCCGAATACACTCCGAATTTACCCGAAAGATAGGGCACGGCAATCATTGTATTATACGTCATACAATTTTTGATACTTTCCGAAACGCCTTCGCCGAACAATGCATAATACACGTTTTCGTCCTGATAGAAATCATACTTTACCATCATAACGTTTTCACCCGCCACGACCTTGCCTGATATATCCGCACGACTGTAAATTTCGTCAAGGTCGGAAATCCCGTCAAACGTTATATCGTTTCCATTCAGTTTTACGGCAATTTTGTCAGCGTCTTCAAACAGCAAAGAAATGTTTTCGGGTCTCTCTTTCAGCGTAAAACCGTATTTGAGATATACCGCACCGCAATAACGTTCGGCAAGCAATCTTCTGAATATCCCGACCACGGGCATAGCCGCCGCTTCGAAATTAACGCCGTCATAAGAAAGACGGGCAAAATCCAAAGCCATATAGTTTGCATTGAAATCTACGACCGTATATTCCCCGCCGCCGATTTCAATCGTCTGATATTCTTTCGGCTCGGCTGTTTTGCCTTCATATCCGCATACTATAACCGATTCCTTCGGCGGTATGGTAATGCGTTTTCCGACAAAAGTCAATTTATCCGTAACCACGTCGTAAAGCGCGTCGAAACGAGCGCCGTCAGAATAAAATTCGGTAGTTATCTCTTCGTCGCCGATATTTACGGCAAACAAATACTTCTTCCCGTCTATCGAACGCAAAGACGTATGCAAAAACGCCGAATCGGAAGACACTTGATATTCGTTCGCGGCAAATATTTCTTCGAAAGAAACGTTCGTTTTCAGATAATCAAATATAGCGGGTTCACCTTCGACAAGACGCGGGGTACCGTCAAGCAAAAGCACTTTTCCGCCCTGACCGACAAATTTACGTAAAATATCGTCTGTGGATTTGTCTATAACGGTTACTTTGGGGATAACCAAAGTGGTATAAGAACACTTCCCGAGCGTGATTTTTCCGTTTTCGACGCCGCCGTGTCTTGCAAGCAAGGTTTCGTCAAGAATATGGAACGCAACGTGATGATTTGCAAGATTTTCGCATCCGTCGACGATATAACTCACTTCAAGATCTTCAACGCACATCCAATCGGCAAAATCATATTTAAGATATGCGCTGCGGATATTGAAAAGCACGCCGACCTCAACGTTTTCCCTGCCGTCCCTTATAAACTGACCGAGAGCGTCGAAATATCGGTTAAATTCCGCCATACCCCTTGATACCCAAGCGTTAAAAGAAGAAAAATGCGCGGGATAATCGTTTTTCCTTTCGCCTTTTTCCGAATAAGGAACAAGGTGCTGACACATAACGTTTACACCGTAATTATATTGATAATCGGCAATACTTTTAAGTTCTTTCGGCGTAACGTCCCAACCCGTCATAGCAAACATCTCGCTTAAAACATACTCTTTATTAAGTTGCGCGGTAACGCTTGTAAGTTGCCTTATGACGGAAACGTTCATATATCTTCTGCAAAGCCAGTCTATCCCCGGAATATGCATAAACTCGTAATAAGGCATTATACCCGCATTATTCAGCATCTGGGAATAAAGATCACGTTCTTCAACGTAATGACCCGTAAGTTTCAAACCGTTTTTATCGTGCCAACTATATAATTTCTGCGCAAAATTTTTAAGAAAAAGTTCCTGACAGCATTTATAATACCTATAACGGAATCTTTCATAACCTGCCTGTTCGGAAAAAAGAAGTCCCAAACTATCGTAAACGTCTTCGCCGTACAGTTCGGCAAAATACTCGCGTATTTTTGTCGGAAAAGGCAACCCGTCCTGTTCGCAATAGAGCGGTTCGTCCGTGAAAAACCCGACGATGTTTTCCGACAAGTCTTTTATCTCGCTTTTGTATCTTTCGTGCGTTTCGTTGATAAAGGCGTCCACCACTTCGTCGTTTAATATATCAACGAGAGAAACGGACTCTTTATCGTAAACGTTTACCCAAAAACCGTCCGACGGGGTTTCGGAACGCACGAGCGCATCGTCTTTTACAAGATAATGCATGTCGGCTTTATTATCGAATTCGCCTTTCGTACAATTTAAGTA
>ONQV01000020.1 GCA_900320065.1 uncultured Eubacteriales bacterium | reverse complement strand
AATCGAAAACGTCTCTGAATAACTGCGGTTTTTTTACGTCTTGTAAAGGATATTTGTAATATCCTTCTTCAAGTAAGTTCGTTTTTCTGTTGGTTTCGATAGTTTTTCTGTGCATTACTTCACCTCCTTGATAAATGCTTCAAGTCTGTTTAAGCCTTCTCTTATATCGTCCATAGACGTTGCGTAAGACAGTCTTATGCAACCGTCGTTACCGAAAGCCGCCCCCGGCACTACGGCGACGCCTTTTTTAAGCGCCGCGTCCGCAAACGCAAGCGAACCGTCGATAACCTGTCCTTCGTAAGATTTCCCGTATACGCTTGAAACGTCCACGAATATATAAAACGCGCCTTGCGGTTCGGTAAATTTAACACCCGAAATATCGGACAATCTATGCATCATATATTTTCTTCTGTCGTCGAACACTTTTTGCATATTGCACACGAACGCTTCGCTTTCGGGTGATTTTAGCGCTTCGACCGAAGCGTATTGCGCAATCGAACAAGCATTACTGGTAGTATGGCTCTGCATACTCGAAACGGCTTTCGCAATAGCGGCCGGAGCGGCTATATAGCCTATACGCCAACCCGTCATAGAATACGTCTTACTCATACCGTTTACGATTACGGTATGTTCTTTAAGATATTCGCTGCACGACGCGATCGAATAGTGCTTTGCACCGCCGTACACGAGTTTTTCGTAAATTTCGTCCGAAATAACGTATAAACCGTGTTTCTCCACCACTTTTGCGAGCGATTTTATCTCTTCTTCGGAATATACCGCGCCCGTGGGATTATTCGGCGAATTGAGAATAAAACACTTGGTTTTAGGCGTTATCGCCTTTTCAAGTTCTTCCGCGGTTATCTTAAAGCCGTTTTCCGCTTTCGTTTCTATGAATACGGTCTTGCCGCCCGCAAGCCCTATAAGTTCGGGATAAGTAAGCCAGTACGGAGAAGGCAAAATCACTTCGTCCCCGTCGTCGACGAGCGCGCATATCGCGTGATACAAAGAACTCTTTGCGCCCGACGATATAACTATGTCGGAAGGCTGATAGTCGAGTCCGTTATCTTTTTTAAATTTGTCGCAAACGGCGACTTTAAGTTCCTGCATACCCGACGCGGGAGTATATTTCGTAAAGCCTATATCGAGCGCGTGTTTTGCCGCGTTAATTATGTAATCGGGCGTATTAAAATCCGGTTCGCCCGCGCCGAAACCTATTACAGATATGCCCGACGCCTTCATCTTTTTAGCCTTTGCCGTAATTTCAAGCGTCAAAGACGGTTTAATTCCGCTGACCTTTTTGGAAATCATTGTGCTTTTCTCCTTTATTCTTCGTCAAAACCCGCCGCGAGCCTGCTTTCCCTGTCGGCAATGTTTAGCGCTTCTATCATTTCGTCAATTTCACCCATCATAAAACTGTCTATCGAATACAGAGTAAGTTTTATTCTGTGGTCGGTAACGCGCCCGTCGGGAAAATTATAAGTTCTTATTCTCTCCGAACGGTCGCCCGTGCCGACCTGACTTCTTCTGTTATCCGCATATTCTTTGTCCGCTTGGGACTTATAGTAGTCGTAAAGTCTGCTCTTTAAAACTTTCATCGCCTTTTCGCGGTTTTTGGTCTGCGAACGCTCGTCCTGACACAACACCACTATCCCCGTAGGAATATGCGTGAGCCTTATGCACGATTCGGTTTTATTGATATGTTGACCGCCTGCGCCGCTCGAACGCAAAGTATCGACGCGCAGATCTTTTTCGTCTATATTTATTTCGACGTCCGTCGCTTCGGGAAGAACCGCTACGGTAGCCGTCGAAGTATGCACTCTGCCCTGCGATTCCGTTTCGGGAACGCGCTGTACGCGGTGTACGCCGCTTTCGAATTTGAGTTTTCCGAACGCGGATTTGCCCGATATCGAAAACACGACTTCCTTTACGCCGCCGAGTTCGGTCGAATTATTGTCGATCTCTTCGGTTTTCCAACGGTTTTTCTCTGCGTATTTAACGTACATCCGATACAATTCGTAGGCAAATAGGCTGGCTTCTTCGCCGCCCGCGCCCGCGCGGATTTCCATAATAACGTTTTTATCGTCGTCGGGATTTTTAGGCAACAGCAAAACCCGAAGTTCGGCGGAAATTCTTTCTAACCTCTCCTTGCACGATAAAATTTCTTCTTCCATAAGGTCTTTCATTTCCTTATCGGTTTCGGACGTTATATCGCGCTCCAAATCGGCGAGTTCTTTACTGACTTTCTTATATTCGGTGTACTTTTCCACCGTTTCGGACATATCGGCAAGTTCTTTACTGTACGTCTTCCACTCGTCCATTTTTGCGATAACGGAAGCGTCTGCGACTAATTCGTTAAGTTTTTCGTACCGTTCAAGCATCTTGTCGAGTTTTTTAAACATTAAAGCACCGCCTTCACAATTCTATCTACGTTTTCGTAATCTTTTATTATTTCGACTTGCGAAAAATCCGTAAGCATCTCTTTGATTTCTCGTGCCTGTCCCTTTCCGCACTCTAAAAGCAATACGCCGCCGCGATTTAAGAATTTCGGCGCGTTTTCGGCTATAATACGGTAAAAATGTAAGCCGTCTTTCCCGCCGTCCAACGCCGTTATCGGCTCGAAATCCTTTATTTCCGTCTGTAAGCCTTTGATATCTTCGGATTTAATATACGGCGGATTCGATATTATCACGTCGAATTTTTCCACGTCGAACGACTCGAACATATCGCTTAAAACGAAATTTATCTTAGCGCCGCAGAGTTCTTCGTTCTCACGCGCAAGTTTAAGCGCGTCTATGCTTATATCGGAAGCGTAAACGGTAGCCCCCGTTTCTTTACTTATTGTTACCGCTATCGCCCCGCTCCCCGTGCATAAATCGAGTACGGTTTTAGTTTCGTCGATATATTTTAGAGCCTGCTCTACCAAAAGTTCGGTTTCGGGACGCGGTATAAGCGCCCTTTCGTCCACCTTTATCCTATACCCGTAAAAATCCGTATCGCCGATGCAGTACCAGAGCGGTCTGCCCGTTATTCTTTCGTTCACGAGAGCATTTATTCTATCGGTATTTTTGACAGACACGAGATTATCGGTATCGACTTCGTCCCTTTTTATTCCGAGAGTAATCGAAATTATCCACTCCGCTTCCGCGTCTTCGTCTATCCCGTTTTCTTTAAGTGTAGCCTTAACTTTGTTAAGTAGATCTCGGCGCTTTATCGGCAACTCGAATTTGCGTTCCGCGATACTTTCGTCATTATCCATTTCGTAAACGGCGGAAAATGACGCGATAGCGACTTCAAGCATTCGGTCGTCCGGTTCTCGCGTAGTTAAAAGTTGGAGCAAAAACCCGGGGACTTTAAGCGGGAAAACGAGCGGACTTTTGGTTTTTGCAAGAAGTTTCAACAGTTCGTACGAAAGCCCCGCGACTATCGGTAAAAGCGCAATTTTCAGTAAAACGCGCAAGACCCCTTGAACGCTTTGCCCTAACAGCGCTTCCACGCAAGCCATTACTATAATGCTTATGGTCAACACGAAAACGATAAAAGTCGTTCCGCATCTATCGTGCACGCGCGGGCATTTCTTTGCGTTTTCAACCGTCAAATCCAGCCCACGCTCAAAACAGGTTATGGTTTTATGCTCCGCACCGTGATACATAAAAGTACGACGAATATCTTTAAGGAGCGAAACGGCTAAAATATACAGTACGAAAATAAGCAGTTTAACGCCGCCTTCAATAAAGTTTTTCGCCCAGATACCGAAACTTTCCCCGCCGTTAAACCATTTTTCGAACGCACCGCGTACAACCTGCGGCAAAAACATAAAAAGAACCACGGCAAGCGCAAATCCCAAAACTACTGAGATCACGCTTATTACCGTCATAACATTGATTTTAAGTTTTTCGGCAAGCCATTTTTCAAATTTAGACGGCTCTCCTTCGCCATATACTTCCGCAGACCGCATAAGCGTTTTCGTGCCGCCGAAAAGCGAATCTATAAAAGCGACTATACCGCGTATTATCGGCAATTTTAAAAACGCGTTGCGACCCGCCTTTTTGCGTCGCGCCGTTTCTATACGGATAACGCCGTCCGCGTCGCGCACGGCAGTCGCTTCGGCTTTTTCACCGCGCATATAAACGCCTTCTATTACCGCCTGACCGCCGATAGAAACGCGTTTTTTCTTTTTTCCCGACTTTTTTGACATACCTTGCAACAAAAAAAACGGCTTTAAGGGGTTATAAAATACCTTAAAGCCGTGTAAAAAACAACATTATTTCGCTTTGCTGTATCTTTTGTTGAATTTATCAACGCGGCCGCCGGTATCGACGAGTTTCTGTTTACCCGTAAAGAACGGATGACATTTGCTACAAATATCAACCTTTATAACGTCTGTTTTTTTAGTGGAACCGGTCTTAAACGTTTCACCGCAAGCGCAAACTACGGTTACTTCGTGATAATCCGGATGAATTTCCTGTTTCATAACGCACCTCTAAATGTATTTTACCGTGTAATTATATTATATTTTCCGCATTTAGTCAACTGTTAGCAAGCGCTTTTTTTAAATTTTTAACTAAATTTATTTTATGAGACTATTTGTCAATTCGGCGCATATTCGCTTGCATTTTCTTTTTTTTTGGTGTACAATATGATAAATTTCAGAACACGGAGCAATTATGAAAGGTTACAGACTTATAAAACCTTTTAACGTTACCGAAAAAGAGATTGCGGAAACGCAACAATCCGTAATTTTACCGAAAGTCAGAATGACTAAAGCGCTCATTACCCTTTCGGACGTTTTGCGTTATACCGGCGAAATAGACGCTAACGAAGTCGTACTCGGCAGCGCCGGAATAGGAATACTCTCCGAAACGGGGCATAATCTTTTCGATCTTGAAAAAGGCAAAAGAACTTATATCGAACCCGTAAGAGAGTGCGAAAACTGTTATAACTGCAAAAACGGCGAATACGAAAAATGTTCGGATCTGCAAATAGCGGGCGAAGATTTCGACGGGTTTTTAAGCGATTTCGTTTCCGCGGCGCACGAAAAACTTTTCGTGCTCCCCGATAGCGTATCCGATAAAGAAGCTCTTTTTATCCACCATATTTCTCTCGCCATAGCGGTCTACGACAAACTGAATATCAAAAAGGGCGATTACGTTGCGGTTATAGGCGCAAACAATTTCGGAAACATTTTCGCTCAACTACTTATATATTATCAAGCCGTCCCTATCGTTATGACTATGGACGAAGACGATTACGAAGCGGCTAAAAAATCAGGCATTTACTACGTTTTGGGCGCAAACGACAACTGGCAAAAGGAAGTTGCGAACATCACGAGCGGAAGAATGACCGACAAGGTCGTTTACGTCGCCGACTGCAATATCCCCGTCGCCAAAGCGTTTTCTCTCGCCTCTTTCGGCGCAGCGGTGGCGTTTACGGGCGCGTTCAACAAAACGGGTCCCGTTTCATTTATGCAAGCGGTAAAAAAGCAACTCGATATACATTGTATCAACACCGATTTCGGTTATACGGCGACCAGCATAAACCTTATCGCCAACAAAGCGATAAACTTTTCCAACCTTAAAATCGCCGAATGTTCTTATGCGGAAGTACCGAGCGTATTCAAAAAACTTGCAAAGGAACTTGAAGATACCGATAAAATCAGCGAAACCGTCGTAAACTTAATTTAATTTTGTATAAAACGTATGGCACGCCCCCGCACCGAATTTAGGTGCGGGGGCGTTTAGTCATAAGATTTTCTTCGTCAAGCGCTCTTTTTAAGTTTAGACGCAAAAACGAGTTTTAATATTCCCCTAACGATTTTCGGCGGTTTGAAACAATAAATTTTCATAAATCAACCCCTGAAAAAGATATCTATGCTTTATTTATATGCTTTTCCGCCGTGTTTCGTGCCGATTTATATTTCGCGAAGTTTACGAATTATCGCCGCCCTATCCTTTTCTTTAAACACGGTACTGCCCGCAACTATTACGTTAGCGCCCGCTTTTTTGACTTCGGAAACGTTTTCCGCCGTAATACCGCCGTCGATTTCCAGATCTGTATCTTTGCCCGTACTCTCGATAAGTTTTGCCGCTTCCGATATTTTCGGCAGCACTTCGGGAATAAATTTCTGCCCGCCGAACCCCGGAAACACGCTCATAAGTAAAAGCATATCGCAGTCTTCGATAACGTCTTTTATCGCCGAAACTTCGGTGTCAGGATTTATTACCGCACCGCATTTAACGCCCAAAGTCTTTATCGCTTTAAGCGTATCTTTAAGTCTATCCTTGCACGCTTCGTAGTGAACGGTTATTATATCCGCGCCAGCTTCCGCAAAACGCTCTATGTAATTCCAAGGATTTACGATCATGAGATGCGCGTCGAACGTTAAGTCCGAATAAGGTCTCGCTTCTTTTATAAACTTCGGTCCGAAAGATATGTTCTTTACGAAATTACCATCCATAACGTCAAGGTGCAAAAGATCCGCGCCGTTTTCGGTAATCGATTTCACGTCTTCCCCGAATCTGGCAAAGTCCGCCGACAACATCGACGGAGCGATTTTGATTTGTCTCATATTTTTTCTCCTTTATTCAATACCCGTTTCGGGCTGTTCTTCCAAATATCTTCGGCGAAGTTGTCCGCACGCACCGTTTATATCTTCGCCCATTTTTCGCCGTAACGTTGCCGAAATCCCGCCATCGTTTAACGTACCCATAAATCTGTAAGCGTCTTTCTCCGTGCCGCCTTTAAGTCCCCGTTCTTTTACTTCGTTAAGCCTTATAAGATTAACGTGGCACGGACGACCTTTAAGCAGTTTTATAAGGGCTTCCGCGTGCCGAGCGGAGTCGTTTTCTCCACTTATAAGCACGTACTCGAAAATATATCTTCTGCCCGTTTTGTCGAAATAATAAGCGCAAGCGTCCAGAATTTCGCGGATAGAATAAGTTTTCGCCACGGGCATTATTCTCTTTCGCTCTTCGTCGAACGGCGAGTGCAACGACACCGTAAGATTTACCGCAAGATTTTCTCGCGCCAGATCGTACATTTTAGGAACTAATCCGCAAGTCGAAAGACTTATATTTCTTACGCTTACGTTTATTCCTTCTTTGCACGAGACGGTTTTAATGAATTTTACTGTTTGGTCATAATTATCAAGCGGTTCGCCGCTTCCCATAAGCACGATATTGATTATTTTACGTTTATCGGCAAGATCTCCGCCCGCGTATCGGTTAGCCGCGATTACTTCGCCTAATATTTCGCCGCTCGACATATTTCTCACAAGCCCGTTAAGCCCCGAAGCGCAGAACGCGCAATTCATCCTGCACCCTACCTGTGTGGAAACGCAAAGTGTCGCACCGTATTTATACTGCATCAGCACGCTTTCGACGACGTTACCGTCCGCAAGCGCGAACAAAAACTTTTCCGTGCCGTCGACACTCTTTAACGACTTTATTATCTTTACGCCTTGCGCCGCAAATTCGCCGTCAAGCCGTTCGCGAAGAGTTTTCGGGATATCGGTCATTTCCGAAAAATCAAGTCCCCTATGTAGCGACTTAAAAACCTGTCCCGCACGGAAAGATTTTTCGCCGACGCTTTCCATATAAAATTTTAACTCGTCAAAAGACATATCGAGCGCGTTTTTCTTCACTTTACTTTATCCTTTTAAGTTTGGCAACGTAAAACCCGTTCCCTAAAGACACGTCGGGCAGAAAAGCGTTCGTCCCTTCAATATCGAGATGCGTAAGCGGACTGTCGATTTTTTCAACAATAAAGTTCGTTCTGCGTGAAAGAAAATCCTTGATCATTCCTATATTTTCTCTAAAAAAAACAGAACAAGTCGAATAATAAAGACAGCCGCCGAGTTTTACGTACTCGCAAACGGTATTTAATATAGCCGATTGTTGTTTTACGAGTTCAGAAACGTCTTTTTCCGTCCTGTTAAGTTTGATATCGGGATTGTCGCCGACTACCCCGAATCCGCTACACGGCGCGTCGCAAAGCACCGCGTCGAACTGCTTTGAAAATTCTTCGTAGTACACGGCGGCGTCGCGCAATTCGGCAACGATATTGCCCCGTTTCATGCGGCTCGCGTATTCTTCGATAAGTTTTACCCTGTGCGGATGAATATCCCACGAAACCACGTTTTTAGCCTTAAACGAGAGTCTTACGCTCTTTCCCCCGGGTGCGGCACAACAATCCAAGATATTGTCGCAAGCGTCTACCACTTCGCATATTGCAACCGAACCGAGCGCCTGATACGTGTATAATCCTTCGTCATAATCGGTGTTCCGAGTAAAATTTTTTACGGTAAAAACGTTATTAAAGGGCGTTTCGCTAAAAGAAATACCCTTTTCGGTAAGGTATTTTTTGCCGTCCGCCCCGTAAAAACAAAGCGTATTGTCGGGATAAGGCGCGGCAATTATTTTTTCCGCCCGCGTTAGTCCGTAATCTTCCGCCAAAATCTTTACCGCAAATTCGGGATAGGAATATTGCACGGATAATCTTTGTATCGGGTCGTCGGGCAATTTTATGCTGCTTACCGTAAATTTTCTTAAAAAGGCGTTTACGAACCCGCTTGCGCCGCTTTTACCGAGTTTTTTGGTAAGTTCTACGGCGTTTTCTACGACAAAATACGCTTTTTTACCAAGATATTTTATCATATAAATGGAGATTTTAAGAATAGTCCTGACGGCAAGTTTAGGCGTTTTTTCGGTAAAATTTTTTATGTAATACGATAATTCTATATCCCTATCCAGCACTCCGTAACAAATTTTAACGGTAAGCGCTCTGTTTATTTCTTCGATATACTCGTCGTTTATCGCTTGTTTTATATATTTTTTCTCGCTGTAAACCTTGTTTAAGATACGGTAACAGTCGTAAAAATAATTTACCATTATTATCGCCCGAAAAACGTTCCTACGGGCAATTTGTTGCCGCGCAGAAAATCCGCGGAATTCATAGCCTTTCCGCCCGCTTTACATACTTTTTTAAGCGCCACGGAGTTTCTCCCCGCGCCGACCACTATCGTATCGTCGGAAAAAATGACCTTACCCGCTTCGCCCTGTTTTTCACACACTTCCGCTTCGTAAATCTTAAACGGCTCTCCGTCTAAATAAGTAAAAGCGACGGGCGCGGGGTTAAAGGCTCTGACCGCGTTCACTATTTCTTCGGCGGAACGCGTCCAGTCTATAACGGCTTGTTCCTTTTTTATAGTTTTGGTATAGGTCGCTTTCGCGTCGTCCTGACGGGTAAAAGTCGCTTTACCGCTTATAATCAAATCCAGCGCTTCGGTTACACACTCCGCGCCGAGAACGGAAAGCCTGCTAAACAGTTCGCCGCAAGTTTCTCTTTCGCCTATATCAAGCGTTTTTTGCAAGATAATATCTCCCGTATCTATGCCGATATCGGTTTTCATTATGGTTATTCCGGTCTGCTTTTCACCGTTCAATATAGCGTAGTGTATGGGCGACGCCCCGCGATATTTCGGCAAAAGCGACGCGTGGATATTTATGACGCCGAGTTTCGGAATATCCAGAATTTCCTGCGAAAGTATCTGTCCGAAAGCACAGGTTATCATTAGATCCGGCTTTATTTTTTTTAGGTCGTCCACACCTTCTGTGCGGATTTTATCGTATTGAAAAACGGGTAGCCCCAAGTCAAGCGCCGCTTGTTTTACAGGCGGCGCGGTTAAAATCTGCTTCCTACCCGTCGGCTTATCTTTGTTGCATATAACGGCGGCAATCTCCACGCCTTTTTTTTCAAAAACCGCTTTAAGCGGCAGAACCGCAAAATCCGGCGTTCCCAAAAAAACTACTTTCAACCTTTATCTTCCCCCATACTTTGGGCTTTATCAACGTATAAAATTCCTTCTAAATGATCGTACTCGTGACAAAACGCGCGCGCCACAAAGTCCTGCGCTTTTACCGTAAATTTTTTACCGTTTCTGTCGTAAGCGACTACGGTAACTTTTTTGGGACGCTCTACAGTTCCGAATTTGCCGCGTACCGATAGACAGCCTTCGTCGCCTATCTGCTTGCCCTTTTGTTCAACTATAACGGGATTTATGCACTCGTAATATAAATCGTCGATTTTAACTATAAATATCCGCCTTAACACCCCGACCTGCGGCGCGGCAAGCCCCACGCCGTCGGCCTTTATGAGCGTTTCCTTCATATCGTCTAAAAGCTCGGCGGTCTTTGCCCCGAAATCGGTTACTTCAAAACTCTTTTTGCGGAGAGTCGGGTCTCCTATCTGAATAATGTTGCGTATAGCCATTTTTCACCTTTTAAGTTAAATTGTTAGGATTAATTTCCATATAAACGTTAAGTTTTCCGCGGTTTTTCGCGTTTGAAGCCGCAAAAATCCTGTCTATCAAATCGTCGTTTCCGTTATCGATACGCATCAGGATCTGATAGCGGTATTTACCCTGCAATTTTTTAAGCGGCGCTTTCATACAACCGAAAAACTTAAAGCAAGTTTCCCGCTCGCGTTTTATGTCGCCGAGTTCGTTATACAGGTCCTTAACGGCGTTTAATGCGAGTTCGTCGTTTTCGCTCTGCACCAACACGCGCACGATTTTCGTAAACGGCGGGAAAGCGGTTGCCTTTCTTATGGAAATTTCCCGCTCGAAAAAGCCGTTATAATCGTAATTTACCGCTTGTCTTAAAACGTGATTTTCTGGCTGGTAGGTCTGTAAAACCACCTTGCCCGCTTCGCCCGCTCTGCCGCTTCTACCAGCTACCTGCGTAATGAGCTGAAAAGTCCGCTCCGCGCTCCTGAAATCGGAAAAATGCAGGCTCATATCCGCGTCGAGAATTCCTACGAGCGTTACGAAAGGAAAATCGTGCCCCTTCGCTATCATCTGCGTGCCTACGAGAATATCCGCTTTTCTCGCGGAAAACTCGGAAAGTATCTTGAAATGCCCTTCTTTCGTCTGCGTGGTATCTCTGTCCATACGCAATATACGTGCCGAAGGAAAAAGCGTTTTTAAGTCCGCAACTATCTTTTCCGTGCCGAAACCGCCGTATTTTATAAAAGGACTTCCGCACTCTGTACAGGCGGAGATCATTTTATATTTCGCTCCGCAATAGTGGCACAAAAGCGAATCGTCTTCCTTATGGTAAGTAAGCGAAACGTCGCAGGAAGCGCACTTTTGCACGTGCCCGCACTCGGTACAGACTACGGTTTTGGAATATCCGCGTTGATTGAGAAAAAGAATCGCTTGATTGCCCTTTTCAAGGCATTTTGCGAGTTCGTCTTTTAAGATGGAAGAAAACGGCGTATTATTGCCCCTTCTAACTTCTTTACGCATATCCGCTATTTCTATATCGGGAAGGGGTTTTTGATTTATTCTGTCGGGCAATTCGATAAAATTATATTCGCCGTTTTTCGCTTTTAAAAAACTCTCGATAGACGGCGTTGCACTGCCGAGAACCAGTTTCGCGTTGTTGAAGCGAGAACGAAATTCGGCGATATCCGCGGTATTGTAACGGGGTGCGGACTCGCTGACGTAACTGCCGTCGTGTTCTTCGTCGATTATTATAAGCCCCACGTTCTCTACGGGTGCAAAAACCGCGCTTCTCGCCCCGATGGCAATATGGGCTTCGCCCGTGCGAAGTCGCCACCACTCGTCGTACCTTTCGCCGGCGGAAAGTCCGCTGTGTAAAATCGCGGCGTTTTCGCCGAAACGGGCGCGAAGTTGTTTAAGCATTTGCGGCGTAAGGGAAATTTCCGGCACGAGCATTATTGCGGTTTTCCCTTTTTTCAAGGTTTTATCTATTAAATCGAGATATACTTCCGTTTTGCCGCTACCCGTTACGCCGAATAAAAGCGTAGTAAGTTTATCGGAATTTTCCACGCTGTTTACGGCAAAAAGTTGTTTTTCGGTAAGTGCGAATTTCCGCACTGAACCGCCCAAATCTTTATACGGCGAACGCAAACGCTTCTCCGAAGTAATTTTAAGCGCGTCCTTATCTGAAAGCGCTTTGACCGCGCCGCCGAATTTGTCGTTTAGTTCGGTAAGCGGCGTTTTGCCGTTTTCTTCTAAAAACAGAATAAGGTCGCGCTGTCTTACGGCTGATTTCCTTAAAGACGATAAAACGTCGTCGATATTTACGTCTTCCGACAGTTCCGCGAATTTAACGAACTGTTCTCTTACCCTGCCTTTCCGCATTTCTACGGGCAAAAACTGCCTAAATGCGAGCGCCCGAGAAACGTAGCAAGTTTTAACGATAAAATCCGCAAGCGCCAAGGTTTCCTTGGTAAGCGCGGGAATTTCTTCAAGCAGAGAAATTATCGGCTTGACCTTTTTTTCGTCGAAATCGCAATAATCTTTGGTTCTTATCACTATTCCTTCGATAGTTTTGCCGCCGAAAGGCACCAAAACCCGACTGCCGGCAACTATCCTGCAATCTTCAAAAGAATACTCGAATATTTTATCCGCTTCGCTGTGCGAAATATCGACTATGACTTCGGCAAACATTTTCTAAAACAAATGCGTCCAGCAACGTGAACGCATCGACAAGCCTTATCGGTTACTGCCCGTTGTCAGTCGCCCGTAGCGATCAATTTTCCGTCGTAGATTTCCTGCGCGGCAACAGATAACGGTTTTTCGTTCCCCGGAAGTTCGGTAAGACCTTGGTTCTGCGCCTGTTCCATAATTTGTCTTGCTCTCTTCGACGCCACCACGCACAAAGCGTACTTTGAACCTATTTTAGCGGCTAAATCGTCGATAGGCGGTTTATGTATCATAATTATCTATCTCCTTTTTTTGAAATAATTTGCTTTTTATTTTTATTCAAGGTTTTGGACCTGTTCGCGGACTTTTTCTATTTCGTTTTTAAGCGACAAGCCGTATCCCGTAACCTGCAAATCGTTGGATTTTGAACAAATCGTGTTCGTTTCACGATTAAATTCCTGCATTAAAAAATCGAGTTTTTTACCCGCTCCCGCGGTGTTTACGATAGCGCGGAACTGCGAAATATGCGACTTTAATCTGGTCAATTCTTCGTCAATATTGACTTTATCGGTAAAGAACGCAACTTCGTTGAGTAGCCGCGTTTCGTCGTATTTGACGTCCGCAAGCGCTTCTTCTATTCTCGCTTTAAGTTTTTCCCTGTACTCCGCAACGACGAGCGGCGCACGCTCCGCAACCTTACCCGCCAGATCTTCAATGGTATCCATACGGGAAAGCATATCGGCAATAAGTTTTTCGCCTTCAAGTTTACGCATACAGTTAAACTTTTCGCAAGCGGTGTTAAGGGTTTTAATCAATATTTCTTCAAATTCCGAAGCGTCAAGCGTAAAATCGTCTTGAATAACGTCGGGACACTTCAAAAGATAGGAAACGGTGCAGTCGTTGGGGAGTCCGAGTTCCTTTGAAATCTCTTCCGCGGCGCGATAATATTCGGCTGCGCGTCCTACGTCGGCGCTAACCGCGCCACGCGTTTCCCTATGGTCGGAAAAATTGATATATACTTCTATTTTTCCGCGCTTAATATACTCGGAAACCGTTTTTCTTATCTTATCTTCGATGCTGATGAACGCACGCGGCATCTTCGCGTTAAAATCAAAATTACGGTTATTGACCGATTTGAGTTCGACCGTAAGGTCTATCCCGTTTTCCGAATATTCCGCCCTGCCGTAGCCCGTCATACTATACATATAAGTTACCTTGAACCGTTTTTATCTATTTTCCCGTTTATTTTATCATAAAAAAACGAGTTTATCAAGTAAAATAATATTTAAATTTAAACTTTAATAAGATTTTCAAACTCGGTTTCGTCAATAATTTTTATTCCGAAAACGCGCGCTTTATCAAGTTTGCTGCCCGCGTTTTCCCCTGCTAAAACCAAAGTCGTTTTCTTTGAAACGCCGCTCATTATTTCTCCGCCTTCGCGCTCGATAATTTTTGCCGCTTCGTCCCGCTTATACTTTGAAAGCGTACCCGTAAGAACCACTTTTTCGCCGCCGAAAACTCCTTCCTTATTTTGTGTTGCGGGGGCGGAAATTTTTACGCCCAAGGCTAAAAGTTTATTTATTTCTTCAATATTTTTCTCGTCGCGGAAATAATCGTAAACGCATTGTGCAATTACCGCGCCTATATCTTCGACCGCCAGAAGGTCGTCAATCGTAGCGGATTTCAAACCGTTTATATCGCGGAATTTCGCGGCGATATCCCCTGCGGTCTTTTTCCCCACGTTGTCAATACCCAGCGCAAAAATAAAGTTGGCAAAATCAACGTTTTTAGACGCTTCTATCGCGTTGAATAAATTGTCGGTTTTAAGCGCGCCGAAACCTTCCAAACCCGATACTTTTTCTTTATCCAGCGAATATAAGTCGGAAAAATTTTCCACGCCCAAACTATCGTACAACTGCCCCGCGGTCATAGCGGAAAACCCGTCTATATTCATACCGTTTTTACAAGCGAAGTTCGCAAGTTTTGCTATAACTCTCGGTCTGCAATGCGGATTCGGGCAAAACAGGTTCGCACCCGTTTCCGTTAAAGTAGCTCCGCAATACGGGCAAACTGTGGGTTTGATAACGTCTTTACAATCTTCGGTAATTTCGGTAGTGCCTAAAATTTCGGGAATAACTTCGTTGCTACGCCTGATCAAAACTCTTGCGCCGATTTTTATATTTTTCCGCATAATATCGCCGTAGTTGTTAAGCGTCGCTTTACTTACCGTCGCCCCTGCTAATTCAACGGGTGAAACGAGCCCCAAGGGCGTAAGTTTTCCCGTTCTTCCGACCTGCCAGATAACGTCGTTAAGGATTGTCGTTATTTCTTCCGCTTCAAACTTAAAAGCGATAGCCCAACGCGGAAACTTGTCGGTAAAACCGAGATTTTTTCTCAAAGAAAAATCGTTCACCTTAACGACCGCCCCGTCCGTTAAAATATCAAGATTTTTCCTATTGATTTCAATATCTTTTATGGCTGTCATAACTTCATTTACGCCACGGCAAACGCTTAAAAACGGATGCACTTTGAACCCGTTTTTGCGCAAAAATTCAACGCACTCCGTTTGCGACGAAAAAGGTCTTTCCGAACTGTAATTTACGTTATAAAACATAATTTCCACACGGCGTTTTTCGGTTACTTTCGGGTCGAGATTCCTTATCGCCCCCGCCACGGCGTTGCGCGCGTTTTTAAGCGGTTCATCCGCGGTCTTATTGTATTCGTCTAAAACAGACAATCGTATTATCGCTTCGCCCTGAACTTCCAAAGTGCCTTTTTCTTTTATCGTAAGCGGAAAACATTTGACCGTCATAATTTGGCTCGTAACGTCTTCCCCCGTAACACCGTTCCCGCGGGTAGTCGCACGGACGAACTTACCGTCTTCGTAAGTAAGGCATATCGTAAGTCCGTCAAACTTATATTCCACGGTATAGATTACGTCGCTTTCATCTTCTTTTCTTATACGCTTATCGAAAGCGAAAATCTCTTCTTCGGTAGTCGCTTTATCAAGACTGTAAAGCCGTTCTATATGGTTATGTTTTTTAAATGCCGATATAGGCTCGCCGCCCACTCTTTTCGTCGGAGAATCAAATAAAATCTTTCCCGTTTCCTTTTCAAGTTTAACGAGTTCGTCGTATAAAACATCGTATTCCCTGTCCGAAACCGTCGGATTATCCAAAACGTAATACTCGTACGCGTACTTGTTCAGTATATCTACGAGTTCTCTCATCCTATCCATTTATAATCTCCATCGGCGCGTATTTTACGGAAAGCGCCTTTATCCCAACGCCCTTAAAAGCGACGTCCACTATGATATTATCCCCCACGCCTTTTACGTCTATAACCGTTCCTTCGCCGAATTTAACGTGTTTTACCTTAATTCCGCGCTTATATCCCGCGTAATCGGCGTTTTTATTTTCTTTCGGCGTATTCCCCGACAACATTGTTTTGGCGTAATTAGAAGAATATCCGCCTATCTTGCTTTGCGAAACGGGTAAGTCGTCGTTCTCTTCGTCTTTATAATAACGGTCTGTTTTATAACCGTAACCGATCTCCGTGCGCTTTTCCTTTTCGCTCGCGTTCGGGTTTAAAATCGGCTGCGCTTCCTTTAAAAATCTCGAAGGCGCCATATAATCGCGACTGCCGTACATATATCTGCTCGCGGCACGCGTAAGATATAATCTCTCCTTTGCCCGCGTGATAGCAACGTACATAAGTCTGCGTTCTTCTTCTATTTCACTATCATCGTCATAACTCCGCTGAATAGGCAATATTTTCTCGTCAAGTCCCGCAACGAACACACAATTAAACTCCAACCCCTTGACTGCGTGAATAGTGGCGACGGTTACCGCGTCGTCGGAATTTATGTCGTCGGTATCGCTCGCAAGACTTACCGAATTTAAATAGTCGGCAAGTTCCGCGCCCGCATTGTCCTTTACAAACTGCTCCGCAGAGTTTATAAGTTCGTTTATATTGTAAAGTTTAGAAGTGTTTTCTTCGGATTTTTCCGCAAACTGCTCCCTAAACGACGTCTTTTCAAGCACGAATTTTAAAAGATCAGGCACGGAATTATCTTTCGCGTATTCTTTGAAACTGTCGATCAAAAGTCTGAAATTAAACAGTTTCGTTCTTGCCGCCGCTCCTACGGATATTTCATCGAGATGCATAAGCCCTTCGTACATCGAAAGCCCTGCCGCCGCCGAGTACTCGCGAAGGGCAAACAGCGTTTTATCGCCTATTCCGCGGCGCGGAACGCTTATAGAACGCAAAAACGATTCGTCGTCAAAAGAATTGCATATAAGTTTAAGATACGAAAGCGCGTCTTTTATTTCTTTGCGCTCGAAGAACTTAAAACCTCCGAAAATTCTATAAGGTATTCCGTATTTTGTAAATTCCTGTTCAAAAGCGCGGGACAACGCGTTGACGCGCATAAAAACGGCAAAATCTTTATACGAATATCCCGTTCGTGCCATAAGATTTTTTATTTGTATCGCGACGAAAGTCGCTTCTTCGTTTTCGTCGCCGCCGACGAAAGTTTCCACTCTTGCGCCTTCGGAATTTTCGGTGTATAGTTCTTTTTCCTTTCTGCCCAAGTTGTTTTTAATTATGCAGTTCGCAAGTTGAAGAATCTTTTTCGTCGATCTGTAATTTCTTTCGAGTTTATAGACTTTCGCGCCTTTAAACACGTTTTCAAACGAGAGTATGTTTTCTATTTTCGCGCCGCGCCAACCGTAAATACTCTGATCGTCGTCGCCGACTACGAAAATATTGCCGTGAATGCTCGCAAGCAATTTAGCGATAGCAAACTGCACCTTGTTCGTGTCCTGAAACTCGTCGATATGTATATAGCGGAATTTTTCGGCATAATAATTAAGGACTTCCGCATGCGAACTCAACAATTCGTATGTCTTTAACAACAAATCGTCAAAATCCAACGCGTTTGAACGCATAAGTTGATTGTCGTATTCGCGGTAAATCTTAACGAGTTCGTCTGTAAATCTGGAATTAAAATTTTCCGTCTTTACGTCGTCGGGCGACAAACACTCGTTTTTTGCGTTCGATATAAAGTTTTTAGCGGATTTTAATAGTTTATCCGCATCGTAGCCGAGTTCGCTAAAAATACGCTTTAACACTTTTTCTTTATCAGTTTCGTCGTATACCGTAAAATATTTATCGTACCCTAGTTTATCTATATCCCGACGAAGTATCCGAACGCACATACTATGTATAGTCGAAACCCACATATATTCCGTGCCGTCGATAATACTCTGCAAGCGGGTTTTCATTTCTTCCGCCGCTTTGTTGGTAAAAGTTATCGCCATTATATTAGAAGGGTTTACTTTTTTTTCAAGCACGAGATAAGCAATGCGCGAAGTGAG
>ONQV01000105.1 GCA_900320065.1 uncultured Eubacteriales bacterium | reverse complement strand
TGCTGTTTTCCTTTGCTTCGAGAGAGTTATCGACGCCCATCGCGATATCGGGACTCTGCCCGTTTATCTTAACGATTATTTCGACGTTATCGGACGAAAACGCCGAACCTTTGAAATCGTAACCCGTTTCTCTTATTACGTTTCTAGCGACTTCCTTTACGTCGACTTGCGCATCCGACGTAATTTCACCCATTATCAGCAAAAAGTTTTCGGTGGCGGCACACTCGCAAGCAACGCGCGCTTTATTATCACGCTTTAAATATTCGTCTAAAATCGCGTCCGATATTCTGTCGCACAGTTTATCGGGATGCCCGCTCGTAACGCTTTCGCTCGTAAAAAATTTCTTCATTTCGTATAAAACCCATTATGACAGTTATTCTTTGGTATTATATCACTTTTAAATAGTTACTGTCAATCTACTTAACGAAAGATATTGACGTATCCGCGCATAAAATAAATATTATTCGATTATAAGCGACATATACCCTAAAACCGTTTTCGTAAACGTCTCCGTTTTGCAAATTTGTTTGACAAAAAAAAACGCAATATGTATAATAAAAAATATTGATAATATAACTTAATTAGGTAACCTAAATGAAAAAATCAAAACCCGACGATTCGCAAAGATTTATTCCTATGCTGAAAAATTTAAGCAGGTCGATAAGGGAATATAAAAAACCTTCCTTTCTCGCGCCTGCTTTCGTTATGCTTGAAACCATAATCGAGTGTCTAATCCCTTGGATAATGACGCTTCTTTTGGGCGTTCTCGAAATCGCTTCGGGTAAAGCCGTCGAAAGCGACGCGTTTTTAGTCAAACTTTTGAATTTTTTAACCGGCGGCGCGGAAAACCCGAGTTATATGATTCTTATTCTCGAATTCGGCGCCGTCCTTATGGTGTTCGCCACTATTTCCCTGTTCTGCGGCATAAAAGCGGGAAAATACACCGCTATCGCTTCCAGCGGCTTTGCCAAAAATCTCAGGAAAGATATGTACTATAAAATACAGGATTTTTCCTTTTCGAATATTGACAAATTCTCTACTTCTTCGCTCGTAACAAGGCTTACGACCGACGTTACCAACGTAGAAATGTCGTATATGATGATAATAAGAACGGCTATCCGTGCGCCCTTTATGATAATCTTCGCTATGATAATGTCGTTTACCATAAACGCAAAAATGGCGCTTATCTTCCTTTGCGTTGCGCCCGTGCTTGCTTTCGGACTTATTTTCATAATGGTAAAAGCGATACCCTTCTTCCAGAAGATATTTAAAAAATACGACGCTATGAACGAATCCGTTGAAGAAAACATCCGCGGTATAAGAGTAGTAAAATCCTACGTCAGAGAAGATTTTGAAAAGGGCAAATTCAGAAAAGCCTCCGACGAAGTGAAAAAGAACTTCACGAAAGCGGAAAAACTCGTCGCTCTTAATACTCCGATAATGAATTTCTGCACTTATACAGGTATTATTCTCATATTCGTGGTCGGCTCGTCTATTATAATCAAATCCGAAAACACTCTCCTTCAATGGACGGAATTGCAGAGTTTTATGACATATTCCTTCCAGATTTTGATGAGTCTTATGATGCTTTCAATGATAATGGTCATGCTCGTAATAAGCGTTGCGAGTGCGAAACGTATTTCCGAAGTCTTAAACGAAAAAAGTTCCATCGTTTCCCCCGACAACGCGCTTACGACTGTAAAGGACGGCAGCGTTTCTTTTAACGGCGTAGCCTTCAAATACAACAAAAACGCCGACAGGTATTCGGTAGAAAAAATCTCTTTCGATATAAAAAGCGGCGAAACCGTAGGTATTATCGGTGCGACGGGTTCGGGCAAAACCACGATGGTAAGCCTTATCCCAAGACTTTACGACGTTACGGAAGGTTCTGTAAAAGTCGGCGGTAACGACGTAAGAGAATACGACCTTAACACGCTCCGCAATGCCGTCGCAATGGTGTTGCAAAAGAACGTGCTTTTTTCGGGAACGATAAGAGAAAATCTTAAATGGGGCAACAAGGACGCGACCGACGAAGAAATTTTCGAAGCGACAACGCTTTCTCAGGCACACGAATTCGTTCTTGCCCGTCCCAACGGATACGACACCGTAATAGAACAAGGCGGCACTAACGTTTCGGGCGGGCAGAAACAGCGACTTTGCATAGCGCGCGCACTACTTAAAAAACCTAAAATTTTAATACTTGACGACTCTACTTCCGCCGTCGACACGCATACAGACGCGCTTATTCGGCAAGGACTTAAAAAGTATATTCCCGAAACCACTAAAATTATAATCGCACAGCGTATCGCTTCCGTTCAGGACGCGGATAAGATAATCATTATGGAAAACGGCACGATCGCCGCCATGGGCAACCACGAAGAATTACTGAAAAACAATAAAATTTACCAAGAATT